>JAPOYS010000118.1:1909-67038 GCA_026706455.1 Chloroflexota bacterium | reverse complement strand
ATGGTAGGGCGCGTAGACACAGCCCGCCTGTCGCCCCTACAAATCGTTGCTTTAATGAAATTTGCATTACTCTATTGGTTCTACTGAGCTTCTGTAGGGACGACTCTGTGAGTCGCCCGCCGCCCCATCCCAAAGCGCGTACGGGCGAAATGGCAGTTCACCCATCACTGCGAAAGAGCCGTGCAAACACGGTCACCGCGCCTCCTTCTTGACCGCCGTTAGCCGCTCGTAGGCCTCGCTCGATTTGTAGTATTCGTCCAGCGGATAACAGCCGGATACCAAGCCATTGCGCGGCGCCGTGGTGCAGTCGCTAAAGGTGCGGCAGATTCGCTTGCGCTGCAAGCCTTTTCCCATCAGCAAATCGGCCGGCAGCTGCGGGTAGCTCAGCGCCATGCGGCCCAAGCCGACGAAGTCCGTCAAGCCCCGGCTCACGGTCGCTTGCGCCACGTTGGGCAGCCAATCCTGCAAATACGAATAACCTGACCCAACAAATGTAAGATCGGGAAAACTCGACTTGAGTTCTGCCGTGATCTTGATCTGGCGCGCGACGCCGACCAGCGGATCCTCAGGCAGGTTGTAGCCGTCAGATGGCGGGAAAGCCGCCGGGCGCTGAATGTGGAAATTGTAATACGGACTTCCCAACGTGATGCAGACGAGCTGGATATCAAGCTCGCGCAGCAATGCCAGGAATTGGCGCGGCTCGCGCAGATCGCAGCCGATGCCGCTGCCGTCGCTGCCGAAGCCGTAAGGATATCGACCGCCGTCGAACGGGATCGGCTCGCCCGTTTGATCTGCGCCCGCTCGGAACGGAATCCAATCCACCGCGCTGAGCCGCAGGCCGATATCGAGCCCCGGCGCCAAAGCGCGAATAAGCTCGACCGTGTTGCGCAGGAAGCGCGTCCGATTCTCGAAGCTGCCGCCGTATTCTCCCCGTCGATCAACCGCGCTGAGGAATTCATGCCCAAGATAGCCATGACAATGTTTGATGTCGACGAAATCATAACCGGCCTGCTGCGCCAATTGCGCCGCTTTGCCGAAATCCTTGATCAGCCTTTCGATCTCGCCATCGGTCATGACATACGAATCGTCATCGACCTGAAACATCTCGTCGAGTAGGGGATGACGATACAGAAGGACCGGTTCCAATTTATGGCTGTTGGGCCGACAGAAGCGACCCGAATGCGTCAGCTGCAAGCCGACAAGCAAGTCTTCGGTACTGTCAAATCTTTCCTCGTGAGCCTTCACAAGTCCTTGACGCAGTTCCGCCAACTCCTTGACCGTGGCGACGCTAATGACCAGTTGACGCGCGTTTGCCCGGCCATCGTGCCGCACCGCCACGGCCTCGCCGCCCCAGATGAGTTTCGCGCCGCTTACGCCAAAGCGACGCCAGCGCCGGCGCGTTAATTCCGTTGGTCCACCGGCCTTGGCGCCGTCCCAACCTTCCATCGGCAGAATGGCAAAGCGATTCCCCAGCGAGCGGCCGCGGTACTCGTACGGGCGGGCAAGCGGCGACCCGCTTCCAAACAAGACCGACTCATCGACGGGCAGATCCGCGCCAACGGAATCGCAGTAGCTCTTAAATTGTGAATAGCTGCGAAGCTGCGCCACACGCTTCAGCGCCATCGACTAGCTCTCATTCAATACACCCATCCGCGCCGCGATGTCGCGCAATATCGGGACATCGCTTGCGGGACGGGAAGGCGAATCGCGGTGTGTCCGGTTGGAGTTGATCCAGCCGCGCAGCTTCAGAAACTGGGCGGCTGAGTGCTTGTAGGCGGGTACTGGCGGACGGAAAGCGAGGAAGCCCAGATATTGCAGCAGGTCATTCAATTCGTAGAATCCAGGATCGCCGGCCAGCCACATGGCGTCGCGCCGCGCGAAAAGATCGGGCGCGAATGTGCTCAAGCCCAGCAGATAATCGCTGCCGTAGATCACCATGTCGATCGCCAGGTCATTGCCGGTGAAGACCTTGAAGTCCGGACGCAGCGCATCCCGCAGCGCGATCCGCTCCCACTCCAACTGCCGACTCAGCGAAGAATGCTTGGCGCCGACGCACGCGGAAACGCCCAGCAGGCCCGCGTATGTCTCCAAATCATAAATCGCGCCGAAGGGAGCAAACATAGCCCCCAATTCAAAGGCGATGAAGGCATCCGTTTTCCTGCCAAGCGTCTCGTAAGCCCGCACGATGTCGGCGCCAGCCTGCCGAGTTAAGCCATAAGATTGAAAGATGATCGGCCTGCCGCCCTGGCTCTGGATGTCCTCGACCTGGCGGAAGTAGGCCTCCGCGTCAAATGGATCGCCCGGCTTGTCCGCGACAAAGGCGCCGGCCACAAATTCACCGCCAGCCAGCGCGCAGCGGGTCGCGCGCAACACCTTCTGGCGCTCGTCCTCCGATATCAAGTTGGCGTAACCGGTGTCCATATTGACCGCCGGCGTCAAACCGGCTTCCGCTGTCCGCCGGACGTGATTCGCCAAGCCGGGCCAATCGATCTCGCCGTTCTCGTGGAAGGGCAGCAAGATCGCTGAGATGCCAGTGATCCGTCGATGGGGTCGAATCATCGCCGTCGGAGTTACTCTTTCAAGCGTATCTAGTTCCATGAGCTTAGCCTTCCTGCAGTTCTGCGCTTTCTCCGCATCCGTAACGGAGGTCTGCAAGACTAACTGTCGCGTCGGGCAGAAAGGCGAACTCGCTAACCTGCGCGCTCAAAAGCCGTGCCAACCTGCCATTCGTATCGTACAATAGTTTATCATCGAAACCGAAAACGACTCACGGCTGTTTCTGCGGAGCGGACAATGCTGATATCAGAATTGAACTGGATGCAAGTCGAGGAGTATCTCAAATCGGACGATCGCTGCATCCTGCCAACTGGCAGCACAGAACAGCACGCCTACCTCAGTTTAAGCGTCGATACAATTCTGTCGGCGCGGCTAGCCAAAGAAGCGGGCGAAATTGCCGGCCTGCCGGTTTATCCCGCCCTGCCCTACGGCCTCGCCCAGCAGTGGACAGCGTTTCCCGGCACCGTCACCTTGCGTATCCAAACCTATCTTGCTCTGATTCGCGATGTCCTGGATAGCATCCGCCGCGCCGGCTTCCGCCGCATTCTGCTGGTCAACGGCCACGGCGGCAATGCGCCGGCGCAAGGCATGCTGCGCGAATGGACGATGGACAACCCGGACACAACGGTCAAATGGCACAACTGGTACAACGCGCCGCGGACCTGGGCGAAAGTAATGGAGATAGACCCGGTCTGCTCACACGCCTCCTGGATGGAGAACTATCCCTGGACGCGCCTGCCGGATCTCCCGTTGCCGACAGAGCCGAAACCCGTGACCGATCTCGACGCCTTGATGCGGCTCAGCCCGGAAAAAACGCGCCAGGTCCTGGGCGATGGCAACATGGGCGGCTCTTATCAACGCTCGGACGACGAGATGCTGGCGATCTGGCGGGTTGCAGTCGACGAGACGCTGGCGCTGCTGGCAGGAGGTTGGGACTGATGCGATTGGTCATTTGGGGCGCCGGCGCAATTGGCGGCACGCTGGGCGCCTACTTGATAAGAGCCGGGCATGATGTCGTTTTCGTCGACATCGCCGAAGAACATGTCGATGCCATCAATCGCGCCGGACTGCAAATCAAGGGACCGGTCGACGAATTCAGCGTCGAGGCGGAGGCCCGCCTGCCGCAGCAGCTGCAAGGACAGTTCGAGGCGATTCTGCTCTGCGTCAAATCGCAGCACACGCGCGCGGCAGTCCAGGCGCTTGCAGCCTACGTCGCCGCCGACGGCTTTGTGATGTCCGTCCAGAACGGCTTGAACGAACTCATCATTTCGCAGGTTGTCGGTCGCGAACGGACGCTGGGCGCCTTCGTCAATTTCAGCGCCGACTATCATGCTCCGGGCGAAATCCTCTTCGGAGGCAGAGGCGCGGTCGTCCTTGGCGAGCTCGACGGCGCAATCAGCGACCGCCTCAATCGCATGGGCGCCATATTCCGCGATTTCGACAAGGACACTCTACTCACCGACAACATTTGGGGCTATCTCTGGGGCAAGGAAGCCTATGGCGCTATGCTTTTTATCAGCGCGCTGGCGCATCAAGCGATTGCCGAGGCGCTGGCTGATTCGCGCTATCGCAGTCTGTACATTCGGGCGGCGCAAGAGATTCTGTCGCTCGCTGAACGTCTCAGAATTGAAGCGTACGGATTCAATGGCTTTGCGCCCTCCGCCTTTCTGGCAGGCGATCTGGATGCGATCCATCGGTCGCTCGACGCGCTTGTCGAGTTCAACAAGCTGTCGGCCAAGACCCACAGCGGCATCTGGCGCGACCTGGCAATTCGCAAGCGCGAAACCGAAGTAATCATGTACGAGCCGATTCTCGCCGAAGCCGACGCTGTGAGTCTCGACATGCCCCTGACCCGCCGCTGGGTCGAGATGGTCCGCGAGATTGAAACGGGAAAACGCCAACAATCCTTGACCAATCTGGACGAACTGAAAGCCGAGTTTGCATGAACATTCGCTTCGAAGGGAAATCTGCGATCGTCACCGGCGCTGCGCATGGCTTCGGCCGCGCGATCGCCCTGGCTTTTGCCGAGCGCGGCGCTTCCGTGTGGGCATGCGATGTGCTCGGCGACGAGCTCCAGGAGACACGCCAACTGTGCCAGGATGCCGGCGGCGCCTGTCAGGTCCGCCTTGTCGATGTCAGGATTCGCGACGCGGTGTTTGCATTCGTCGAGGAAGTTCTGGCAACAGACGGCGCCGTACAGATCCTCGTCAACAACGCAGGCGGCGTACTGGGGCAAGTCGGTCGGCCATTGGAAGAGATCAGCCAGCCCGACTGGGACAGCATCTTTGAGGTCAATTCGCGCGGCGCATTTTACTTTTCGCAGGCGGTCGCGCCGAGCATGAAGCAACAGCGCTGCGGACGCATCATCAACATTTCCAGCGGCGCTGGCTTGGGCGTCAGCCTCACCGGCATCCAGGCTTACGCAGCGGCAAAAGCGGCTCAGATCGGCTTGACGCGCCAACTCGCGCACGAACTGGGGCGCTGGAATATCACCGTCAACAATATCGCGCCCGGTTTCGTCCTGTCCAACCCCAACTCCATCAAGCAGTTCGAGTCTTACGGCGAAGAAGGCCAGCGCGCGCTTGTCGATCGTTTCGCGCTCAAGCGGCTGGGCTCGCCCAAGGACATCACCAATGGCGTACTATTCTTCGCTTCCGATTACGCCAACTGGATTACGGGCCAAGTCCTCTCGATCGACGGCGGCAAGCTGTGAATATCTGCGGCTAAGCCCGCGCCCAGCGCAAATCGTAGGGGCGAGGCGGTGGCTCGCCCTCCCGACTCAACAACAACTTATCGCCCCTCCAGCGCCGCCAGCACACGGGGCGCCGTCATCGGCGTCTCCGTCATGCGCACGCCAGTCGCATGCGCGACCGCGTTGGCAATCGCGGCGACGGTAGGTATCACCGGCGGCTCGCCCACGCCACGCGCGCCAAATGGACCGCTGGTTGACGGCACCTCAACGATTCGCGTCTGAATCGGCGAGGCCTGCACCGCGTCCGGCATGGCATAATCCATCCAGGATCCCGACAGCAATTGGCCATCGTCATCGTAGCGCATCTCTTCGTAGAGCGCCCAGCCGACGCCTTGCACGGCGCCGCCCTGCATTTGCCCTTCCACCGTCAGCGGATTGATTGCCCGGCCGACCTCCTGCACAACCGCCAGGTTGAGCAAGTTGACCTCGCCCGTCTCTTCGTCCACTTCGACCTCGGCGATCTGCGCGCAGAACGACGGCGCCCGATCAGTGATTGCCTGGCTGCCGCTGCCGTGAATCGGCTCGTACTCTCCGCCGAAGGTCATCGCCTTGCCCGCCAGGTCGCCCAGCGCGACCGATCGATCAGGGAAACCGCGCACCTGCACTCGTCCATCGACGATTTCCAGGTCTTCAGCCGATACTTCAAACTCCTCAGCCGCGATGGCGAGCGTCTGGCGGCGCGCGTCTTCCGCCGCCCGTATGACCGCATTGCCCAGCGTATACAGGGTTTTGCTGCCGCCCACGCCGCCGCCATAGGGCGCGCTGTCGGTATCGCTGTAGACGAAGCGCACCTTGTCCACATCGACGCCGTAAGCCTCAGCCGCCAGCTGCGCAAAGGAAGTCGGCGTGCCAGACAAATCAGCCGTGCCGATCTGCACCTGCAAGACGCCGTCGCGGTTTAACTTGCAGACGGCCGCGCCCGGCTCGAGCCCGCCCATCCAGCCGCCAATGGCGATGCCGACGCCGCGGCCCTGCGCTTGCGATTCCACGCGATTCTGCCACAGCGGATGCTCGCGCGCCGCTTCCAGCGTCTCCACCATGCCGATGACCGGGAAGTCGCCGCCATCGGGCGCCGGATCGCCCGATCGCGCCGCGTTCTTCAAGCGCAGCTCAACCGGGTCGATGCCCAGCTGCTGCGCCGCTTCATCAAAGAGCGTCTCGACCGCCATGAATGCGGACGGTGATGTCGGCGCGCGATAAGCGCCAACCGACTGCTTGTTCGTGACGACATTGGTCGATTCAAGCAGCAAATTGGGGCAGCGATAGAAGCTGGCGAATTGCATCGCTGCGAAACCGCCAAGCCCGCTCGGGTACACGCCGGTGTCAGCCGTCACATTCGATTGCATCGCGACCAGCGTCCCGTCGCGCTTGAAGCCCAGCTTGCCATAGATGCGCAGCGCCGGCGCCGGATTCGTGCTCAGCAGCTCTTCGCCGCGCGTCAGAATCAGGCTGACGGGCCGGCCTACGGTGGCCGCTATCAATGCGGTCAGGGGTTCATACAATCCAAACTTGGCGCCGAACGCGCCGCCAACCGGCATGCCGTACACGGTCACATCGGACTCGGGCACGTCCAGAACATCGGCGATATCGTAGCGCACGCCAAAGGGCGACTGGATGCTGCCCCACATCGTCATGCCGCCCGTCACCGGATTGGGCTGCGCCACCCAGCCTTGCGTTTCGATCGAGCTCTGATGCACCATCGGCGTATCAAAACTGCGCTCGACAATGACATCGGTCTCGGCGAAGGCGGCGCTGACATCGCCCGTCTCCATTTTCGTTTGCCCGGCGATGTTGGAGATTTCCTCTTCGTCCTCTTCCGCCTCGCCGCCTGTATCGGCGCCATGCGCCGCTTCGTCGCCAGCGCCGGTCGGGATGCCCTCGGGCCACACGATGGTGGCGCCCTCCGCCATCGCGTCGTCAATCGAAATCGCCGCCTCGAGCGGCTCGTAATCGACCTCAACCAAGTCGGCGCCATCAGCCGCGGCCGCCGGCGTGTCAGCCAGGACGACCGCAATTGGCTGCCCGACGAAAATCACGCGGCCGCGCGCAAGCATTAACTTGGCGCGCGACGAAGGCCTCAGCTCCGGCAGATCGTCGCAAGTCAAGACGCGCTGTACACCGGGAACACCCAGCGCGGCGCTCGTGTCCACCGCTTTGATGTTGGCATGGGCATAAGTGCTCAGCACAAAGCGCGCATGCAACATGCCGGCAATCTTGAGGTCGCCGGTGTATTTCAAATTGCCTGTGATCTTGGCCGGACCGTCGAGAATCGGCGTCGGCTTGCCAACAAATGAGAAATCAGACATGTAGGATCACTCCTCTTGACTAAATGATGAATACGCAAATACTAACCCGGAGAAGCCAATTCCACCACCTGATAGCCTTCCCGCTCCGTTCGTTCGCGGAACAGACGGCTCAAGCGCCCTGTCATCGAGCCGATCTCGCCGCCGCCGATCGGCCGACCGTCCAGCTCAAGGACCGGCGCCAATTCGCCCATGGTGCCGGTGCAGAACATCTCGTCCGCCCGGTATACCTCGCTCAAAGATATATTCTTCACCTGATGCGGAATGCCAGCCTCCAAACAGATTTCAAGGACCGCGCCTCGGGTGATGCCTTCCGGGCAGGAACCTGTATCCGGCGTCAAGACCAGCCCAGCGCGCGCGATAAAGACGTGGGTGGCGTTCGTCTCCGCTACATAGCCCTGATAATCGAGCATCAGCGCGTCATCGGCGCCGGCGGCGTTCGCTTGAATCTTGGCCAGAATCGAATTGACCAGATTGCAGGAGTGGATGTTTTGATCGACGCAATCCGGCGGTATGCGGCGAATACTCGACGTGACGAGCCGAATGCCGCTCTTGTCATACACCGGCGGCTTATGCTCCGCCAGCACAATCAGAGTGGGACCGCTCGTGTTCAGACGCGGGTCCATGCCGCTCGTAACCTTGAGGCCCCGGCTGAGGGTCAAGCGGATGTGCACGCCATCCGTCATACTGTTCGCCGCCAGGGTCTTGCTGATTTCGCCTATGATCTCCTCATGCGACGGGATTTCGCTGAAAGCCATCGCCTTGGCCGAATCGCGCAAGCGATCCAAATGCGGGATCAATTTGAAAATCCGCCCTTGATACAGGCGCAGACCTTCCCAAACCGCATCGCCCCCTTGCACAGCCGAATCAAAGGGACTGAGGCCCGCCACATCCCGATGCAGCAGCTCGCCATTGATGTTGATGAGAAGGTCGCGGTTCTTGGGATTAAAACTCTGTTTCATCGCATTGCCTACCTGATACAGTACGGTGCCATTTCTTCATACAGTCGGCGGCACTGGTCCAAAAGCCCATTCATCCCGGTCGGCAGCGGCCTGTCGTCTTCCCGGTAAGGCGCGAAGCCGGTCGATTGCAGGGCGCTGGCGTACCAGTGCTTCGCCCAGATGCCGTCGGTTTCGCGCCCGCCCGCCCGCCAGCCGAGCATAGCCTGGTCAAAGCTCAGATCAAGCGCGGCGCACAGCCTGCGCAAGGTACGCTCCGGATTGAGCAGGACATCTTTCGCCGCGACAACCGGCGGGATCTCGCCCGTCGCCGCCCGAACTGAGTTGAAGATTTCGACTTGCTGCGGCAGCCCGGTTTGTTCCAGCGCGGGATCGGGAATCACCTTCGAGAACGACAAGAGCATCCGGCGCGGATCCCGAATGAGAAAGCAATTGCTGACGCGGCTCAGCCAGCTTCTGTCGATGTGTTTCAACATGTGCTGCGTCATATGTTTCTGAAAGAATATCCGCTCTGCGGCGCAATCTCCCAGCAAACCCTCCACCACCTTGCGCCAGTCGGTTTCGTAGCGGCGGATGATCTCATCGGCGCCCGGGTGCTCATAGCCAGTGTGAGACAAATAATGCGCATAAAACGGCTCGTCAATGACCCGCGTATCGGAGCGGCTCTCCCAAGCGCGCATCATCGCGGTCGAGATATTGCGCGGTCCCGACCACATCGCTATGATTCGCTGCGACAATTTCCTGCGCCCTTCATTCACCTCTGGCAACTTACCGCGAGCGCGCGGCTTGCCTCTTCGCGCCCATCGCGTCTATAGTGAATGAGCCAAACAACAGCCGATATTGTAACCGATTGCCCAAGCCTTGTCATGTCATGTCCCGCGTAAAGCACAGACGCGCCTGGTCCCTAGCCCTGGCTTTGCAAAGCAAGCGTCGCGCTCTGGCGCGCCTTCTGTTGTTCGGGTCGCTCCTGGCTCTCGCTGTGCCGCGCCCAGTCTCGGATCGCGTCCCTCTGGGCGAGCAGCAAATCGTCGAGACCGCCAACCGGCAAGTCTGCGTCCATACTTTGCTTGAGAACGAAGTCCAAGAAGCCAAGATCAAGCGCTCGCTGGTTCTCGCGCGCGAGTTGGGCGCAGCGACAATCGTACAATTCTTTCCTTGGGCGTACTACGAACCGCAACGCGGACGATTCAGTTGGGACGGCGCCGATAGAATCATCAGCCATGCGAATCGACAGGGCCTGCGCGTCATCGCGCGGCTGGGGCTGGTGCCGGAGTGGGCGCGTCCAAACGGCGCCGACAAGCCAACCACGCTCAATTATCTCCCCGCTGAATCATTTGACGATTTCGCCCGCTACGCCGCCGCCTTCGCCCGGCGTTATGCGGAGTCGGTCGCAGCCGTCATTATCTGGAACGAGCCAAACCTCAGCTTCGAGTGGGGTTACAGGCTCGTTGACCCCGGCGCCTATGTTCGCTTGCTGCGCGCCGCCTACGGCCAGATCAAAGCAGCAAACTCAAACATGCTGGTGCTCGCTGGCGCCCTGGCGCCAACGTTGGAAGGCGCGGGAAGCGCTGCAGGCCTCAACGAGTTGGATTATTTGACCGCGATGTATCAAGACGGGGCGCGCGAAATTTTCGACGCGCTGGCCATTCATACCTACGGTTTTCGTGACGCGCCCGCCGCCGAGCCCGCACCGCAGCGCCTCAACTTCCGCCGCGCCGAGCTTCTGCGCGATATTATGGTCGCCCATGGCGACGCCGACAAACGGGTCTTCGTGACCGAATCCGGCTGGAACGATCACCCGCGCTGGAGCGGCGCCGTAAGGCCCTCGCGGCGCACAGCCTACACGATACAAGCCTTCGAGTTTGTCGCGGCGAACTGGACCTGGCTCGAGAATCTATGCGTCTGGGCGCTTAGATTTCCCGCCGATTTGCTCAGCCATCCCGATAATTTCACGCTGGTCAGCGCCGACTTCAAACGGAAACCGATCTACTATGCCCTCCAGGATTACGCGCGCGGCTGGGAGAGGAGCGAGACGCCGTGGCTGCCGCCGCCCGTCGCCGGCTGAAGCTGGCCTCCGCCGCGAGATCGGCGATATTGGCATTCGCCATTGCAGGCGCGCTAGCTATCGTCGTCTTGAGCCGTCGTTCGGCGCCGCCCGATGTGAAATCCGCCTTCCCCGCCGGCGAAATTGTCATTGGCGTGGACGCCAGTTTTCCGCCCTTTGCGCTGGACAACGGCGAGAGGATTGAGGGATTGGATATCGACCTCGCCAGCGCCCTCGCGCGCGAACTCGAACTGCCCATTCGCTTCGAGAATATCGGCTTCTACGCTTTGCATGACGCGCTGATCAGTGGCCGCGTTGACATGCTGGTCTCAGCGCTGCGCGTCGATCCAGCGCGCATGGACGACCTCCGCTACACGCAATCCTATTTCGACAATGGTCTTGTAGTAGTTGGGACGAGGGACACCGCGCAAGCGGATGCCGAAGCGCCGGCGAAGGCGCGCATCGCCTTTGAATACGCCAGCAGCGCCGATGCTGAGATTCGCGCTTGGGAAGTGGATGGGCAATGGATTACGATGCTGCCCTACGAGCTGCCCGAATTCGCGCTGGATGCGGCGCGGCTTGGTCTGGCCGACGGCGCCGTCGTTGACGCCACCACGCTGCGCCTCTATTTGCGCGCGCGCAGCGAATGGACCCCGCGCTACGAATACATCACGCATGAGCCCTACGCCATCGCCCTGCGTATCGACCGCGCGGAGGCCTGGCGCCTGGTAGACGGCGCGCTCGACGCTTTGAAAGAATCCGGCGAACTCGTTACAATCATCGACAGCTGGTTGTAGCGTTGTTCAACAGTTGGAGTCGACGATGGCAGAAAAAGTCCGCTGGGGCATATTGAGCACGGCGAGAATCGGGCGACGGGTGATCCCGGCGATCCAGGCGTCGAGCAACGGCGAGGTGGTCGCCGTCGGCAGCCGCTCGCTTGAGCGCGCGCGAGCCTGGGCCGACCAGCACGGCATCCCGCGCGCCTACGGCAGTTATGAGGCGCTGCTCGCCGATGCCGACCTGGATGCGATCTACAATCCATTGCCGAACAGCATGCACGCGGAATGGAGCGTCAAATGCGCCCAAGCGGGCATCCCCACGCTCAATGAGAAGCCCTTCGCCAGCGACGCGCCCGAAGCCCAATCTATCGTGGACGCCTTCGAAGAGCGCAGCTTGCTGCTGGCCGAAGCCTTCATGTACCGCTTTCATCCGCAGCACGCCAAGGTCAAAGAGATCTTGGAAGCGGGCGGCATCGGAAACTTGCAGATCATTAACAGCAGCTTCACCTTCCCGGTTTCAGACGGCGCCAATATCCGCCTGAGCAAAGACCTGGCCGGCGGCGCGCTCATGGATGTCGGCTGCTACTGCATCAATCTCATGCGCTTTATCACTGGCGAAGAACCGATACGCGTCACCGGCGTCGGCAGAATTGGCGCGCAATCAGGGGTCGACGAGTTGCTGGCGGGCACGCTCGCGTTCCCGTCCGGCGTCATCGGGCACTTTGACTGCGGCCTGCGCGCCTACGGCCAACACAGCTACACGCTCAAAGGCTCGCAAGGCATGATCGTCGTGCCACAAAGCTTCGTCATCGACAAGTCTGTTGACGGCAGCGCACGCCACTGGGGTCCGGAGGGATTCACCGAACATACCATCCCCGCCGTTGATCAGTATCAACTGATGGTCGAGGATTTCGCCGACGCCCTGCTACATGGGAGAGCGCCGCGCTTCGCCCCAACTGACGCGGTGAACAACATGATCGTTGTCGACAAGCTCCTGGCGCAGATCCATTAGTGTATGGCGCCAGCCAGCACGCGCTCGCCCGTCTGCACCCGCCAAAGCGACGCGTACAATCCATCCTGCGAGACTAGTTCGTCGTGGCAGCCGCTTTCCAGCAGCTGGCCCTCCTGCAGCACATAAATCATGTCGGCCTTGCGCACGGTCGACAGGCGATGGGCGATGACGATCGTCGTCCGCCCGACCACGATGCGTTCCAGCGAGCGCTGAATGGCGGCTTCCGTCTCATTGTCCACCGACGAGGTCGCTTCGTCCAGAATGAGAATCGGCGGGTTCTTGAGCACCGCACGCGCAATCGACAATCTTTGACGCTGACCGCCGGAAAGCTTTTGGCCGCGCTCCCCCACAATGGTGTCATAACCCTGCGGCAATTCGGTTATGAATTCATGCGCTTCCGCGATCATGGCCGCCTCAATGATCAGTTCATCAGGCACAGCGCCATTCCGGCCGTAGGCGATATTCTCACGCACGCTGCCGTGAAAGAGGAAGACATCCTGGCTGACCAAGCCGATGGCGCTGCGGATATCGGCCTGTTTCAGATCCCGCAAATCGATTCCATCCAGCGTTACGCTGCCGCCGCTGACATCGTAATAGCGCAGCAGCAACTTGATTACGGTGCTCTTGCCGGCGCCGGTTGCCCCGACAATCGCCACCGTGTCGCCGGCCGGCAAATCGAGCGTCAGCCCGCGGATTATCTCGCGTCCGTCACTGTAAGCGAACTTCACGTCGTTCAAGCGCATCTTTCCGCGGACTTGGCGCAGCGGCAGATGAATGGCGCCGTCATTGACCGACGTTTTGATGCTGAGCAAATCGAGAATGCGATTCGTCGAAGCCATGGCGCGCTGATACTGGTCAAAGGTCTCGCCAAGTCTGGTCAGCGGCCAAAGCAGCCGCTGCGTCATGAAGATGAGTACGCTGTAGGCGCCGATATCAAGCGCGCCGTTCAGCGCCAGTTGCCCGCCGGCTATGGTGATGGCGATGAAGCCGCAGACGATGGCCATGCGGATCAAGGGCGTGAAGGCGGAACTCAAACGGATGGCGCGCCGATTGCGCTTGACATATTCATCGCTTTCGATGCGCAGCCGCTCCGCTTCATAGGCTTCGGCTGTGAAGCTCTTGATAGTCGCGATGCCGCTCAGGCTATTCGACAAGTGATGGTTGATCATGCTCACTTGCTCGCGAACGGCGCTGTAGCGCGGTCCCAGCAGCTCTTGAAACCGGAAGGAGCCCCAAATGATGAAGGGAATCGGAATCGCCGCCATCCAGGCGACGCTGGGCGCGATGAAGAAGAATATCCCGCCGATGACGATGACCGTCGTCAGGATCTGCACGACATCGTTGGCGCCGATATCGAGGAAGCGCTCCAGTTGGTTGATGTCGTCATTCAGGATCGACATTAAGCCGCCGGTGCTCTGGTCTTCAAAGTAGGCCATTTCCAGATGCTGAACGTGATCATAAGCGTCGACGCGCAAATCGTGCTGCAGCGATTGCGCCAGGTTGCGCCAGTATATGCGCTGAATGTAACCGAAGACGGATTCCAGCGTCCAGATGATCAAGGTGACGAAGCCGAGGATGATGAGTTGCGCCGAGAGCTCGCGCAGGCCCAGACGACCCAGCAGCGAGTCCTCGCGCTGCACGACGATATCGACGGCCATGCCGATCAATACCGGCGGCATGATATCGAAGACTTTGCCCAGCACGGAATAGAGGCTGGCCAGCGCGACCCTGCGCTTATAGACAGACGCATAGTTGAGCAGGCGGATGAAGGGATGGCGTTTCTTGGTTTTCACAGCGGTCATGTATCGGGGCGGTCCAGCAGTCGGCTGATAATCACGCGATTATATGCCAAGCGCCTAGCGTCTGCCAGATCAGCGCGGGGGCTATTGGCAACTTTCAAGAACAAGCCGCTAGCGAATTAAGCCACCGCCGGAGCCGCCGGCAACCAAAGCGGCGACCGCCTCGCGATCAACCAAGGGCAAATCGCCGGGAATCGTATATTTATGCGCCGACATGGCCACGCCCCATTTCAGGGCCGCGGCGACATCGGCGAAACTGAGCCAGGCGTAAAGGAAGCCGGCCGCGAAGGCATCGCCGCCGCCGATGCGCCCGACCTCGCCGGCCAGAATCGCCGGTTGGCGCAGGAGGTCGCCAGCGGGAGTGCGGGCCTGCGCGCCCCCTTGCCCCAAGGTCATGACGATTAGCGACTGCGGGTAGCGCGCCGCCAGACGCTCGATGGCATCTTCGGCCGACGCGTCGCCGTACATGACCTGGAAGTCGCTGAGCGGGCAAAAGATTAGATCCGCGAGCGCCATGGCCGCGTCGCAGCCGGCGGCCGCTTCGGCGCCGCTCCACAGCTTGCTGCGATAATTGGTGTCGAAGCTGACGCGCCAGCCGGCGCCCTTCGCGCGGCGCAAAGCCTCCAGCACAGTTTCGCGCGCCGTTTCGCTGATCGCAAGCGTAATGCCAGTTGCGTGAAGAATGTCGGCTATGCCCGCGGCAAATAGACCATCCGGCAGATCCTCCGGCCGCATGCGGCTCATGGCCGAGCCGACGCGATCATAGATGATTTCGCTGGCGCGCGGCGCTTGCGCCTTTTCGTGAAAATAGATGCCCAGGCGTTCGTCAGCAGCGGCCCAGACGACATGGCTGACATCCACGCCGTACTGCCCCACGCGATTGCTGATGTAGCGTCCCATTGGCGTCGCTGGCAAGCGCGACAGCCAGGCCGCTTTGAGCCCGAGCCGCGCCAAGCCGACGGCTGTATTCGACTCAGTCCCGCCCACCCAGATATCGAAGGTGCGCGTCTGTTCAATGCGCAAGTAACCCGGCGGCGTCAGGCGCATCATGGACTCGCCAAGGGTCAATACGTCGTACCGTTTCATCGCGGGCTCCGGCAGGCGACCTGATAGATCGCCCCTACATTTCTTGCCTATTAGCGGACGGCCAAGGCTCGCCCCTACAGCGACCGTTTGCATCATTGTGCAACAGCGGGCGGGTTGTGGATAGCGCTGGCGCAGCTCAGATGATACCGCTATACTCGCGCTATGGCACGTATCGGAATCGATGCCCGGCTGACACACTACCGCGTAGGCGGAATCAGCAGGTACATCACGGCGGTCATCGGCGTCTTGGAAGAACTTGCGCCCGCTCACGACATCAGATTAGTGCAAAGCCGCAAGTCCGATATGCGCTTGTCCCGTCGATTCCCGAGCGTGAGCGCCTGGACGCCGCCGCATCATCGGCTGGAACGGTCAGCGCTTTCGCTGGAGCTCTGGCGGCATCGCTTCGACCTCTTGCACAGCCCGGATTTCATCGCGCCCAAGCGCGGCGCCAGCCATCACGTCATCACGATTCACGACCTCAGTTTCCTTCATTATCCTGAATACATCACCGCCGAAAGTCGCCGGTATTATAATGGCCAAATCAAGGCGTCCATTCAGCGCGCCGACCATATACTTGTCGATAGTCGAGCCACCAAGCGAGATTTGATTGAAATCCTCAACGTGAAGGCAGAGGCAATCACGGTTCATGCACTCGGAGTCGATGAGAGCTTCGCGCCGCTGCCGCCGGAGCGGACCGCGCCCGTCATTTGCTCTCTGGGACTGCCATCCGAATTCATTCTATTTGTCGGTACGCTGGAACCGCGCAAGAATCTCGTCGGCTTGGCGGAGGCTTATCGCGATCTGCTCCTGGAATTGCCCGACGCGCCGATGCTGGTCATCGCTGGCCGCCCGGGCTGGCATTTTGACGAGTTGATGTCGGATCTGAATGCGGTGGGCATCGGCGAGCGTATCGTCCTGCGGCACGATATCGCCGATGCGCAGTTGCCCGCCTTATACAGCCAGGCAATCGCGCTGGTGGCGCCGTCGTTTTATGAAGGCTTTGGCTTGACAGCCTTGGAAGCCATGGCTTGCGGCGCCGTTCCCATCGTCAGCGACAAGGCCTCGCTGCCCGAAGTCGTTGGCGATGTTGGCGCGCTCATCGATCCTCATAACCCGGATACGATTGCGGAGGCGCTCAAGAAAGCGCTGACGGACAGCCGCTGGCGTGAGGAGCAAGCAGCGGCCGCCCGGCAGCGCGCGGCCGGTTTCCGCTGGATCGACACCGCGCGCTGCGTGTTGGAATGTTATGAAGCTGTGCTCAATTGAAGGCGCGATGAAGATCTTGCTGCTGACGCCGGACCTGCCCTACCCGAGCGAATCGGGCGCGGCCATCCGCAACATTGGCTTAATTCGCGGTTTAGCCCGAGCCCGGCGCCGTGTAACGCTTCTGAGTTTCACGGAACAGACCGTCGACGCCGAGACGAACCCGCTCTATCAATTGTGCGAAAGAGTCGAAAGCGTAGGCTTGCCACGTCGCGGCATAGGGCGGCGCCTCGCCATGCTCCTGCTGAGCGGGCGCGCCGATATAGAATCTCGGCTGGCCAGCCGGGCTTTTGACCGGAAACTTGGCGATTTGCTAGGGGCGCATGAATTCGACCTCGTACAGTTTTCCGGCATTGAATTGGGACACTACCTGCCCAGCATTCGGGCAAAAGCGAGAAGCGCGAAAATCATATACGATGCCCTGAACGCCGAAGCCGAGCTGCAAAGGCTTGTCGCGCAGGTCGAACGCCGCGACCGACGCCGTCTGCCGGCGGCGATCTACTCAACGATACAGTCTAGACGCCTGGCGCGCTATGAAGGCGCAATCTGTCGGAAGGTCGACGCGGTCCTGGCTGTGAGCGACGAAGACCGCCGCCTGCTCGAACGCTACGGCGGCGCGCCGATTCACGTCTTGCCCAACGGGGTCGCCGCTGCCGATTATGCGCCGCCGGCAGAATCGACGCGCGCGCCCGCCCAACTTGTGTTCAGCGGCAAGATGGATTACCGCCCAAACGTGGACGCGGTCGAGTGGTTCAACGCAGCGGTCTTCCCGCGCATTCGCCAACGATACCCCGAGGCGAGTCTGTTGATCGCGGGGCGCAACCCTCAGGAACGCATTCAAGCGCTCGCATCGGACAGTCGGATCACGGTCACCGGCTGGGTAGATTCGATACAACCCTACCTCCACAAAGCAAGCATTTACATCGTACCGCTGCGGATGGGGAGCGGCACACGCTTGAAGATATTGCAGGCGATGGCGGCCCGCTGCGCCGTGGTGTCCACATCCGTCGGCGCCGCCGGCTTGAAGGACGAGGCGCGCGCTGCCCTGTGTATCGCCGATGGCGCGGAGGCTTTCGCCGAGGCCGTCAGCGCGCTACTGGCTGACGAAGAGCGACGGCGGGAACTGGGCGCCCGCGCAGAGCGAGTAGCAAAGGAATACTATGATTGGTCGGCGCTAACGCCTCGCCTGCTGCGCGTTTATGCGGAGATGGGTCTTGGATAAAGCAGCGCTCGCAACGCGCAACCGACGCCTGGCTGCGAGATTGCATCAGCGCTCGTTCAAGCATCGGCTGCGAAACGGGCTGCTGCGCCTGATCGCCTATGCGCCGGCTTTCACCAAAAGCAGCCGGACAAATCGCATTCTCATCATCCGGCCCGATCATTTGGGTGATATGATCTTGACGACGCCGGCGATCAAAGCGCTGAAGCGGCAGCGTCCCGAGCTCAGCATTCACGTCCTTTGCGGCGGCCTTTGCGCCGCGCTGCTGGAGAATTATGACGAAGTAGATCAAATCCTGACCCTGCCCTTCCCCGGTTTCGGACGAGCCGGGTCGATCGCCGACAATGCCTACCGCCTGGCGCTCAACAGCGCGCGACAGTTGCGGCGGATCGGTTACGACAGCGCCCTCATCATGCGCCCCGATCACTGGTGGGGAGCGCTGCTCGCGTATCTCGCCGGCATCCCCCAGCGTATCGGTTATGATCTGGAAGGCCTGTCGCCATTCTTGACCGAGTCGCGCGCGCGCGAACATCAGCACGCCGTTCTGCAAAATCTGCGTCTGGTGGAAGCCTTTGGTCCAGTGCCGCCGGCGGACGATATTCAGCTTGATTTCCCGCTGCGCGCCGCCGATTGCGCCGCCATCGACAATTGTCTGGCGGATTGGGAAATTCCGGCCGAGCGGCCCCTGGTCTGCATCCATCCGGGCTCGGGCGCAGCCAGCAAACTGTGGCGCAACGAGAATTGGGCGGTCGTCGCCGACGCGGTCGCGCGTGATTTCAAGGCGGCAATCGTATTCACTGGCACAGCGGAAGAATCCGAAATAATCGACGACATCGCCGCCAAGATGGAACGCGACGCGGCCAACCTGGCGGGCGCAACCACGGTCGGTCAATTGGCCGCGCTTTACCGCCGTTCGCTGGCGGCCCTCGGTCCCGATAGCGGCGCCATGCACTTGGCGGCTGCCGTCCATACGCCGACCGTCACCCTCTTTGGTCCGGCTGATCCCATCGAATTCGCGCCCTGGGGCGATCCGAAGCGACACGTAGTAGTGAGGTCCGACATCGCTTGCGCGCCCTGCCGCATCCTGGATTGGCGCGCGGATGATCCGAAATATCATCCTTGCGTGCGGGACGTCGGCGTCGAGCAGGTGCTGCGGGCGGCGCATGGTGTGCTGGGCGGGTAGCGCGGAGAGGGCGAACTGAGGCTCGCCCCTACAGAAGTTGATTCGATTTGGGCTTGGGCGCGCGATTCAGTTGAGAATGGATTCGTCGCTGGGTTGCACGAAGAGGGAGTTTTCGTTGCGGTAGGCGACCATGCCTGGTCCGGCGCCTTTGATCGCTTTGACGTATTTGACACGCGTGTAATCCACCTGGACGCGCGCGTCGCCGCGCCGCTTGCTGTACCAGGCGGCGACCGCGGCGGCCTCGGCAATCAGTTCGTCAGAGATTCGGCGTCCGTCGTTTCGAATGACCACATGAGCGCCGGGCGCGTCGCGCGCATGCAGCCAGATGTCCTGCGGCTTCGCCAGCTTGAAGGTGACCCGCTCGTTCTGGCGGCTGTTGCGCCCGAGCCAAATCACGTAACCGGCGCGGTTTACCAGGCGCAGGGGTCCCGCGCGCCCGCCACCGCCGATGTGCTTCAGCCGCGCGCCTTGCCAATGACCGCGCTCTTGCAAAATCTGGATCACATCGTCAATCTCGGGCCAGTTGCCGGCGACCGCCAAATCGCGCTCCAATTGCTCGACGAATCGCAATTCCACGCGGGTTTCTTCGATCAAGGCTGGCACAGCGCCAGCAGCCGACTTGGCTTTTTCGTAGCGGCGAAAGTAGCTCTGCGCGTTCTCCAAGGGCGAAAGGGCGGGGTCAAGCGCTACCACGAGCTCGGGTTCGTCCGGCTCGTACTGAGCGCGCAATTCGCGCTGCCCGCTGTCCACGGTGTATTGATAGGCGAGGATCAGCTCGCCGGACTGCCGCAGACGCTCCATTGAGCTCTCATCGCGCAGCCCCCGCTGCAAAGAATCGAGCTTTGCCGCGAGCTTGCGCTTCGATTCGTCGATGGCGCCCAGCACCGGTTTCTTGGCTTCGGCGTAGGCGTCACGGCTGTTGATTGCGCCGAAGTATTCCTGCATCGCCGCGCTTATCGATTCGCGCGCAGCCCAATCCAGGTGGGTCAAGGGAACGACGGAGACCGCCTCGGGAACGCCCTGCAAGCGGCCGATGCCCGGCTGCCAGCGCCGCTGCAATAGTGGCGTGACGACCGCTTGAAACGCTGCGTACAAAGTCTCGCTGTCGGTCTCCTCCGCGCGGGCGGCTATATCCCCGGTCGATCGGAATATGATTTCCTTCGCCAGCAGCGGACTCAAGCCCAAAATCTTGCCGGGCAAAATACGCCGCGTTTGCGTTGATCCCTTGTCGGCGTTTTCCAGCAGTCGGCGCAGATCGCTTTCCGTCAGGCGCGCCGGGTCGAGTTGACCGCGTATCGGCGGCGGCGGTAAATAGTCGTGATTGGGCAGGCTAAGGCGATAGCGATTCTCGTCGGGACCCACGCGCTTCAGGCAGTCCAAGATCAGGCCATCGCGCAGGAGCAGGAGATTGGCGCGCCGCGGCATCAATTCCGCGATGAGTTTGAAGGTGCCGTCGCGCGCTTCAATTTCGATTTCCAGCAGCCGCTCCCAAGCCGGTTGGCGAAGGTCCACAATGGCGCCGCCCTCGACAAAGCGGCGCAGGAGCAGGCCAAGCTGCGTCGGCTTCGCCAGCCCGCGCCGGAGCTTGGCATCGACCAGGTGGACGCGCGGCTGGCTGGCGTCGGCGCTCAGGTAAAGATAGCGGCGCCTGCGCTTGGCATAAATCTCCAAGCCGATCGCCAGCGCTTCAACATCAAGCACATCTTGAACGCGGCCGCCCACGAGGGCTGCGCGCAATTCATCGACAAGCGCCGAGATTGTGAAGGAATCCATGGTCGTTGCAGTCGTTTCAGGCGCAAGCGGGCGCCCCAAGGGCCGGCCCTAAAATAATCATTATTCGCCAGTGAGCGTGAGCAGGTAGGCGATCATGTGGCCGATCTCCTGGGCTGACAGGCGCTGGCCATAATCGCTGGGCATCGCATTGGCGTAGCCGTCGACCAGATGGGCCGCGGGCAGCACGATCGCCTCATAGAGGTATTGCTCAGCGTCAAGCGGGGGCCGCCGCGCGCCCGCAATTGATCCGATCCCGGCGAATTGCGGCGCCGCGCTGCCATCGCCCGTCAAATGACAAGTGGCGCAGTCCGTCTCCTTTATCAGCTTCTCGCCAATATCGGCATCGGCGCCACTCAAAGCGGCTGCCAACTCGTCGGCGTAGGAATCCGCATTTATGTCTCCGCTGTCGGGCGTCAAGGTCTCGCCTAGGATCAACGCCAACGCAAGCGCGAAAGCGGCGACCGCCGCGATAGCTATGATCAAGACCAACTTGGTTCGCGCGCGCCTGAAGCTTGGTTTGGCTTGCGACATTGATAGGCAGTGGCTCGGCAGCCCGATTCAGTCCGCGAGGGCAACTCAGGAATTGGCATCCTGCCGGACGGAGGTCACCTGACGATTCAGCAGCCAGAAGACGATCATAAGCGTCAAACCGGCGCCAAGCACATTGAAGATGATGAAGCCGGTGACCAAGATAAAAGCGACCGCTTGATCGGGCGTAGCGGTGAGAAAGTCGCCGCTGGGGTCAGTTGTCTGTTGGATAGCCAAATCAGAAGAGAGCAGATTGGACGTGATCGCCCCGCCAGCCAGCAGGATCAGAAAAACCAATGCCACCGTGCCCAATGCCTTCATGCTCACTCTCCTTGAGACGCGCGCGTCATGCGCATTCTACTGCCCATTGCGCGTATATGCAAGATCGTCAGCGCGGGGCCGCCACCCGCGGGCGAGTCGTCTTCATCACGATTTGATCGCGCTCGGGACCAACGCTGACCATCTCAATTGGCGCGTCGCAGAGCTGGGCGACGCGCTCGATATAATGCCGCGCGGCTTTTGGCAGGTCGCCAAATTCGCGGCAATTGCTTATGTCCTCGCTCCAGCCGGGCATGGACTCGTAAATCGGTATGGCGCGCTCCAGCTGTTCATTAGTGACGGGCGGATACTCGAATCGTTCGCCATCAATCATGTAGGCGGTCGCCAACTTCAACTCGTCGAGACCCGAGAGAATATCCATTTTGGTCAGCATCAGCTCGCTCAAGCCGTTGACGCCGACGGCGTAACGCAGCATCACGACATCGAGCCAGCCGCAGCGGCGCGGACGCCCGGTGGTGGTGCCGAATTCATCCCAGAAATTGGCGCCGCTGCCGCGCAGGCGCTCGGCGATGTCGCCATCCAGTTCCGTGGGCATGGGTCCCCCGCCAACGCGCGTGCTGAAAGCCTTGGCCACCCCAAGCACGCGTTCGACGAACAATGGACCCACACCAAGGCCGGTCAGCGCGCCGCCGGCCGTCGGCGACGAACTGGTGACAAAGGGATAACTGCCGTGGTCGATATCCAACAGGGTGCCTTGCGCGCCCTCGCATAGGACCCGTTTGCCCGCTTTCAAAGCCTCATACAGGTATATGGACACGTCGCGGATGTAGGGGCGCAAGATGTCAGCGGCGTCCAGGTAGCTCTGAGCGGCTGCGCGCGCATCCAGCGTCTGTAAGCCTTGTGAACGCAGATCTTCATTTGTCGCCTCCATTGAGGCGACCAGGCGCTCGGCGAATTCCTCAACATCCAGCAGCATATCGCCGGTGCGTATGCCGGCGCGGCCCGTCTTGTCCAGGTAGGCGGGCCCGATGCCGCGCAGCGTCGTGCCGATCTTGGCTGCGCCCAGAGCCATTTCCTTCGCCTCGTCGAGAGCGATATGCGCCGGCGTGATGATATGCGCGCGCGAACTGATAACCAGGCGTTCGGGCGAGATGCGCAAGCCCAGCTTCCGCAGCACATCAATCTCGCGCACGAGATTGACCGGGTTGACCACCATGCCGTTGCCCATGATGGAGACGACATCGCTGTGCAAGATGCCGGACGGAATCAGATGCAGCTTGTAGACTTGTCCGTCGAGGGCTACCGTATGACCGGCATTGTCGCCACCAGCGTAGCGCGCCACGATATCGGCGGAAGCCGCCAGCCAGTCGACCACGCGGCCCTTGCCTTCATCACCCCATTGCGCGCCGATCAGAATCGTAATTGGCATATCACGTTGCCCCATTCGTAGGTTGCGCCGCGGCGGGCGACCCAAGGGTCGTCCTACAGTTTGCGTTATCGTTATGGCGGGCCATTCACAGAATCGCCCCTACGGATTTCGCGAGGCGGATCGTCACCTCGCCATCGCCCCAGGTTTCGATCTGCTGATCCGGTCCCAGCGCCAAGGCTGAGCCAGGTCCCAGCTCCATGAATGTCAGATCTGGCAAGTCGCTGAGCGCCGAGCGCGCCGGTTCAAGCGCCGCGACTCGATCCGCGCCGGCTGCGATCAGCGCGTTGTCAACGAAATTCAGTCCCCGTTCTAGTTCGCCGTTATGAGCCATCCTGTGTTCGCCCGCCAGCGACACGGCCCCGCCTTCCAAGAATAAGACAGCGCCATGCTCAAGCGCCGACTTCAGCGCGCTCGCCACCGTATGCGTCGTCAAAGTTCGCAAGCCATCGACATCGCCCGTCGCTTCAATCACGATCATGCCCGCCGCGCAAAGCCGCTCGTAGATTTCGTTGTTGTCCAGATCGTCCAGGTCGACCAGGTAACCGGCCGGAGCGCCCAATTCCGCTAGGTCGTCCATCAGCGCGTCGCCCAGATCGCCGGCCAAGGAAATGTAGGCGATGGCGCCCGACCCGTTGAAGCGACTCAGAGCGCGGGCCCGAATCTCGCTCAGCGCATCCGGGCGACCGGACAGAATGATCCAGCCGGGCGAATCGAGCCAACTGAAAGGCGGCGCCGCGCGCATCTGACGCTCCTCCGACTTTTGCGATTTGGCGGGCGACCCAAGGGGCGCGCCTACACTTTGTGATGTGGACGGCAATTCACAGAATCGCCCCTACGGCTTGTAATTTGGCGGGCGACCCAAGGGGCGCGCCTGCGCGGAATCGATTAATCCGCCCCCAGATAATCGGCGATCAAGGAGGACATCAGACCGACGCTCAAGGGCAGCACGCCTTCATCAATATCGAAGCGCGGGTGATGGTGCGGGTAATCCAGCCCTCGTTCCTGATTGGCTGAGCCCACCAGCAAGTACGCGCTTGGATTGCGCTGCATGAACAGTCCGACATCTTCCGACGCCATCCAGGGCTTCTCGACGATCTCAACCGCGTCGCCGAAGCGAGCGAAGACCTGCCGCGCGCGGGCGGCCACTTCCGCGTCATTGACCACCGCGCCGATACCCAAGCCAAAGTCAACCTCAGCCCGGCAGCCCATGCCGCTGGCGACGCCTTCGGCGACCTCGCGGATACGCGACTTGATCAGCTCGCGCGTGGCTTCACGGAACAGGCGAAAGGATCCATTGAAGGTCACCGTCTGCGGGATGATGTTGCGGGCGCTGCCGCCCTGAATCGTGCCGATGGTAATCACGACCATGTCCAAGGGATCCACATTGCGGCTGACGATCGACTGGAGGGCGACGATCACCTGCGCGCTGCAAACGATCGGATCGGCTGTTTGGTGCGGCATGGCGCCATGCCCGCCTTTGCCGCTGATCGTAATCTCGAACAGGCCAGCGCCCGACATGGTCGGTCCAGAGACGACGCTGACCGCCCCAACGTCGAGGTCATTCCAAAGATGGATGCCCAGGCAATAATCGGGGGCGGGCGCTTCCAGCGCGCCATCGGCAATCATGAATTCGGCGCCGCGGCCCCGCTCTTCAGCCGGCTGAAAGATGAATTTTACAGTTCCCCGCAAATCCGCCTGATGATGCGACAGGAGCTTGGCGATGCCCAAGCCAATCGCCGTATGCCCGTCGTGGCCGCAAGCGTGCATTTTCCCCGGCGTTTGCGAAACATAGTCGGTCGTGTTTTCTTCTTGAATCGGCAGCGCGTCCATATCGGCGCGATACAGAACCGTGGGACCAGCGTCCGCGCCTTCCAGAATGCCGACAACGCCCGTTTTCCCGACGCCCGTCTGCACTTCCAGCCCCAGCGCAGCGAGTTCATCGGCGACGATGCCAGCCGTTCGATGCTCTTCAAAGGCCAACTCAGGATGCCGATGAAAGTCGCGGCGCCGCTCAATGAGCTCGTCGCGCTGCGCCTGCGCCTCGGTCATGAAGTCAATCGCCATTGTCAGGTCACCTCATGTTGATCACGTGGAATCGCTCAATGCGGCGGGGATATTCCGGCGGCGAGTTCGGATCCAACGAGCGCTGCCGGATGTTCTCCGCCATTTTGTCCATGTCGGATATCTGCGTTTTGTGCGCGCGCAGAGAGGCGATCTGTCGCTCGACGGCCTCCGTCACGTCAATGCTTAGCGTCGGCTCGACGGCGCCGGCGATGTAGACGGCGCCTACTTTGTGCGGTTCCAAGCCCTCGTCCCGCTCATGCTCGATGAAGTTCAGGCGATCGCGCGCAGTCGGGAAAACAGCCTCAAGCGTCGCCGCGCCTATCGCTCGATGATCGGGATGGTTGATGCCGCGCGTGCCGAACCATCTGGTTGGATCCAGCGTCACCACCACATCCGGTTTCTTCATGCGGATCATTCGCGTGATATCGCGGCGCAGCTCCAAGGTCGGGAATAGCTCGCCGTCTCGGTATCGCAGGAAAACAACATCGCGCACACCGAGCGCAGCCGCCGCTTCTCGCTCTTCGCGCTCGCGGATTTCCGCCAGCCGCTCATGCGTCATCGCGGGATCGGCGCTGCCTTTGTCGCCACTGGTGGCGATGACAAAAGTGATGTCGGCGCCATCAGCCGCCCACTTGGCGAAGGCGCCGCCAGCGAAAAACTCGGGGTCGTCCGGATGGGCGAAGACGCCCAAGATCCGGCGGCCCGCCATGCCCTCGTTTCTATCGTCAGTCGCCGTCATGCGTTCAATCGCTTTGGCTGTCGGCGCCGCGGTTGGAGCGCCGGCCGCCCCGCCGCCGCCCGCGCCGGCGATTCGATGGCGGAGCGCCTGCGCCGGATTTGCCGCGCGGCCTGCGCGATCGGCGTCGGCGCGGTCGTTCTTCAGTTGGCTTTTCCTGTTCCTCAGATTTACGCTTTGGCTCGCGCGCTTCCTTCAGCCTGTCGGCTTGGCGCTGCCCGGCCGGCATGCCACATTCACAGCTGCCCTCGCCGTGCCTGTCGCAGGGGGAGCCCGCCTTTTCCGCCAACTTGCGGAACTCCTCCAGCGGTATCAGGTCTTCGCGCTCTACAACCTTTCGCTGCCTCTCGCCGACCTCGACCAGCACGGCGTCGCGCAAGGGAAGCTGATCCAGCACCCGGCCCTCCCCATGCGGCGTGCCGACGCGTTTATTGCGCCGGGGCAGCTGGCGGCGGGCCTCAACGTATTGTTCGTACTCGTAGACCAGACAACAGCGCAAGCGGCCGCACATGCCCGTGATCTCAGAGGGATTCAGCGATACGCCCTGCGCTTTCGCCATTTTGATGGAGATTGGGCTGAAGTCGGTCAGAAATGTGCTGCAGCAGCGCGTGATGCCGCAGGCGCCGAAGCCGCCAAGCAGCTTCGCCACATCGCGCGGGCCGATCTGTCGCATCTCGATGCGCGCCTCGAACTTGCGCTGCAGGCGCTTCTGCAGCACGGTCGTGTCAATCTTCTGCTCGGCGCTGAACAAGAAAGTGACGACGCTGCCATCGTAATTGTATTGGGCGGCGACGAACTTCACATCCGACAAGCGACGCAGGTTAGCGGCGGCTTCGCGGCACGTGGCCAGCGCTTCGTCTTGCTTGGCTTCCCAATGCTGGCGCAGCAGCAGGTCGCGTGGAGTGGCTGGACGCAAAATCTGGTGCGCCTGGCGCCCGTCATCGGGGGCGGTAAAGCCCATGACCTGGCCCATTTGCCGGCCCCGACGCGTATCGACTATGACATAATCGCCCTGCTTCAGGTCAGGGTGTCCGCTGAAATCAAAATGATACAGTTTGCCTATCTTCTGAAAGCGAACGCCGGCAACGAGTTCGCTCTTTTCAGCTTGGGCAGCTACCATGAAGTTCAGCCTTTGTAGACGCGAAAGCGCTGAGTTTCCTACGGGCTGCGCCGCCCGCATTTCGAAGGCGACGGCGCAGTCAAACGCCATTCACTGTACTCGAAAAACGGCGCAAAAGCAATTGGATTCACGGGCGGGGAGTGGCGAATGTTGAGGAGGTTACCCGCCCCAAACGATTTGTAGGGGCGAGCCAAGGCTCGCCCTAAACCTGTCTTGGCAATTGAGGGCGGCACAAATGTCGCCCCTACGATTATGAAGGGGTCGGTCTGCTTGTCAATTGGGCGCCGCGCTTGCTAAAATTGTAACTAAGTAGAACCGATAAAGTAATGCAAATTTCACTAAAGCAACGATTTGTAGGGGCGATATGCCATGTCGCCCAAAACCACAAGTCGCAGCGGCAGCGGGCGACCAGATTGGTCGTCCCTACGAGGCTCGCTTCTTTCGCATGACTAACTTGGTACTACTTAGAAGAAGAGCGTACAGAGTGTTGAGTCAAAGCAATAATTAAGCGCTTGGGAGGCGCGTCCGAGCAACGATGACTACGCTGGTTATGAAATTTGGCGGCGCGGCGTTGGGAACAGCGTCCGGGCTTAACCAGGTATTGAGCATCATTGCGCAAGAGTGCAGATGCTGGGACCGGGTTATGGTCGTCGTCTCGGCCTTGGACGGCGTTACCGATATGCTGCTTGATGCCGCTCACTACGCGCGCATCGATCAGCCGCGCGGTTATCGCCGCATCGCCGCCAACTTGCGCACCCGTCACCTCGCCATGGTGGACCAAGCGCCGCTAAACCGCCCCGACCGCAATACGCTGCAGGCCGATATCGATAAGCTACTCTCCGGCCTGCTCGACGACTGCCAAGCGATCGCCAACAAGCTGAGCGAAGAACTTTCGCCGGTCCACTTGGATGCGCTTGTAGCCGTCGGAGAGCGACTGTCGGCACGGATCATTGCGGCATTGCTGCGGCAGAAGGGCATCCGCGCTGTCGCCGTTGACGGAACTGACCTGTTGGTTACCGATGAAGTTCATGGCAATGCCAACCCGGTCTTCGCGCCGACAGCGCAAAAGGCGCATGACACGCTTACCCCCATGTTGCAGCGGGATATGGCGCCGGTGATTACGGGGTATATCGGCGCCACCAGCCGGGGCGCCACCACGACGCTCGGGCGCGGCGGCACTGACTACACGGCCTCAGTGCTTAGCAGCGCGCTTGGCGCCGACGAGCTGCAAATTTGGACGGACGTTGACGGCATGATGACGGCTGATCCGCGCGCGGTGACCGCAGCCCGCGTAATCCCGCGCCTCAGCTACGATGAAGCGGCTGACCTCGCCTACTTCGGCGCCAGGATTCTGCACGCCCGCATGATCGCGCCGCTGGCCGAGACGGGCATGCCGCTGCGAATAAAGAATATCTTCTCCCCGCAGCAGGCGGGCACACTGGTTTCGTCAGGACCGGATGCGGACGAAAGCGAAATCAAGGCGGTGACCGCGACGCTGGGGCTCTCGCTGCGGCGACCGGCGAGCGGCTCGCTGGCTGGCGTCACGCGGCTGGTTGGCAAGACGCTGCTCGAGTCGCTCGGCATGCGCAGCGATGTGTTGATCGCGTCTCAATCCGCTGGCAGCAGCTTTGTATGTCTCGTAATACCGACGAGTATAGGTTTTGATGGCGTCGAAGGTCTGCAACGCGCTCTGCGAACCAAGATGGCCGAATACCCGGAGAAGATGCCCTGGAGCATCGAGGCAGTTTCGCTGGTCACCGCCATCGGCAGCAGCCTTCACCGGGCGCCGAATCTGGTGTCGCGCGTGTTGGAAGCGCTGGATGAATTTGAGATTCTAGGCATGGCGCTCGGCGCGTCCAATTGCAGCGTAACCCTGGCGCTGGCTCAGCAGGACTCGCGCGCGGCGGTGGCGCGCATTCACGAGCTGATCGTCAGAAACGATTCAGATAACGTTTGACTTCCCACTCAGTCACCTGGCGATTGTACTCATCACATTCCTGGCGCTTGGCGGCGATATAGCGATCGCTGACGTAGGGTCCGAGCGCGGACAAAATGACGTCATCATTGCTGAGCGCGTCGAGGGCTTCGTCCAGCGAGTGCGGCAAGATCTCAATTTGCCGCATGCGCTCGGGCATGCCGCCGGTGAGCGTCTCTTCCATCGGGTCGGTCAGCGGCATTTTGTGCAGAATTCCATCGAGCCCGGCTTGCAGCATGACCGTCATCGCGAGATAAGGATTGGCGGTCGGGTCGGGGCAGCGCAGTTCCAAGCGCGTATGATAATCCTTATCCGGCGCGGTGCTGGGCACGCGTATTAACGCGCTGCGATTGACATGCGCCCAAGTGACATTGACCGGCGCTTCAAAGCTCGTGCCCAAGCGCTTGTATGAGTTGACCAAGGGCGCCAGCACGGCGCACATCGCCCGCGCGTGCTCCAATTGGCCAGCCAGAAAATACTTCGCCGTCTCCGACAAGCCGTATTCGCCATCGCTATCAGCGAAGAGATTGATCCCACTTGCGGCGTCATGCATGCTCTGGTGCGTGTGCATGCCCGATCCGGGTAGATCGACATGCGGGCGCGGCATGAAGGCGCAATAGTAATGGAACTTGCTGGCGATCGTTTTGAGCGCGATCCGCGCTGTCAGGATATTGTCCGCGGAACGCAGCGCATCGTCATATTGAAAGTCAATCTCATGTTGGCCGCTGCCCGTTTCCGAATGCGTCGAATCAACGCGGATGCCCAGGGCGTCAAGGGCGGCGAGCATGTGGCGGCGCATCGACCGTATCGGATCGTCCGGGATATCAAAATATCCGGCAATATCATTGTTGGCGCTGACCAGGGGCGAGCCGGCTGAATCAAGCGGAAATAGGAAGAACTCTAGCTCCATGCCCGTCTTGAAGCGAAAGTTCAAAGCGCGCGCGGCGTCCAGCGCCTTGATCAACAGGCTGCGCGGATCGCCGATGAACGGGTCGCCGTTTTGGGTGTGGATGGAGCAGATCAGACGCGCCGTCTTTTCGGCGCCAACGGTCCAGGGCAAGACGACAAAGCTCGATTCATCGGGAACCAGCACCATATCGCTCTCAGCGACGCGGGCGAAGCCTTCAATTGCCGAACCGTCAAAATGCGAGCCATTGGCGAATACATTTTCGAGCTCGCCGGCCGGTATCATGACGCTCTTTACCAAGCCAGTGATGTCGGTGAACCAGAGCGCCACGAAGCGCACCTGCTGCTCATCGACCGCCCCGAGGATGTCCGCCGCTGAAACCATCTCAGCCCGCCTTGCCGATATCGCCCTGCACAGGCGCAGTATAGTGTACGGAGGCGCTCGCCAAAATCGGCGAGATAGCCAACGAAAGGCAGTAAGTCTTCATGTAATCTTACCAGCTAATCGCGCAGCATATCCCAGCGCCGCAGCAGCGCGTCGAGCGCGAGCAGGTAGCTGAAAGCGCCGAAACCGGCGATTTGACCGAGGCAGACGCCAGCCAGCAAGGACTCGCGCCGAAAGGCTTCGCGCCCGTGCACGTTGGAAATATGAACCTCGATGACGGGCAATTCAGTCGCGACGATGGCGTCGCGCAGCGCAACGGATGTATGGGTATAGGCGCCGGGATTGAAAACGACGCCATGCGCCCAGGCGCGCGCCTCATGGAGCCGATCGATCAGCGCGCCTTCATGATTGGACTGGGCGGTCCTAAGTTCGACATCGTATGAAGCCAGGTGGCGCGCAGCGGCGGCGTTGATGTCCTCCAGCGTCATCCTGCCGTAAACTTCCGGCTGCCGCGTCCCCAGCAAATTGAGATTTGGTCCGTGCAGGAGTAGAATGCCTTTGGTCATGTGCTTATGTGCCCCTCGCTGCTGTTCGGCGGGCGAGCCAAGAATCGCCCCTACGCCGTTTGCGTTGCAGCGGGCGAGCCACCGTCTCGCCCCTACGATCTATGTTTTGGTGGGCGAGCCAAGGCTCGCCCCTACAGATTTGCTTTGTTGCGGGCGAGCCAAGGATCGCCCCTACGGTGTCGCAGCGTCAAAGGACGGCGAGTATGTCGCGTTTGGACAGGCCCTCTACAATCGCGGCTTCGCCTAGGTTCTTGAGCACGATGAAACGCGAGGCGCCAGCCTGCCATTTCTTGTCGGTGGACATGGCGGCGTACCAGCGCTCCGGATCCAGCGCAATGTCGGTCGGCAATTCGAGCTGCCACATGATCTTCAAGATCTGTTCGACCAAGGCATCGTCAATGAAGCCCAAATTGCGCGACAGCCGCGCCGCCTTCACGATGCCGATAGCAACCGCCTCGCCGTGCGGCACCGCGTATTCGGTCGCCTTTTCGATGGCGTGGCCGAATGTATGACCTAGATTCAGATGCGCGCGAATGCCCCGCTCATAGGGGTCAACCTCCACCACATCGATCTTGACCTGCACCGCTTGCCTGATCAGGTACTCCGCGCGCTCCAGATTCCACAGGTCGCTATCCAGCAGCGCGGGCCGCGCGATCAATCCGTGTTTGATGACCTCGGCCATGCCGCAGCGCCACTGCAGAGGCGGCAAGGTCTTCAGGACATCGGTATCGATGATGACGCTGCGCGGCTGTTTGAAGGCGCCGATCAAATTCTTGCCCTGCGGCAAATCAACCCCGACTTTCCCGCCGACGCTGGAATCGACCATGGAAAGCAAGGTGGTCGGCATTTGCACCAAGGTGATGCCGCGCATATAGGTGGCGGCGACATAGCCGGCCATGTCGCCAACGACGCCGCCGCCCAAGGCGATTAGGGTCGTGCTGCGGTCAGCGCCAAGCGCGAGCAACTTGTCGTAGATGGCGCGCGCCGTATCCAGATTCTTATGCGCTTCGCCATCGCGTACGACAATCAGGTTGGCCTTGGGCAAGGCTCGGACGAGCGATTCAGCGTAGAGCGGAGCGACCGTTTCGTTCGACACAACGACGACATGACGCGCCAGCCCGAGTGAAGCGGCTTCTTCCGCGGCCCAACTCAGCAGGCCGCCGCCGACATAAATCGGATAACCGCCGCCATCTGGGGTATTGACATAAAGCGCGCCCTGGTCCAGCGCTGCGATCTCCGTGGCGATTTCTTCAGGCGACTTTCCCGACGTCATAATTTGATATGGCATTTGGGCATAGGCGCTTTGCCGCATTTCAAACAGGCGCTCCCAGCCGGCTGCCAAGGGACGATTGTCATTCTCCGCCAAGCGCTCGCGAATATCGGCTTTGCTCGCGTTCAGGCAGACGACTAAGCCGCTTTGCGTCATCGTCTCGCGCATGGCGTCGTCAATCAGGGCGCCGCCGCCAGTCGCGATCACCAGCCCGTTGCGCAAAGCCAATTCGTAAATCAGCCGCCTTTCCATAGCGCGGAAAACCTCTTCGCCCTGGCGCTCAAATATTTGCGGAATGGTCATGCCGGCGCGCGATTCGATGAGCGCGTCCATATCGACAAATTCACGCTTGAGCTTGCGCGCCAGGATCTGGCCGACGGTTGTTTTGCCCGCCCCCATGAAACCAGTGATGACGATGTTTATCGCGGTATTCATATATCGTACCCGAAGCGCCACTCACAGTTATCCATCGGCAGGTCCGCCAGCCGATTGCGCCGCAGCGTGTCGAAACGCGGTTTCATCTCCCCGATGCTATCGCCGCCCAGTTTCTCCATCAGCGCGTCAGCCAGCACGATCGCCATCATCGCCTCGCCGACGGGTACAGCGCGCGGCAAAGCGCAGAAGTCGCTGCGTTCATAAACCGTCGGGCTCGCCTCGCCTGTCGCCAGGTCGACCGACTGCGCGCCGCGCAACATGGTCGAAATCGGCTTCATGGCGACGCGAACGAGTATCGGCTCGCCGGTCGTGATGCCGCCTTCCAGCCCGCCGGCGCGGTTCGTCCGACGAGACAGGTTGCCCGCCTCGTCAACGACGATATCATCGTGCACCTGCGAACCGCGTTTGCCCGCATTGTCAAAAGCCGCGCCGATCTCAGCGCCTTTCATCGCCTGAATGCTGACCATGGCGGCGACCAAGCGGCCATCGAGCTTGCGGTCAAAGTGAACATGCGAGCCAAGCCCGGGCGGCAGGCCTTGCGCCACCACCTCGAAGACGCCGCCCAAGGTATCCTTGTCGACCTTGATTTGGTGAATGGCTTTGTGCATCTCGGCGGCCGCGACCGGATCAGGGCAGCGCACATCATTGTCTTCGTTGCGGGCGATGCGCTCCTTGATTGACATGTCGGACAAGTCAGCCACGACAGCGCCCAGTTGAGAAACGTAGCCATTCACGGAAATATCAAACTGCGCCAGGAAGCGCTTGCAGATGGCGCCAATGGCGACGCGCATCGTTGTTTCGCGCGCGCTCGCCCGCTCCAGCGATAATCTAAGCTCGCGGTAGCCGTATTTGAGCGCGCCGGTTAAATCGGCGTGGCCCGGTCTCGGCGTCGTAATCGGCGTGATATCGCGCTCTTTCCAGCTTCGAAAATCACGATTTTGCACCTGGAGCGCGATGGGCGCGCCGGTCGTTAAGCCATTCATTATTCCCGCTGTGATGACGATGCCGTCCTTTTCAATTTGCATGCGGCCGCCCGAGCCGTAGCCTTTCTGGCGCCGGCGCAGATCAATGTTGATGTCGTGGGCCGTCAAGGGCAAGCCGGCCGGCATCCCCTCCAGAATGGCGGTCAATCCGGGTCCGTGGCTTTCGCCGGCGGTGAAGAATCGAATTGGCATAAGCGCTCAGTCCTGACTATGGGCTCGGTCGCTGCCATATCTTGACAGCGACTTCACCTAGCCGTTCCGCGCGCCGAACAATGGACTCCGCGTTCCAGGAATCGCAACCGGCAAAGTATTTGTTGAGCCCAAAATTGCTTTGCGCGAATACTTCCTTCTTTTCTGCAAACGGCTTGTTTCCCATCGACTCATTTTGACCCGTAAGTGTCAAGTTTCCAATTGTATGCACATACTGGACATGTATCGCATCGGCACCCGATCCTAATTCCTCATACCACGCCTGCGACAAGGACTGAGGCATAACGTGTTCTATTGTGATTCGCGGATGCCTCGTGTCCACTGGTTCATTATTCTGAGTTGCATGGGATTCGAGCGACTCCAGTATTAGCTTACACTTATCGCGAGAGCCTGGTCCATAAAGCTGGTGACGCACCCAATTGTCTCTGAATACCTCATCGGTCGGGAAGTTGTGCTCTATCAGGTAATCGCATAACGCAGATACAAAATCCCTTTCTCCACTTGCTTCGTGGAATACTCTAATAAAGTAGTTAGTCAATTGACGAATTGGTACATTGCAAATGTGTCGGCGCACCACAAAAGATTCAACTACATCAAGCACATCGCAAAAAGTCTGTGCTGATACTGCTTGACTGTTAAACGCAATGTACAGATTCAAGAGTAGAGGATACGCTGTGGTTAACTCCCATCGTTTCAATCTTTGAAGTCGTTCGCGAATAGGCCTGACGGTCTCCAAACTTGGATCCAGAATTCGGTCGTAATGTTCAGCGACGATTTTCAGATCCATCAATAAGTGGTCTGCCGAATCGGAAGTTGCCAAATCCGCTACACGTCTACGTATCGCGTCGTAGACACCAATTTGACGAATGGGCACACCGTCCTTGGTTATAAAGCGCCAAATGTAATCACGCAGTTGGTTACCTGGGTACGCCTGCTGCAACGGATACCAGAGATCATTGTAAGCGTCCTCTTGGTCCTCCTCCGGGATATGCATAAATATGTGGTTCCTAACGAGATCAGCTTGGGTCAAGGGCGTACCAGTAGCGTTGAGACTATGAAAAATGTGATATGGGTTGTCGTTCTCATCAAGGACAATGCTAACAAATAGGAGTTGGCTCTTCATTGAATTGAAGAACTTTCCAAGGTCAATGGCTTCAGAATCTTCGTCTCTGGCCGCGAGTTCTTTAGCAAAGTAGTCATAGAGTTTGCTCAAGCTCGAGTCCGACTGACGCACATTCTGAATAATCCCCTGGTATGCTTTCCTATCTTCTTGAGTGGGAAGCAACTTACTACGATTGGTACCCTGCTTGTACCGGTTAGTCAGGTAAATGTTTTCAATCTCGTCATGAAGGTCGGATTCATCTCCTGCCAGATCTCTTATGCACGCCAATATAACGAGGATCGTTGTCAGACGCTGCTGGCCGTCAATCAACAGAAACTTGTTGACGCCGTGAGGCTTCATTTCTATAGGCATGGTCACGATCGCGCCCATGAAATGTTCTCTACTGTTTGCAGGATCAGAAATGTCTAGAAGGTCGCGCCAAAGCTCTTCCCAGTTCCTCTTCTTCCACGAATAAGGGCGTTGAAACAGCGGAACCACAAATTGCTTTCGGTCTTCCAGCAGAGTCTCCAACTTAACTCGATACGGTTGCATTATCTGGCTCTCTTTCTCTCGTGTCTTCCATCAGTTACTACCAGATTCCTCGTTTACTCTAGCTTATCAAGCGCCTCCCGCAATACACGCTGCATCAGATCGATCGGCGGCGCGACGCCGGTCCAGAGCTCAAAGGCAATAGCGCCTTGCCGCGCCAGCATGCCCAAGCCGCCGATCGCGCGCCCGTCATGCGCCTGGCACTGTCGCATCAGCGCGGTAATCGCGGGTCGATATACCATATCATAAACGGTAACAGCTGTCGGAAAAGGCGCGCCATCGGTCCAGGGCGTAGTCTCCACATTTGGATGCAAGCCGGCCGATGTGCAATTGACGATGAGCGACATGCCCCAGCGGGACGCCTCGTCCAGCGCCAGCACATGGACGCCGTCGATGCCGGCGGCGACGCGCAAATGGTCGACCAGAGCCAGCGCCCGCGCCCTAGTGCGATTGACAAGCGCCACATCCGCGCCCGCGCCAACCAAGCCATAGACAGCCGCCCGCGCCGCGCCGCCCGCGCCCAGCACCAGGACGCGCTCGCCCGCGACATTCACGTCATGCGCGCGCAAATCACTGATGAAGCCATCGGCGTCGGTATTCGTGCCGATATTACTGCGGAAGTCCACAGTGTTCACGGCGCCGATCGCGCGCGCCTTTTCATCGGGCTCGACGTATTCCATGATGGCTTCTTTGTGCGGCACGGTCACGTTGATGCCGATGTAACCGTGGTCGCGCGGCTCGCGCAGCCCCAGCCGCAGTATGTCGGGCGGGATCGACATCGCGTCATATTGCCAGTCGTCCATATTCAGCGCCCGAAAGGCGGCATTGTGCATGATCGGGCTCAGGCTATGCTCGACCGGAAAGCCGATCACTCCTACACGTTTGTTTGGCACGTTGCGTCCTTTTGTCTGGCGGGCGATTCACAGAATCGCCCCTACACCTGACCCGGGCATGGCATGCGATTCGGCGGGCGAGCCACCGTCTCGCCCCTGCGGTTGGTAATGCGGCGGGCGAACCGTCAAGACGCGGCCAAGAGCGCGCCGCAGCCTTGCAGCGTCTCGGCGAAGCCGGGAAAGCTGTCGCCAGCGCAGGCCGCATCAGTGACAACCGCCCCTTCCGCCGTTATCAAACCGGCGACGGTCAAGCTCATGGCGATACGATGATCGTCATGCCCGTCCACCTGCCCGCCGGTTAGCTGCTGCGGACCAAGGATGCGGAAGCCGTCTTCGCGCTCCTCGATTTCGGCGCCCAGCTTGCGCAATTCGGCGGCCATCACAGCGATGCGATCGGTCTCCTTGACGCGCAGCTCGGCCGCCTCGCGCACGACGGTCTCGCCCTCCGCCCGCAGCGCCGCCACCATCAATATCGGAAATTCATCAATCATGCGCACGACGGTTTCGCCGCCGATCTCGATCCCGTGCAACTGGCTTGCTTTCACCCGGATGTCGCCGATGGGCTCGCCCGCCTCTGCGCCGCGATTTCCGATCGTGATATCGGCGCCCATCGCTTCCAGCACGTCAAGGATGCCGGTGCGCGTCGGATTCAGATTGACGCCGCTGACGGTGAGCTCGCTATCGCGTATCAAGAGCGCGGCGACGAGCAAAAAGGCGGCTGAAGAAATGTCGCCCGGCACGGTCAGACCCAGCGGCGACAGGCGATCCTGCGGAAAGACCGTAATCGTTTTGCCCTCGGCGTCTTCTTCTTTAATATCCACGCCCAGCGAGCGCAGCATCCGCTCGGTGTGATCGCGGGCGGGACCAGGCTGTATCACTGTGGTCGGGGAATCAGCGTACAAGCCCGCCAGTAGGATCGCGCTTTTCACCTGCGCGCTGGCGACTGGCATCTCGTAGGTCAGGCCTCTCAGCGCAGCAGGCCGAATCCGCAGGGGACAGCCGCCAGTGCGCGACTCGATATCGGCGCCCATCAACTCCAGCGGCTCAGTAATTCGCTTCATCGGCCGGCGCCTGAGCTGGGCGCTGCCATCCAAGACAGATGGGAAGTCTTGCCCCGCCATGATGCCAGCCAGCAGACGGATGCCCGTCCCGGCGTTCATCAGATTCAGCGGACTCGCGGACTCGCGCAGCGCCCCGCCAACAATCGACAAGGTCGTCGTGTCAAGCCGCTCGATAGTTGCGCCCAGATCGCGCATAGCGCCCAAGGTCGCTTCGGTATCGCCAGCCGCCAGCCAGTTGCGGATCTCGGAGCGGCCCCGAGCGATCGCCGCCAGCATGGCCGCCCGGTGCGAAATTGATTTGTCGCCGGGAACGGTGACCGCGCCGCGCAGGACGCCGCCGGGGCGCAGAGTAAATTGATTATGTCTATCGCCGGTTTTCATAATTCCGCGCCCATTCCTTTCGCGCTTGCCGAATCGGCTCCAGTGATTCGCCCAGGCGCTGGTCATCGCCCGCGATTAAGAGGGTCTCCAGCATGGCCAGCTGCATGCGGAACTGCGCCAGCAAGGTGGCGACCGCTTGCGTATTCGTGCTCAGAATATCGCCCATCATCGTCACATTGCTGGCCGCTAGCCGACTGGTATCGCGGAAGCCGCCGGCGGCCAACTCCCAATAGGCTTTATCCCGCTCGGCTTCATTAGCGATCGTCGCCATCAGCGTCGCGCTCAAAAGATAGGGCAAGTGGCTGATGCCGGCGACAATCTGATCATGGCGCTGCGCCGCCATTTCGATTGGCAGCGCGCCCAGCGTTTCGACGAATGCCAGCGCGTGCAGCTTGGCGGCCGGCGTCGTGCGGCGCGAGGGACATAAAACAAAGGGACGGTCGCGGTAGAGCGACACGTCGGACTCCTCGATGCCGCCGTTCTCTTTGCCGGTCATGGGATGCCCGCCGACCGCGTGGACGCCGATGGGCAGATTGGCCATGGCGTCAACGATGTCCTGCTTGGTGCTGCCGATATCGATGACCAGCGTGTTCGAGCGCAGATAGGAGCCGATGCGCATTTTGAGCATTTCGACGATAACGCGCACCGGCGCCGCCAAAACAACGACATCAGCCCGATTGACGCCCGCGTACAGATCGTCCGTGGCGCAATCCACCAAGCCGCGCTCAAGGGCGAAGCGGCGCGCCCGCTGGTCATGGTCGACGCCGGTGATATGATCGGCGTGATCGCGCAGCGCCAAAGCCAGCGAGCCACCCATCAGTCCCATGCCGACGATCGCCAAATGGCGCGCCCGGAATCCGGCAGACATCATGCGCCCTCCGCCCCGCTGTTTTCCGCCAAGTCGGGCCGTAAGGCGGCCGCGCCATGCAGGAAGACGTGCTGAATCTCATCCATCGGCTTGGCGGTATTCCAGTGGATCAACACGCGCACGCACTGCTGCAGCCCGTCAATGACATGCGCTTCCTGGAAGCCCATCAGCGCCGTGCGCGTCCAGCCCAGCTCGCGCGCGGCCGCCGCCGGATACGCGGCGTCAAGACCGGGCGTGGCGGTGAAAAGAACGCTCGCCACATCGTCTTCGACGATGCCGTTGGCTTCGATGAGCGCGGTCAGCAATTCCGCCGTCGCAGCCATGATCGCCCGCCTCGAATTGCGCTCCACTGTGGTCGCGCCGCGTACGCCACGTATCATTCTGTGTCTTCCCCCGTATCAAACAAAAAGAGCGCTGAGTGTTCACCCTGCGCCCTTGCTTGTCTTCATGTCAGCTTCGAGAATCAGTTGACAGCGCGAATCACCCCAGACCGGTCTATGCAGTTTGGGTAATAATAGTCGACGCTTGCGCTTGAAACCAGTCCGCCCTCAATCATAATCAATGCTCGCTCCGCGCGGGATCGGATAGGACTTGTAGCGAGACGCCAGGCTTCGCCAGTTGATGTCGCTCGGGTCGTTGCCGCGGCAGACGATGCGATTGGCGTTGCTCGCGCTGATATGCATTTCCACGCTCGGTCCGGTGAACTTGCGCCCGACACCGCTCTTGAAATGCGTATGCCCGATGAACTGTAGCGTATTTGGAATCTGCTGTCCATTGCGAATCGCGCAGATAATCTTGAAGGCGACTTCGTCGGCGATAGATTCGTTGGGCACGAAGGGCCAGGGCTTGAGGTCGTATTCGATCTTGGTGGCGGATGAGCTCGTTTCGATGTCGAGGATGCGGATGTCGTCGGTGTGGCGTGCGATGAGGGTGCGGAGGGTGGCGGCGTCGAGGCTGGATAAAGGTTTGGGCGTCGGGGTGGCATGACTAGCAGATGCTACGCTGTGGCTAACCGTGGACGAACCCGTTGCCCCTTCTGTGACAGCCAAGCTCATAATGTCGCCGTATGTTTGAATGTAATTCTGAGGTGATGCACTAATACTGATCCAGCCTCTGTCAATCTGCAACCATATACCTTTTTCGTCACGGCCTATGGCAAGTGCATTTTCGCCTTGTGCGATGGTACCAAGATACCTGCTCGTAGATTTGCTGATGCTTGGAACACTCCATATCACTCGGTTTCTTTTTGCGGTGAACGGAATGCTGACGGTCACGTCGGGCAATCGCAAGATGTCTCCGTTCGCAACAATCGACTCCGTCAGTACCCAGCCAATCGGGATTTGTAGCCAAGCACCGTCTGCGCTGCGGTTCAGCGCAATGACTTCGTCGCCCTTCTGTATGCTTCCAATTTGTTCCGCCGCCACATCAGGACGGGAGAATATACCGGTCTCCGTCCTAACCCGCAGTGCGACGATATTAGCCAGCGGCAAGCTCGTAAGATCCCCGCTGATCACCGCGCCGCGCGAGATATGGACCCAGCCTTTCGGTGTCTTCACCCAGTCGGCATCTTCCGTTCGCTCGTAAGCGAAGGCGTCGCTGCCCCGCTCGAAGATTTCAAGGACATCGGCTTCCCAAGTCGGTGCGCTAAGGAATGCCGCATTCTTTTCGGCAGAAACGGTTATACTAGCGAAGCTCACAGGCAGCGCCATGATGTCGCCATCAAAATCGACCTCGCTGGCGGGAATCCATCCATTGAGTGTTTCCAGCCAAGTACCGTCATGATTCCTGCCTATCGCGACAGTGAGATGTCCTCTAGGCAGGCTATCACTCGTTCTGTAACTGCCGTCCGGTCCGCTCCGCAGATCTAGATTGTCAGATGCTTGCAAGGTGATGGCTTCCGCAGTCTGCCGTAGCGTCACAATGTCGCCGTCGGCAGCCACATTGCGGGCGTTCACCCAGCCTTCCGCTGTTTGCAGCCAGACGCCATCCGTGTCACGTCCAAATGCGTTCAAGGTCTCGTCGCTCTCGAAAATACCCAACACGTTTGAATAGAAATCTGGTTTGTTGTGCAAAGCGAGATTTTGTTTCGCCAGAATCGTAATGACAGGTGATTGAGCGTCTTGTGTCAATGCGGGCATGGCAAGCACGCAAATCAGCGCGGCCAGTAGGCAACATGTGAGATATTTCGTCATATGTCTATTCCCTTAATGCTTCCGATATACGCTACGTAATAGGCCGGTCTGACAAGAAATGTATCGTATATTGGCACTTATGACAAAATCTCGAACAGTTTGCTCTGTGACCTTTGCGTTCTCTGTGTTCAATTATAATGGGCGAGCCAAGATTCGCCCCTGCGCTTCGTCCTTTTGCGGAAACGCAAATGAATTATCATCCACAACAGGTTTTCCTCGGTCTTCAATAGCCTCGGTGTCCTCGGTGGTGAATCATTCGCGGCTCGCGTCGAAGATCTCCCCCGCCAGCGCGCGCATCTCATCGAATCCTCGCTCCCAAGCGCGAATCAGCGCCGAGGCGACGATGAAGCCGTCGGTCAAGCCGCGCAGCTGCCGCGCGTGATCGGGCGTGCTGACGCCGAAGCCGAGCACCAGGGGCATGTCGGTCTTGGCTCGCAAGCGCGCGAAATAATCGGTCAGGTAGGCCGGCAGTTCCTTGCGCGCGCCGGTGATGCCGGTCAGCGAGACGACATAGATGAAGCCGGTCGCGTTGGCGGTCGCCATCCCGATGCGTTCGTCATTGCTGGTCGGCGCCAGGAAGAAGATCAGCGCCAAGCCTTCGCGCGCGCAGCTTTCGGCGAACATAGAGGCCTCTTCCGGCGGCAAGTCGGGCACGATAAGCCCGTCAGCGCCGGCGTCACGGGCGTCGCGCACGAAGCGATCGGTCCCGTAAGCCACCAGCGGATTGGCGTAGCCCATCATCAGCATCGGCTGCGCCAGGCCCTTTTCGCGCAGCGCCCGCACCGCCTCCAGACATTTGCGCACGGTCACGCCCTTTTCCAGCGCGATCTGCGTAGCCGCTTGGATCGTGGGACCATCGGCGATTGGATCGCTGAAGGGGATGCCGATCTCGAAGCCGTCCACGCCGGCGGCGGCCACCGACTCGATGGCGCGCAGTGATTCGGCGTGGTTGGGATAGCCGATGCAAAAATAGGGCAGGAAGGCGGCGCGCTGCTCCGCTCGCGCTCGCGCGAACATGGCGTCCAGGGCGGCTGTTCCGTGAAGTTGTCGCGGGTGGGTCATGGTTCCTCGCTGGCGCTAGCGGGCGAGACAAGTCTCGCCCCTACAGTTTTCATGGCGGCGGGCGACTCGGTGAGTCGCCCCTACATTTCTCATGATAGCAGTCCGATGACGGTATCGAGATCTTTATCGCCACGGCCCGACAAGTTCAAGAGCAGGACGCTGTCGCGCGGCATGGTCGGCGCGCGCTTAATCGCTTCGGCGACGGCGTGCGCGCTTTCCAATGCCGGGATGATGCCCTCCAACTTGCTCAAGACTTGAAAGGCTTCCAGCGCTTCATCGTCCGTCGCCAGCGTGTAATAGGCGCGTTCCAATTGGCGCAGGTGGGCGTGTTCGGGACCGACCGACGGGTAATCCAAGCCGGCGGAAACGCTGTGCGTCTCCATGATTTGACCGTCTTCGTTCTGCATGACATAAGAGCGGGCGCCGTGCAGAATGCCCGGACGGCTGATGTCCAGATCGGCGAAGCGCGCCGCATGCTCCTGGCTTTCGATGCCGCGCCCGCCGGCTTCGACGCCGATCAATTCAGTATCGGCGTCGTCACGAAAGGCATGAAACAAGCCGATGGCATTGCTGCCGCCGCCGACGCAGGCGATGCAAGCGTCCGGCAGGCGCCCGGTCAGCGCCTGTATCTGCTCGCGCGCCTCGGCGCCTATCACGCTTTGGAAATCGCGCACCATCTTCGGGTATGGGTGCGGGCCCAGCGCCGAGCCCAGCAGGTAAAAGGTGGTCTCGACATTGGTCACCCAATCACGCATCGCTTCATTGATGGCGTCTTTGAGCGTGCGGCTGCCGCTTTCGACCGGAATCACTTCGGCGCCGAGCAGCTTCATGCGAAAGACGTTGGGCTGCTGCCGGCGGATATCGATCGTGCCCATGTAGACATGGCATTCCAAACCGAGCAGCGCCATCGCCGTGGCCGTGCCGACGCCATGCTGGCCCGCGCCCGTCTCGGCGATGATGCGGCGCTTGCCCATCCGCTGCGCCAGCAATCCCTGGCCCAGCGCGTTGTTGATTTTATGCGCGCCCGTATGCGCCAGGTCTTCCCGCTTCAGGTAGATGCGCGCGCCACCCAGGCGCTCGCTCAGACGGCGAGCGTAGCTGATCGGCGTCGGGCGGCCCGTGTAGGTTCGCTGCAGATGACTCAATCGCTGATGAAAGGCGGAGTCGGCCATGGCTTCGGCGTAGGCGCTCTCGAGCTCGTCCAGCGCCGGGATGATGGTCTCAGGCACGAAGCGCCCGCCGAACTCGCCGAAATAGCCGCGGGCGTCGGGCAAGTCGCTGATTTCGGTATCAATGTAGATTTCAGTCATTTTCCAACATTCCTTCGCCCACTAGATCCAGAGTTCTTTCTCGCCGGCAAAATAGCGCCGCGTAAGAATTAGAATCTTCATGAGATAGTTGTCCACACTCTTGATGAAGTCATCGCGGGTAATGGTGATCTCCGGCGCATCCAGGCCCGCAGCCGCCGCCCGCACGCAGCCGACCTCGCCCGTAAACAGCCGCATGGCATTATCCACTCGCAGCTTCACCAGACCAGCGATCTCATCGCGTCGGTAATGGTAATCCTCTAGCGGCTGATCGCATTCGTGCAGATAGACGTGGCAGATCTGGCAATCGATGAAATCGCCGATGCGGCTGAGCCCGACGCGCCGGCCGAGCGGGATCAGCTCGTCGAAAGCCACCTTGAGACCCAACTCCTCTTCTAATTCGCGCGTGCCGTCGCGCGCAGTCTCGCCGGCTTGCAGATGCCCGGCGGCGCTTATGTCAATCTTGTTGGGATAATCGAGGTGGGCTTGTCGCTTCTGCAGCACCAGAAACGGCGCGCCCGTCGCCTCACGCCCAATCACCCAACAATGAAAAACCTGATGCCAATCGCCATCGCGATGCACGGCGTCGCGCGCTTTGACGCCGATTCGATTCTGCGCTTCATCATAGATGTCGAACAACTCGCTCATGCGTCGGCCGCCCGCACTGCTTGGATGAAGGCGCGCGCCTTGCTCTCGTCTTTGGCGCCCGGCGTCCCCGCTTCCACACCACTGGCGACATCCACGCCCCAGGGCCTAATCCGCCTTACGCGATCGGCGACATTCTCCGCCGTCAGTCCGCCCGCCAGCATCAGGCGCGGCACAGCCCGCTTCACCGCCCCGACGATCGCGAAATCGGCCGTCTCGCCGGTACCGCCGTAAAGCTTGGGATTGAAGGCGTCCAGCAGAATTGACGGCGCATCGGCGGTATGAGGAAAGACGGCTTCCAGACGTCGAATCTCAGCCAGCGCCGCCTCTTCGTCAATGGGGCGGATCGCCTTAAAGGCGATGCCTCCCAGCGCCGCGACCGCCTCGGCCGATTCGTCGCCGCTCAACTGCGCGTAGTCCAAGCCGACCTCTTCCACGATTTCACGGACCTCATCGGCGGAGGCGTTGACGAATACGCCGACCAATGTGGGACAAGCGGCTCCCAGTTGTTCTCGCAGACGGGCTGCGATCGCGCTCCCGGCAGCGCGTGTCACATAGCGCGGCGACTTGGGATAAAAGTTCAAGCCGATCAGATCAGCGCCGCAGCGCGCCGCCATGAGCGCGTTTTCCGCCGTGCATACGCCGCAGATCTTGACTTTAGTCATAAGCGCCTCGCGGCTGGCTGCTCAATTGCCGGACTAAAGAAACCATATCGGGCGCCTTCATCAAGGACTCGCCGACCAGGATCGCGCGCGCGCCCAGTGCGCCCATCGCGCGGACGTCAGCGGAGGTGAATATGCCGCTCTCGGCGACCAAGACGACATCGTCATTGACCATTTGAGCGAGCCGCGCCGTCGTGCCGAGATCGACAGTAAAGGTTTTCAAGTCTCGATTGTTGACTCCGATCAAATCCGCGCCGAGGCGCAGAGCGCGCTCCATCTCCCATTCGTTATGCGCTTCGACCAGCGCCGCCATGCCCAATTCATTCGTCAGCGCATGCAGGTCCGCCAGTTGCGTATCCGATAGCGCCGCCACAATCAAAAGGATGGCGTCGGCGCCGGCCCCCCGCCCCTCATAAACCTGGTAGGGATCAATGACGAAGTCTTTGCGCAGAAGCGGCGCCTCGACCGCTCGCCGTATCGCGGTCAGGTAGGCGAGGCTGCCTTGAAAGAAGTCTTCGTCGGTCAGCACGGAAATCGCCGCGGCGCCATTATGGGCATAAGCGGCCGCGGTCATCACCGGCGCGAAGTCCTTCGTAAGCAAGCCCTTACTGGGTGAAGCCCGTTTGACTTCGGCGATCAAACTGACGCGGTCGCTCAGCAGCGCAGCCTTCATAGCGCGCGCGGGGAAAGGCGATTCTTCAGCGCGGCGTCTGATATCGCCGTCGGCGACCCGAGCGCGCCGCTCGCGCAGCTCGTCCACCTTGCGCGCCAGGATTCTGTCCAGCACGGTCTCGGTGGTGACGAAGGCTTGGCTCATGCGGCGAAACTCTGGCTGAACTTGATCAGTTGGTCAAGCTTGGCCAGCGCAGCGCCGCTATTCAGGCTGTCGCGCGCGACGACGATGCCGTCGGCTATCGAGCTGGCTAGCCCGCCGGTCATGATGGCGGCGCCCGCGTTCAACAAGACGATATCGCGTTTGGGACCCTGCTCCGAGCCATCAAGGACGCGCCTCAGGATGGCAGCATTCTCGTCTGGATCCCCGCCTCGTAGATCGTCCAGACTAGCGGTGTGGAAGCCGAGCTCGGTCGGGTCGATATCCAGATGTGATATGTCGCCGTTTTCCTGCAGATAGCTGATGCGGTTGGGACCGGTCACGGTCAACTCATCCAAGCCGCCGTAGCCGTTGACCACCATGGCCGATTTCACGCCCAAGTCCTTCAATACATGCGCCAGCAAATCCGTCAGGCTGTGCGCGAAGACGCCCATCAACTGCCGCTGCGCGCCGGCCGGGTTCGTCAAGGGACCCAGAATATTGAAGATCGTCCGAATGCCGAGCTCTTTTCGCGGACCGATGGCGTGACGCATGGCTGGATGCAGCATCGGGGCGAATAGGAAACCAATGCCGATCTCGTCGATGCAACGGCCCACTTGAACCGGCGAAAGCTCGAAGTTGACGCCGAGCGCGGCCAGGACATCGGCGCTGCCGCTCCGGCTGGTGGCGGCTCGGTTGCCATGTTTGGCGACGGGTATGCCGGCGCCAGCCGCGACAAAGGCGACCGTCGTGCTGATGTTGAAGGTGCCGGAACGGTCGCCGCCGGTGCCGCAGGTATCCAGCATGTCAACATCGATCGAGGTCGGCACTTTGGTCGCGGCGTCGCGCATCGCCCGCGCGCTGCCGGCGATCTCGTCGGTGGTTTCGCCCTTCATGCTCAGCGCCATCAGGTATGCGCCGATCTGCGCCTCGCTGGCGCCGCCGGTCATAATTTGCCGCATGATCGACTCCGCCTGCGCCGCCTCGAGATGTCCGTAGCGGCTCAGTCCGTCGATTGCCTTTTGAATGTCCATTTGACTTCCTTTGCCCGATTACGGTTCTTTGTGTTCGTCATGTAACGACGGTACAGCGGCCGTTGATATCGGCGGGCGACCCAAGGGTCGCCCCTACAGTTCGCTATTTCGGCCGGCGATTCACAGAGTCGCCCCTACACAGATTTCGTATGTGAGAAAATTGCCCAGGATCTGCAAGCCGCAGCGAGTCAGGATGCTCTCGGGGTGAAACTGCAGACCGATGACCGGATGCTCTTTGTGGCGCAAGCCCATGATTTCGCCGCCGGCCGCCCGCGCCGTGACCGTGAGGCAATCGGGCAAGCTCGCTTCGTCAACGATCAGGCTGTGATAGCGCGTCGCTTCGAATGGATTGGGAATGCCGCCCAGTATGGCGTCGCCCTCGTGATAGATCATGCTCGTCTTGCCGTGCATCAGTTCGGGCGCGTGGACGACCAAGCCGCCGTAAGCCTCGCCAATCGCTTGATGACCCAGGCAGACGCCCAGGAGCGGAATCTCGGCGCCAAGCTCGCGGATGAGCTCAAGCGATACGCCGGCGTCCTTGGGGAAGCCGGGACCCGGTGAAATCACGATGCGCTCCGGCGCCAGCGCGCGAATCTCCTCAACGCTGATCTTGTCGTTGCGATAGACGGTCAGGTCGGCGCCCAATTCGCCCAGCTCCTGCACGATGTTGTAAGTAAAGCTGTCGTAATTGTCGATTACCAGAATCATGATCGTCCTTCCCATTGGGCGGCGCTCACATCAAGCCCTTTTCGGCAAATTTGACCGCCTCGAAGACAGCCGCGGCTTTGTTGATCGTCTCGTAATATTCTTCAGTTGGGTCGCTGTCGGCGACGATGCCGCCGCCGGCTTGCACGCTGAGCGTACCGTTCTGCATCAGCAGCGTGCGAATGGTGATGCACATATCCATCGAGCCGTCAAAGCTGAAATAACCGACCGCCCCGCCGTAGGGGCCGCGGCGCGTTTGCTCCAGCTCTTCGATGATCTCCATCGCCCGCACCTTCGGCGCGCCGCTGAGCGTACCAGCCGGGAAGGTGGCGCGCACTAAATCAAAGGCGTCCATGCCTTTGCGCAGCAAGCCCTCCACTTGGCTCGTGATATGCATGACGTGTGAATAGCGTTCGACATACATCATCCTGGTAACTTTGACCGTTCCATAATCGCAGACGCGCCCCAAGTCGTTGCGACCCAGGTCGACCAGCATCACGTGCTCGGCGCGCTCTTTGGGATCGTTCATCAGTTCTTCTTCCAGCGCCAGGTCTTCCGTCTCACTCTTGCCACGCCGGCGCGTGCCAGCCAGCGGGCGGTTGTAGGCGATGCCGTCTTCCAGCCGGACGAGCATCTCCGGCGACGCGCCCACCAGTGTCAGGTCATGGCTGAAATCCAACAAGAACATATAAGGCGACGGGTTGGTCGCCCGCAACGCGCGATAAATCTCCAGCGGGCTGGCTTCGGTCTGACGGCTAAAGCGCTGCGCCAGCACAATCTGAAAGGCATCGCCATCACGAATGTAATCTTTCGCGACGCGCACGCGGTCCTCATACACGTGCTGTTCAACATTCGCCTTCGGGTCGACGCGCTCGCCATTGGCTGGCTGATCATAGGCTTGGTGAACCAGTGGCGCGGACAAGGCTGCGGTGATCGCGTCAATGCTGGCGACAGCCCGCTCGTAAGCCGCGTCGGGGTCGTTTCCCGTATTGTGCGCGTTCGCCAGCACAATCAACTGGTGCATGGCGTGATCAAAGATCACCAGCGTATCCGGCAGCATGAAGGCCACCGTCGGCGCACCCAAATCATCGCTCGCCGTCGCTGGCAAATCCTCAAAGTAGCGCACGATATCGTAGGACATGAAGCCAACCGCTCCCCCGACCAGACGAGGCAGCCCCTCCAAGGCGACTGGATTCACGGTTTGGAAGTGACGTTTGATGACGTGCAGCGGATCCTGCCCCTCCGGAATGGCGAACTTGGTCGTCGCCCCGTTGCGCTCGAAGGTGACGATATTGTCCTTGACGCTGAGCACGCCTTTGGGGTTCACGCCGATGAAGGAATAACGTCCCACCTGCTCGCCGCCCTCGACGCTCTCCAGCAAAAAGGCCGGCTTGCCCGCTTCTTTCAGCTTCATATAGACCGATACCGGCGTTTCCAGGTCGGCCAGCAGTGTGCGATAGACCGGCACGTGATCACCCTGCCGGAAATGGCGGAACAACTCCTGCCGCGAGGGTCTGATATCGCTGCGCTCGCTTAGTCTCGTATTGAGCATCAATCTTTCCCCTAAACAAAAGAACCCGAATCATCCATTCAAGGACGAGATGGGTTCCCGCGGTGCCACCTTGATTACCTGCGTCTGCAGGTCGCTTTGTGGATACAGACTCGTAGTCGATATCCCGCGCTGCTAACGGTGCGCTCTCCGGCGCAAGCTAGTCGGTCTCCCTTTCACCTGCGCGACTCCCCAGCCCATTCGGCGTCTCCGCGCGTCTCGCATTCACAGCGGCTAGCGAGTCTCTGAACGGCAGGCTGACGCGTACTACTCTGGTTCTCAGTCTTTAGTGATATTCAGTTGAGCAGATGCTAGCGCAGCTTATCGCGGATGTCAAGCGCCATTCTCGATCGGTGGAGGTCGCGTCGCGGAGAACATTTCTGTCCGCAATCATTGGACTGCTTTCTGAACACAGAGGCCACAGAAGTAGTTCCTACAAAATAATTTGAAATTGTAGGGGCGACTGACCCGCAGTGTCGGCGGCGGTGTCTACGCGACCTACGCGCGGCGGTGAGGCGCCCTCTCCGCAACCTGTATCTGTTCATGCGGGCGAGCCACCGGCTCGCCCTACAGTTTCCATGAAGATTCGCATGACTGACTTGGGATTACTGAGGTCACAAAGAAATTCTTCACAGAATGAAATTGACAGATAGTAGAAATCTATTGATTACCGCCCCGTTAGGCCGCCCGGCAAAGTATCTTTTATCGCCGGCGGATTTCTGGTATACTAGGCTCGAATATGCGTTCTAATCGCTGTCCAAGAATAGGGAGGCTGCAGTGAGCCTAAGCAACCGCGAAATCGCCGATATATTCGAGCGCTGCGCCGATATGCTGCAGATTCGTGGTGACAACATCCATCGCGTGCTCTCGTATCGCCGCGCATCGGAGAGCATCCGCGCCGTTCCGCGCGACCTGCGCGTCATCTCCGGCGAAGGCGGGCTGACTGAGCTGAGCTATATTGGCAAGACCATCGCGGCCAAAATCGACGAAATGCTGGAAACCGGCGAACTCGAATTCTACAACAGACTCAAAGCCGAGATCCCCGAGGGCTTGGTCGATATCATGCACATCAACGGGGTCGGACCGAAGAAAGCCAAGCTCTTCTGGGAGCAGCTCGATATCACAACGGTTGACGAACTCAAGATAGCGGCACAAGCTGAAAAGCTGGCGGATTTGCCCGGCATGGGGGCGAAGAGCCAGCAGAAGATCCTCAATGGCATTGAGGCGCTTTCGCGTCAAACCGGACGGGCGAATATCGGCGAGGCGCTGCCGGCCGCGCAGGCGATTCTCGATTTGCTGATGGAACTGCCGGGCGCGCAGGAGGGCGCGTTGGCCGGCAGCATCCGCCGCGGGCGCGAAACCATCGGCGATGTCGATATTCTGATTGCCGCCGACGACTCGGGGCCCATCATGCAGCGCTTCGTCAACATGGAGAATGTCGCGCGCGTGCTCGGGCATGGGCCAACCAAAAGCTCGGTCGAGCTGCTTTCCGGCTTGCAGGTGGATGTGCGCGTCCTTGAGAAAGCCCGCTGGGGCACAGCCCTCAGCTACTTCACCGGCAGCCTGGCGCATAATGTCAAAATGCGGCAGATCGCGCTCGATCAAGGGCTTAGCCTCAATGAGCATGCCTTTAGCCCGGTCGATGAGAACAAGACGATCATCGAGTCTGAGCCCAAGATCTTCTGCGATACGGAAGAAAAGGTTTATCAGACCCTCGGTCTGCAATATGTGCCGCCGGAACTGCGCGAGGACGGCGGTGAAATCGAGGCGGCGCGCGCGCAGCGCCTGCCCAACTTGATCAGGCGCCAGGACATCGTCGCCGATCTGCACATGCATACGACCTGGAGCGACGGCAAAAATACGATTCCGGAGATGATCCAAGCCTGTCAAAAGCGCGGGCATAAGTACATTGTCATCACCGATCATTCGCGCAGCCTCGGCATCGCCAACGGACTTTCCATCGAGCGGCTGCTGGCGCAAGCGGAAGAAGTTCGCCGCCTCAACGACGAAATGGGCGACGCCATTCATGCGCTCGCCGGCACCGAGATGGATATCAAAGCGGACGGCAGCCTGGATTATCCGGATGAGGTGCTGGCGCAACTGGATTTCGTCATCGCCTCGCTGCACTCGGGGCTGAGCCAGAAGCGCGAGCAAATCACCCAACGCCTGCTCAATGCCATTCGCAATCCTTTCGTCAAGATGATCGGGCATCCGTCAGCGCGCCAATTCCCCAATCGGGAAGCGGTGGACGCCGATTGGGACGCGGTGCTGGCGGCGGCCCAGGAACACAATACGATTTTGGAGATCAACGCCAATCCGCTGCGGCTTGATCTCAACAGCGAGTTGGCGCGCATGGCGAAGGACTTGGGCGTCCTGCTCGCCATTAACACGGACGCCCACCGAGAAGCGCATTTGGATCTCATGGACTACGGCATCACCAATGCGCGCCGCGGCTGGGTGGAAGCGCGGCACGTAGTCAACACCTGGTCCTTTGAGCGTTTCAGCCAGTGGAACATGAATCGCGCTTAATCCGCGGGAGCGGCTCCGTGTCCGACGTCTCGACAGGCACTACGGAAACGCAAAATAGCCCGGCGCGCGTCGCAGCGGCTTCGGAAAATAATGAGGCTTTCTTGGCGGCAAGAGCGCAGTTCGCTGCCCGCCGCGGCTACAAACGCGCCCTCCGTCGGGCGAACAACCCGCTCTACTTTTCGCTTCCCTCGCTGGCGCTGGCAGTCATTCTCGCGCTCGTCTGCGCCATGATTGTTGTCGCCCTGCTCTATGCGTTGCGCGGCGCTCAGGCGCCGGCCGCGCCTGCTGCGGCGCTCGAACTTGTAGAGCTAAAGCCGGACCGAGTGGATGTCAAGCCGAGAGCCGAAACGGAATCGACAGCCTCCCCGGCGGTTGAGGTTATCCTGGCGGCGGAAAGGCCACAGAGCCTGGTCTTGGAGGGCCCGCCGATACCTACGGTGATCATCACGGACACGCCGGTTCCGCTCAGCGTCGGCGTGACGGCGGCGGTCTTCGGCGTCGGCGCTGACAAGCTCAACATTCGCAATCGCCCCGGTTTGACCGGCAGCCAAATCCTCTTCCGTGAAAACGAGGGCAAACGTTTTGAGATCATCGGCGGGCCGCAGGAGGCCGATGGTTACATCTGGTGGCGGGTGCGCGATCCGCAATTCCAGGTCCAAGGCTGGGCGGTCGCCAATTATCTGCGCGCGGTGACGGAAAATACGGGAACCTAATCATGAGCCAGGATATTCAAGAGCGAATAAGCGAACTCAGCGCTGAGTTGCATCAGCACAATTATCAGTACCATGTGTTGAACGAGCCGCTGATAACCGACAGTGAGTACGACCGCCTGTTTGCAGAATTAAGCGAACTGGAAGCCGAGTATCCGGCCTTCGCGCTCCCTGGCTCGCCGACGCAGCGGGTGGGTTCGGACCTTGCGCGCGACTTCGCCAAAGTGCGGCATCCGGCGTCGATTTTGAGCCTGGCCAACGCCTTTGACGAGACTGACCTGCGCAATTGGGAAGAGCGAAACGCCCGAATTCTGTCGGCCGATAGCGAGCTGCAATACGTCTTGCAGCCCAAACTGGATGGCTTGGCGATCGTCATCACCTATGAAAATGGCGTCCTTGCCAGGGCGGCAACGCGCGGCAATGGCGAGGTCGGCGACGATGTCACGGCAAACGTCAAGACGATTCGATCGGTCCCCTTGCGCATTCCCGTGAACCCGGCGCTTGGCGCCCCCCCGGCTCGCTTGGTCGTCCGCGGCGAGATACTCTTCCACAAGGACGCCTTCCGCGAGCTCAATCGCGAGCAGTTGGCGCAGGGCGCGCCGGCCTACATCAACGCGCGCAATACGGCCTCCGGCTCGCTGAAGCAGAAGGACAGCCGCGAAACCGCCAAGCGCAAGCTCACCGCCTATGTCTACGCGATAGTGGATAGCGACGGACTCAATCTGGGCAGCGAATGGGAGAGCCTGCGGTTTCTGCGCGAAATGGGTTTTAATGTCATAAGCGGCGCGGCGCTTTGCCAGGACATGGATGACGCAGCGAAGCGCTTGCCCGCCTGGGAAACGAAACGGGACGACCTGCCCTTTGAAATTGATGGCATGGTCCTGAAGGTAGACAGCCTGCCCGCGGCGCGCGAGCTTGGCGTGGTCGGCAAAGATCCGCGCGGCGCCATCGCCTACAAGTTTCCCGCCGAAGAAGCCACGACAAGACTGCTTGGCCTCACCATCGGCGTGGGGCGCACGGGCCGCGTCACGCCAACCGCGCAGCTCGAGCCGGTATTCATCGGCGGCGTGACGGTCAGCAACGCCAGCCTGCACAATTACGAGCAGGTCGCCGCCCTGGATATCCGCCTGGGCGACCGCGTGGTCGTCAAGCGCTCCGGCGATGTCATCCCCTATGTGATCGGACCGGTGATCGGCGCGCGCTGCGGGAGCGAGACGGCCATCCTCCCGCCAGAGACATGCCCCTTCTGCGATACAACGCTCATCCAGCCTGAGGGCGCGGTCGATTGGTTCTGCCCCAATCCGAATTGCTCGGAACGGGTCATGCGCACGCTGGAGTTTTTCGTTTCGCGCGGCGCGATGGATATCGAAGGCATGGGACCGCAGACCATCAGCGCGCTGATTGACGAGAGCCTGATTGAAGACGAAGCCGATATCTTTTACCTGAACGCGGAGCCGCTGCTGGCATTGGAGGGCTTTGCCGAGAAAAAAGTGGAGAATCTGCTGGCGTCGATTGAGAGAGCCAAGTCGCGCCCATTCGAACAGGTCCTTACGTCCCTGGGAATTGATGGAGTCGGCGCAACCGTGGCCGGTCTGCTGACGGACAATTTCTCATCCATGCAAGACCTGCTTGATACCGCCAGGAGGATACGAGCGGCCGACCTTTCATTCGCCCACACCGTAGAACCGCTGCTCGCAGACCTGCCGACGGAGGATGCCGATAGCAAGAAACTTGCTTTGCGCCTGCGCCATCCCTTGACCGAGCTCGTTCCGCGCTATCTCGACGCGGATGATCTCAACGATCGGCTGGCTCGTCTGTTCAAGCCGCTTGGGCTTGCGCCGGATTTCCTGCATGAAATCGCTGTTTCGCTGCAACCATTAATCGCCGCTTCGCGTCCCTTGCAGGCCATCGATGGCTTGGGACCCGTGCTGGTCGAAAACATCGTCGCCTGGTTTACCGACGCACATAACCAGAAGGTGCTCGCCAAAATGCAGGCGACCGGCGTCAACATGCGCGCCGAAGAAAAAGAAGTAGCTGGATCGGCGCTCGCGAACCTGACCTTCGTATTAACCGGTTCGATGAGCGTCCCGCGCGGCGAATTGAAGTCCTTGGTCGAAGCCAATGGCGGCAAGGTTACCGGCAGCGTCAGCAAGAAAACGAGTTACGTCGTCGCTGGCGATTCGCCCGGCAGCAAAGTCGATAAAGCCGTATCGAATGGTGTGCCGGTCATCAGCGAGGCTGACTTGCGCGCGCTCATCGCGAGCCAGCCGATAGCGACCGGAGGCTAGACGCTACGGGGTCGGGCGACCGGCGAGCGACTTACAAGGACGTCCCTACCGATTTTGTGTGTTGAATGGCAACCTGACAGGTCTCCCCTGCCGATTTTGACGTAAGCGGCAGCCAGTTTTATCGCTTGTGGGTCCAGTCGGGGTTGCCGAACTGTCCGCGGAACAGTTCATCGGCGCGCAGTTCCTCCGCTGGCGAAAGCTCGCCGGGCATGGGCTCGCAATTCATGGCGCGCGCGAAACCCCGCTCCATCGCCGCCGCCGCTGTCGACCAGGGCGGCGACTCGTCCGTAATCTGCTCCAACGTCAGGGCGCGGCCGCGCACGCTGTCCATCTGCATCTCGCGCTGCGCATCGCTTTCAAAATGCAGTACCTCACAGATCCGCGCCAGATCGCCGGTCAGCGGCAAGCTTCCATGCTGCAGCAGGCCGCCTTTGCGCCGCAGCTGGGCGCTGCCAATAAGTTTCCGTCCGCCGGCGCTGATCTCATAATGCGAAGGCATCTCGAAGCAGACGGGACCGGCATGAGCGCGCCGCGCCTTTGCGGATTGTCGCTCCGCAGTGGCGGCCACGCCCAGAATCGCCAGCGCCGCAAGCAAACCCGCGCTTATCCTGCGATAACTGTCGACGACATCGCCGCCAGCCATAGCATGATCAATTGGCAGGCTCAGGCTATAAGTCAACTCATCACCGTGCAGAATCGCTTTTCCGCCCGTGGGCCGCCGCACGAGCCCCCAGCCGCGGCGGCAAAGCGCCGCCATATCAACGTCGCGCGCTCGCTGCCCATACCCTAGCGAGAGACAATATGGTTTCCAGCCATACAAGCGCAAAGTTGGCGGCTGCTCACCGCGCGCGACCGCCTCCAGAATCGCGCAGTCGAGCGCCATATTGCGCGCGCCATCACGGAAACTGGAATCTCGCAGTATGCGGATTTGCCGCATTTCACCACCACCCCTATACTGACAGCCACACGCTGACCGATGGCAATCGGAGACCGCGCCGCATGGCTCACCGGATCGACCAGAACCAACAAGTCGCTACGAACCGGCGACGAGTCGACGCCGCAAACGATGCTGGCTCGCTCGTCCCGCCGCCGCCGAAAGCCGGACATGCCGCGCCAATTTACAGCACCGCCAAATTTACGCGGGACCCGCGATTAGCGCCGGGACCGCCACCAAGTCGACCGCTGACGGGCGCCCGCGTTCGCCAACTGCAAGCGCCGCAACGGCGCCGGCGCAATGATTGGGCTTGGGTCATCTTAGCAGGCGGCATCATTTCTGTCTTTGCTTTCCTCGTTCTGGCGATGATCGTGCTGATTCGCCTGCCTCACGCAGTTCAGGAAGTTATTCCAACCGCGGACTTGACGCCGGTCTTGCCGACGCCGGTGAACGCGCGCAACGAGTACATCGCCGATGGCCGCCGCGTTGGCGTCGATGTTCTGCAGCTGGATGACGGCCGCCTGATTGAAATGGCGCCCTGGGATGGACAATCGCGTTATTCCGTCATCGTCGGCGGGCTCGATCGCCGCCCCGATCAAACGGGTGAACCGGTCCGCACTGACAGCTTGATGCTCGTCAGCATCGACCCGCTTTCGAGCAGCATTGGCGTCCTCAGTATTCCGCGTGATTTGTGGGTGCGCATTCCGGAACAGGAAGCGCACGACCGCATTAACCGCGCGTATTTCATTGGCGAAAGCCGCGCCCCCGGCTATGGTCCGCGATTGCTTCAGCAGGCGGTAAGCTGGAATCTGGGCATGCGCGTTCACAATTACGTCTTGGTGGATTTCCAAGCGCTTATCGATTTTGTCGATCATCTCGGAGGCATTAGAATAAGCATCGACTACGACATCAACGATGAACGGTTTCCGGATATGAATTATGGTTACGATCCCTTTTATCTGCCGGCGGGCACGCACCTGCTGGACGGGGGCGACACGCTGCGCTTCGCGCGTACGCGCCACGGAAACAACGATGTGCGGCGGGCCGAACGGCAGCAGATGGTCCTTTATGCGATCCGCGAGCGCGTCCTCAGCCTAGACTTCATCAGGCTGGTAGCGCAAGTGCCGGCATTGCTAGCCAACCTGGAGGCGCATGTTCAAACCAGTCTCGACCTTGAGCAGATTATTCAATTGGCTTTGCTCTTGCGCGAGATCGACTTCGACAACATCACGATGCGCGTGATGGACTTCAACTACCTGGAAGAATACGTAACGGAAGAGCAGCAGCAGGTGCTGGTGCCGCGCGTTGAACGGCTGCCGGTCTTGCTCTCGCAGACCTTTGGGGATGACTACGCCCGCTAGCGGAACAAAAGGCAGCGCATCAAGCGCGCGCTGCCTATCAGAACGAACCCACTGTACCGTGTAGCCATAGTGTCTCGAACCTGCGAAATTACAGGTCGGGAATCGCTTGCTAACCGCTGTTTTGGCTCGAGCCTATTACATTGGCTAACAAAGATAGACTCCCCTATGGAGAATGTTGGCTCGGCACATATAGTTCTATCACGTATACAGCAGGCGCCGCCGTTTATACCAAATACACCCGCCGCTGTCAAATCGGTCGCAATAATTTGGTAGTGTCTATTTTTTTGGATATGTCTCTGCGTCGAATGAGACGGGCGAGCCAAGGTTCGCCCCTACAAAGCTCCAAAATAGGGAGAACACAGAAGGCGCAGAGATTTTTGACAAGATCGCAGGCAGCTTATATCCTCAACAATAGACAGTCCACATTCCATGCCATTGTCGTCCGCGCAATAACCTGCCGATTGTTTATAATGGTGTTGTCAGATCGCTGTTCCGCCTCTTCGCACGCGGTGAGAGTAAGGAGAAATATTATGGATGACGGTCTTAGACGAGAATTGTTAGCCGAGTTAATCGGCACATTTGTTTTGGTGTTTGTTGGATCGGCCGCGGTTCTGGTTGCGCCCGTATTTGGCGTCGTCGTGCCGGCGCTCGCCCACGGCTTGATCCTTTGCGCCCTGATTTACACCTACGGCCATATTTCCGGCGCGCAGGTCAACCCGGCCGTTACGCTGGGTTTGTCCGTCAGCGGTCAGCAAGACTGGACAAAATCCGCCTATTACATCGTCGCCCAATTCATCGGCGGCATCATCGCGGCTGCCGTCTTGGTGGTGGTCTTTCCGCAGGACAACGCCGGCGTGGCCGCTTTTCTGGGCGAGAACGCCTACAACTTCGGCCAGACGACCGGCTTCCTGACGCAAGAATCCGTTTGGACAGCCGCGATCTACGAAGCCATCCTGACCTTCTTCCTGGTCAGCGCCGTGATTCAAGCGGCAGCCTATGGACGCGCGGGCAAGCTGGCGGGAGTCGCCATTGGCTTTACCTTGGCAGCCAGTATATTCGCCGGCGGTCCGGCGACGGGCGCCTCGCTGAATCCGTCACGTACGCTGGGTCCCGCGCTTATCGCCGGCGATGCATCGTACTTGATCCCGTACCTAATCGGCATCTTTGGAGGCGGCATTATCGCGGGCTTGGTTCAAGGAAATGTTCTGAATCCAGAGGCCGAGGATTAAGGCTTGCGCGGGCGATTCACAGAATCGCTCCTAAGGCTGTTTGGCGGAGGCGGGCGACTCAAGGCTCGCCCCTACGTGGGCAGATCCAGCTTGATGTGAAGTTCAGCCAGTTGATCGGCTTCGGCGGTTGAGGGCGCGCGCGCCATGATGTCGGCGCCATTCTGCGTCTTTGGGAAAGCGATCACCTCGCGGATGTTGGGCGCGCCCGCCAGCAGCATCACCAGCCGATCGATGCCCCAAGCCATGCCACCATGCGGCGGCGCGCCGTATTCGAAAGCCTCCAGCATGTGGCCAAATTCGCGCATGGCATGCTCCATGCTCTGGCCGATCAAGGGGAAGATCTTCTCCTGTATCGCGCGATCATGAATGCGGATGCTGCCGCCACCGACTTCATAGCCGTTGCAGACCAGGTCATACTGCGAGCCGCGCGCCGCGCCGGGATCGCTATCCAGGAGGTGGAGATCTTCCGGCAGCGGCATGGTGAACATGTGCTGTGATGGATCCCAACGCTCGTTCTCCGGATCCCAAATGAACTCTGGAAAGTCGATCACCCAGCAGAAAGCCAGCAGGTCGTCATCCAGATCCATCTCCGCCTTGAAGTGGCTGCGCAGCGCATCGGTCACGGCGTAGACCACTTCGGCTCTATCGGACATGAAGAGCAGCAAATCGCCGCCTTGCGCGTCCATCGCGTCGATCAATTCGAGCTTCAGATCGACGTTGAAGAATTTGCCGATGGGACCGCGCAATTCACCTTCGGGATTCGTCGGTATCGTGATGTAAGCCAAGCCTTTGGCGCCCTGTCGCCGCGCCATATCCTCCAGGTCCCTCGCCACCTTGCGCAGCTGCGTGCCGCTGAGCGAGCCGGCCACCCCGGGCACGCGCATGCACTTGACCTTTTTTCCGGCTTTGACATTTTCCACAAATACCGGAAAGGCGCAACGACCGGCAATATCGCTGATATCGATCGCGCGCAGGTCAAAGCGGATATCGGGTCGATCGGTGCCATACTGCTCCAGCGCGTCTTGGTAGCGCAGCCGCGGAAAGGGCTCGGCGATCAGTCGCTTCCCGGGCGTGACCTGCTTGACGATGGCGCTCGCCAGCGCCTCCATCAGCCGCATGACATCTTCGCGCTCGACAAAGCTCATCTCCAGATCGAGCTGCGTGAACTCTGGCTGGCGGTCGCCGCGCAAATCTTCATCGCGAAAGCAGCGCGCGATCTGAAAATAGCGCTCAAAACCGCCGACCATCAGCAGCTGTTTGAGCTGCTGCGGCGATTGGGGCAAGGCGTAGAACATGCCCGGCTGCAAGCGGCTCGGCACCAGAAAATCGCGCGCGCCCTCCGGCGTCGTCTTGAAAAGAATGGGCGTCTCAATCTCGATAAAGTCTTCCGCTTCGAGAAAGTCGCGGATGAATTTCACCGCTTTGTGCCGCAGCAGAATGCTCCGCTGCATCGCCTCGCGGCGCAAGTCCAAGTAGCGATGGCGCATGCGCAGCGCCTCGTCCACGCTTTCGTCGGCGCGGTTAACATAAAATGGCGGCGTTCGCGAGCGATTAAGAATGACGATTTCATCGGCGACGATGTCGATGTCGCCGGTGGCCAGCTCAGGATTGGCCGTGCCTTCCGGCCGAATCCGCACCAGGCCCGTAACGCTCACCACATATTCGTTGCGGGCGCTATCGGCGACGGCGTGCGCGGCCGGCGCCAATTCCAGATCGACAACCACCTGCGTGATGCCCCAGCGATCGCGCAAATCGATGAAGATCAAGCCGCCCTGATCGCGCCGCCGATTGACCCAGCCAGCTAACTCGACCGGCGAGCCGGCGTCGCGCTCGCGCAATTCGCCGCAAGTATGTGTCTTCATCATAGGGCGATCACTCCTCCGTCAATCGCTAGTAGCGCGTTCAGGACCCGAAAGCAGCATCCGCGGCAATTCAGCGCTACAGGTTAGCACGGACGCCAGCGCAAATGTATGGTCATTATGAGGCGGCAAACGGCGCTATCGCACTTTACAGCCTGATATGGCTTGACTACACTCTGCCCCATGGAGAGCCAGGAACCTACGGTAAGCAAACGACAGTTGGGCATCGCCCTCGCGCTGACCGGGACTATCGGCTTCGGCGCGATTCTGGCGATAGATATCGTGGATGTTGGCCGGCCCGGCGGCATCGGTCCCATGCAATCACTGGCGCTCGTCATCATGGCGGCGACCGCGATTGTGGGCTTGACGCTGATGCCGCTGGGCGACGCGCCGGCATGAGCGGCGCAACGAGGCGAGCCTACGTCCTTCTGATGACGGCGGCCAGCGCCGCGCTGCTCTTCTCCTTCCTGGTCTACATCCTTTTCGCGGCAAACCTGGCGCGCTTCCCCTACGACTACGACCAGGGCGAAGGCTTTGAGGTGCACGACAGCGTCCTATTCAGCCGGGGCGCGCTGCCCTACCGCGACACGGAAACCTACCCCTTCTACGCCAGCAATTATCCGCCCCTTTTTCACATGATGGCGGCGCCATTCGTCTGGTTATTCGGTCCGGCATATTGGTATGGGCGTCTACTCGGCTTCCTGGGTTCGCTGGTTAGCGCGGCCGCCATCGCCTACGCCGTGTATCGCGATGGAACGCGTCACAAGTGGATTGCCGCATTATCGGGCTTGGCTTTCCTCAGCTCCAACTTCGTCTATCACATCGGTCCCCTTTTCCGCCAACATACCATGATGGTTACCTTCGAGACGCTGGCTGTCGTTGCCTTGGCCGGCGCCGTTCCGCGCCGCGACAAGCGGGGCATCGCGCTGGGGCTCGCGCTGCTGCTCTGCGCGGGCTACACCAAACAGCTGGCGGCGATCACAGCGCTGGCCGCCATCGCCTGGATGTTCATTCGGCAGCCGGCGCGCGCCTGGACTTGGACCCTGGGATTCGCACTGGTCGGCGCCGCCATTTTCCTCTGGCTCAACATCGCGTCCGGCGGGCAATGGTGGAACCAAGCGATCGTCGCCAACGTCAACGTCTTCATGGTCGAGCAAGCGCTCGGGCTGTTCAATCTTTGGTTTAAGCTGCACGGATTTCTATTGATCCCAGCCGCGCTGCTCTTCGTCTACGAGCTTTACCTGGAACGTCTTTCGCTTTACAGCATCTGGTTGGTCGCCGCGGCTTTGCTCGGGGGGATCGCTTCCGGCACCTGGGGCGCGGGCGACAGCTACTTCGTCACATCCGTCGCCGCCGCCTGCATCCTCAGCGGCATCTTCTTCTCGCGCTCGCTGGCGGGCGCTTGGCGCTTCCCGCGCGCTTTGCGTTTCAATCCTTCGTCGAAACTCACGATTGCCGCCGCGTTGATGATTCCGCTGGTCTACCTGGGCTACGCCCGCGCCACGCTCAAGATGCCCACCGATGGCGCCTTTCGTCCGCTTGCGGCTGTACTCGGCGTCGAAGGCAATGTGCGGGAAACCTTCTTCGATTCCGCCACGTTCAAAGTCGGCGGCTACGCTCGCATCGGTTATTTTCTCACCAGCGCCGATTGGGCGGCCGGCGCTGAAATCGTCGAACTGATCCAGGCGAGCGACAAGCCCGTGTTGAGTGAAGAAGCGGGCTTCACGCTGGCGGCGGGCCGCGATGTCGTCACCAATCCCACGCAGCTGCGCAACCTGGAGCGCGCGGGCCTCTTCAAGGGCGAGCAACTGCTAGCCATGATCGAGCGACAGGAATTCGGCCTGATTGTCCTGCGCGCGCTATTTTACCCGCCGTCCGTGCTCGGCGCGATCGGCCGGCGGTATGAGCATACGCAAACGATTCACATGAACGGATTTGACTACATAATCCTCTACCCCAAAGCGCTGGATGAGGGATAAGGAGGGCCGCGTGACGACCGCTTGCCTGACGCACACGAGCTTCACCCATCACGACTTCGCCCAACATCCCGAACAGGCCGGCCGGATTGAAGCTGTCTGGCGGCAATTCGGCGATACGGGTCTGGCGGATCAACTACTTCACCTGAAGCCCGCCGCAGCCACAGACGAGCAGATACTCGCCGCGCACAGGCCAGAGCACCTCAGCAGGCTAAAGGCGGTAGCGCAGGGCAGCCGCGTGGTTCGACTTGATCACGATACGTATGCGCTGCCCATCTCGTTAGACGTGGCGCGGTTGGCGGCTGGCGCGGTCATCGGCGCCGTTGACGCCGTGTTGTCGGCGCGAGCGAACAACGCCCTGGCGATCGTTCGGCCGCCTGGCCATCACGCGACGCCGGATCGGGCGATGGGCTTCTGCCTGCTCAACAATATCGCCATCGCCGCGCGTCACGCGCAGTCACGGCATGGAATCGCCAAGGTTCTGATTCTCGACTACGATGTGCATCATGGCAACGGCACGCAGGATGTCTTTTACTCCGATCCCGCCATCCTGTTCATCTCCATCCACCAGAGCCCCTTCTATCCGGGCAACGGCGATCTGGACGAGATTGGCGAAGGCGCGGGACGGGGATCAACGCTTAACATCCCGCTGTCGGCCGGGCACGGCGATGAGTCATACAGACAGATATTCGCTGAAGTTGTCGCGCCGGCGGCCGAAGGTTTCAATCCCGACTTGATGTTAATTTCAGCCGGCTTTGACGCGCACTGGGTTGATCCGCTGGCGAGCATGCAACTGTCGTTAGCAGGCTACGATCACTTGGCGCGCGAATGCATCAAACTGGCGGAGCGCCTCTGCGATGGGCGCATCGTCTTTGTGATGGAGGGCGGTTATGATCTGCAAGCGCTGGCGCATGGCTGGCGCAATATCGCTGGCGCCTGCTTGGGTCTGGATGACATCAGCGACCCCTACGGCGCGCCCAGATCGAGCTATGCAGCGCCAAGCATAAAGCCGCTGGCGAACGAACTGCGCCGCCTGCACGGGCTCTAGGTCAACATCAAATCGCCTTCCAAGCCCTGCTCTTCCACCAGCGCGCCGCGCAGGTCAAAGATCTGATCGCGCAGCGCGGCCGCCTTCTCAAATTCCAATGCCTGCGCCGCCTTGTTCATCTCGCGCTCCAACTCGTTGATCATGCCCTGCAATTCCTCAGCCGGCAACGCAGCCAAACCAGCATCTAGCGCCGGCGCCTCATCATCGCCGTCGCCGTCAATCGCGCGCAGGCGGTCGGTGATGTCCTGGATATCCTTGACGATCTGCTGCGGTTCAATGCCGTTTTCGAGATTGAATGATTCTTGCTTGGCGCGGCGCCGGTCGGTTTCATTGATGGCGGCTTGCATCGCCGGCGTCATCTCTTCGGCGTACATGATGACCTTGCCTTCGATATGGCGCGCCGCCCGCCCGATTGTCTGTATCAGCGCCGGCTCCGAGCGCAGGAAGCCCGACTTGTCCGCGTCAAGAATGGCAACCAGGGATACTTCAGGCAAGTCCAGCCCCTCGCGCAGCAGGTTGATGCCGACCACCACATCATAGACGCCCATGCGCAAATCCCGCAGAATCTCGACCCGCTCCAGCGTATCGACCTCGGCGTGCAGGTATTGTCCCTTGATGCCCAACCCGTTGATATAGCCGGCCAACTCTTCGGACATGCGCTGCGTCATCGTCGTCACCAACACGCGCTGCCCCTGGCGCACGCGCAAGGCGATCTCTTGCAGCAAATCGTCGATCTGTCCATGTTCGCTGGGTTCAATCCCGGTGCGCTCCCACGCGTCCTGTCGAATTGCCCGACGGTTGGCCTTTATCGCCCAATTCATTGCTGAAGTCTGTCGGTCCGCGAACATGATTACCTTACTAGATATACGGTCCTTCGCCAGTTCAAGAAGGTGCAATAGATTACGTTTAGAACGCCAGAAATCCGGTTTATCTGAATCGAGAATAACGAGCAACGAAGTATTGGGCAACTCCACGCCCTTTAACCTAAGTTTTATGCCTACCAATACATCGCAAAGGCCGTCACGAGCTTCAAGCGAGATCTTGGCGCGCTCGTCCATATCAATGTCGGAATGAACGAATCGAGCCTTAATGCCCGCGTTGTTCAATTCGGATGCCACCTCTTCTGCCTCGCATTTGGTAAAGGTCGAGACTAAGGCAGGGTGTTCTTTGCCGACACGAGACAAGATTTCCTGCTTCAAGTCATCAAGCCCTGCGAGCATCGGACGTACATTGATCTCCGGGTATGCTACGGGAGACGTCGGACGAACATCAACCAACGGATCGACGATGCCGGTGGGCCGGATGATCTGCTCGACAACCTGCTCGGCATTCACCCCCTCGTAGGGTCCGGGCGTGGCGCTGGTATAGACGGTCTGCCCTACTCGCTCCCAGAACTCGTTGAATTGCAACGGACGGTTGTCCAAGGCGCTAGGCAGCCGAAAGCCGTAATCGACCAGGATCTGTTTGCGCGCCCGATCGCCGTTGTACATGCCGCGAATCTGCGGCACCGTCATGTGGCTCTCGTCGATGACCAGCAGATGATCCTCGGGCAGATAATCGATCAAGGTGAAGGGCGCGCTGCCCGGCGGACGCCGATCGAAGTGGCGCGAGTAGTTCTCGATGCCAGTCGTGAAGCCGACTTCGCGCAGCATCTCAATGTCGTAGCGGGTGCGCTGCTCGATGCGCTGCGCCTCGATCAGCTTGTCTTCGCGCTTGAAATACTTGATCTGCTCTTCCAGTTCGATCTCGATATCATGCAGCGCCTCGCGGATATGCTCCTCATCGGTGATGTATTCGCGTGCCGGGAAGATGGTAACGTGGTCATGAATATGCACTACCTCGCCCGTCAGCGGTTGGAACTCGACAATCTTCTCGATCTTGTCGCCCCAGAGGTAGATGCGGAAAGCCGTCTCGGAATAGCCGGGGACGATTTCCAGCGTGTCGCCGCGCGCGCGAAAGGCGCCGCGTCGCAGCTCCAAGTCGTTGCGGTGGTACTGGATCCGCACCAGGTCGCGCAGCACGCGTTCGCGCCGCACTTCGTCGCCGACCTTGAGCTCGACCGACATCTTGCGCCAGTTGACCGGATCGCCGATGCCGTAGATGCAAGACACAGAGGCGACGATCAAGACATCGCGCCGCGAGAAGAGCGATGCCGTCGCCGACAAGCGCAAGCGCTCGATCTGCTCATTGATATCGGTCGACTTTTCGATGTACAGATCGTGCCGCGGAACGTAAGCTTCAGGCTGATAATAGTCGTAATAGCTGACGAAATACTCGATGGCATTGTCAGGAAAGAGCCGCTTAAACTCGGCGTACAGCTGCGCGGCCAGGGTCTTGTTATGCGCCATCACCAGAGTCGGACGCTGGGTTGCCTGCACGATATTGGCGATGGTGAAGGTCTTGCCGGTGCCGGTCGCGCCCAGCAGCGTCTGATGCCGATGCCCGTGACTCAAGCCAGCCAACAAGCCCTCGATGGCGGTCGGCTGATCGCCGGTGGGCGCGAAGGGCGCTTCCAACTGAAACTCAGGCACGCGCAAACTCCAAAATCATGGAACAAGCGTTCGATCTCTTCGTCAAGTATAATCGCCGGGCGCCGGTCGATACAAGGTCTGGCTCTTGGATGGCGACTATTTCTCGGCTTATCCGGCAAAGGCTATTGACAAGTCAAAGCCTAGCTGATAGGCTTAGTATCCGCAACAGGTTCTGTTGCCTTGATGATGCGGGGTGGAGCAGTGGTAGCTCGTCGGGCTCATAACCCGA
>JAPOYS010000118.1:0-1812 GCA_026706455.1 Chloroflexota bacterium | reverse complement strand
TAGAGCGCGCGACTCATAATCGCGAGGTCGGAAGTTCAAATCTTCCCATCAGCATTCATTGGACCCGTGAGTGGGTCTTTTTGGTTGGTCACCCGCGCATTATTGCAATCGCAGCAAGTCCTCGTAGGTCTCCCGCCGACGGCTGACCCGCCAGCTCGTCCCATCTTCCACTACGATCACCTCCGCGGGCCGCGGACGCGCGTTGTAGTTGCTCGCCATCGCCATGCCATAGGCGCCCGCCGTCATCAGCGCCACGTAGTCGCCCGGCTTCAGAGGCGGCAGTTGACGATCGCGCGCCAAGACATCGGCCGACTCGCAAACCGGGCCGACGACTTGCGTCGTTACGGTTTCTTCTTCCGCCCGTCGCAGCGGCAGGATCTCGTGATGCGCGTCGTAGAGCGCCGGTCGAATCAACTCGGCCATGCTCGCGTCCAGGATGCAGAAGACTGCGCCCGCCCGCCGCTTCACATACAATACCGCGGCGACCAGCAAGCCGGCGTCGGCGACGATCGAACGCCCCGGCTCCAGTAGGACCGAGCAGCCGCGCCGCCGTAGCGCCAAATATTCAACTAGATTTCCCAAGGGCGCGACCGGCTCGTCGAATCGATACGCCACCGGCAAGCCACCGCCGAGGTTAATCGTCTTGATCTGCGCAAAGCCGCGCGCGAGCGCCAGCAGTTTATCCAGAGCCGCCATCGTCGCCTCGTCGTCTCCCAATTGACTGCCGATATGCATGTGCATTCCGGCGAAATCTATCCGGGGATAACGCTCAGGCTGATTGAGAACCTCCACGATTACATCGGCGGTCAAGCCAAATTTCGCCGCCCCATGACCGGTTGCCAAGTGGGGATGCGTTCTCGCGCTCACTTCGGGATTGAGTCTGAGCGCCACCCGCGCTGGACCTACAGCCAGTTCAGCCGCTATCGAGTCTATATGGTCCAGCTCGTCAATATTCTCTACATTGATCCAGGCAACCCTGTTTGCTAGCGCGTATCTGATCTCTTCACGTGTCTTGCCGACGCCAGCGAAGACAATATCTCGCGCAGCAGCGCCGCTCTTCAAAGCGAGATAGATCTCGCCGCCGCTAACGCAATCGAAGCCGGCGCCCGCCCGTTTCAGCGCGCGCAAGATGTCCAGATTGCCATTCGCTTTCACGCTGAAATGCAGGCGCGCCTGCAGCGGCGCGAAGGCGCTCTTTATCCGCTGATAATTGTTCAACAGTCGCTTGAGGCTATAGATATAGGTCGGCGTCCCGACTTCTGCGACAATCGACTTGATATCGATGCCATCGACGCGCAGGCGGTTGTTCACGTAGCGAATTGAGTCGTTGATCACCATAATCGATCGCGCCGCGCTACAGAATCAAAACGGAGACATCAGGTTTGATGTCTCCATTTGATTGACGGGAGCGACGGGATTTGAACCCGCGATCTCCGGCTTGACAGGCCGGCATGTTAACCGCTACACCACGCCCCCTTGCAATGGACATAATCTAGCACTGGCTCAAGCCGCTGTCAAGCGCGGAACAGGCGGGCTGTGCCTAAATCGAGTTCACGAATCATTTCCAGTTGAGAATGAAAGGCATTGCCCAAGGCGCTTATGAAGTTATGTCGGAAACGAATTCGAACTCTGGTCCGCAGCGTCAGTCCAGTCGATCGATTAATCTATCGATCTTGTCGTCGATACTAGCCACGCGCTCTTCAATTGTATCGATTGTGGCGATGCGCTCTTCAATACTAGCCATGCGCTGATCGATACTATCGACGCGCTCTTCCATGCTAGCCATGCGCTCGTCAATACTAGCGACGCGCT
>JAPOYS010000157.1 GCA_026706455.1 Chloroflexota bacterium | reverse complement strand
CGCCCGCTGCCGCTGCGACTTGTGGTTTTGGGCGACATGGTATGTCGCCCCTACGAAGCTCGCTACTTTCGCATGACTAACTTGGAACTACTTCTGCGTACTCAATGGTAAAATCTTTGTGCACTTCGTATCTTTGTGGTTCAAAAGAACCACTCGCTGGTTTCGCTGGCAGAGAAGCATGTCTGCGCTACAATACCCGCTGCGCCAAACCACTGGAACTTGCCATGTCACTAGCCAACCAAGTCAGAGACCAATTCTTCTCCGAATTCGGCGACGACCCCGCCTTCATCGTCCGCGCCCCCGGCCGCGTCAACCTCATCGGCGAGCACACCGACTACAACGACGGCTTCGTCTTCCCGCTGGCCATCGACCGCGCCACATTCATCGCCCTGCGTCCGCGCGCCGACAAGTGCGTCTCAGCCATCTCGCTCGACATCGACGACCGCCGCCACTTCGCCCTCGACGCTTTGCAGCCTCCGACCGAACCCGAGTGGATCGATTACCTGGCCGGCGTCGCCTGGAGCTTGCTGGAACGCGGATACGCCCTGCGCGGCTGGGAAGGCGTCCTGAGCGGCGATGTGCCGATTGGCGCGGGCTTGTCTTCATCGGCGGCGCTCGAGCTGGCGGCGGCCCGCGCCTTCCACGCCGTCTCCAGCTTCGAATGGGACGCGCCGGCGATGGCGCTCGCTTGCCAACGTGCCGAGAACGAATGGCTGGGCGTCAACTGCGGCATCATGGACCAGATGATTTCAGCCGCCGGCGTCCAAGACCGCGCCCTGCTGATCGACTGCCGCAGCCTCGAGATCGCCTCCGCCCCGCTGCCGCCGGGCGCCGCCGTCGTCATCCTCGATACGAATACACGGCGCGGGCTGGTGGATTCCGCCTACAACGAACGGCGCGCGCAATGCGAGGCGGCCGCCCGGCATTTCGGCGTCGCCGCCCTGCGCGATGTCGATCTCGCGGCATTCGAACGGCGGGCGGACGAACTGGACCCGCTGGCTCGCCGGCGCGCGCGCCATGTGATCACGGAGAACGAACGGACGCTGCAAGCGCGCGAAGCCATGAACGCGGGCGATGCGGCCGCCCTTGGTCAGTTGATGATCGAAAGTCACATCAGCTTGCGCGATGACTTCGAAGTATCCAGCCCGGCGCTGGACGCCATCGTCGACTGCGCCAATGCCGACGACGCCTGTTACGGCGCGCGCATGACCGGCGCTGGCTTTGGCGGCTGCGCGATCGCGCTGGTGGCAGCTGACGGAGCTTCCAGCTTTGTGGAGCGAGTCACTGCCTGTTACGTTGCCGCGACCGGCAACCAGCCCGCGCTAACCATCACCCGCGCGAGCGCCGGCGCCGGGACGGTCTTTCCCTAAGCATCGAATTGAAACAGCGAACAGCCGCCATCGAGCGTCAGGATGCTGCCGGTCATATAAGCCGTCTGCGGTCCCGCCAGATAAACGACCGCGGCCGCGATCTCCTCCGGCGTTCCAGGCTCGACCAGAGGAATCACCTTGGCGACGCGGGCCGCGTATTGCGGCTCTTCGCGCAGTTGCCGCCCGGCCAAGCCCGCGTCCACGATGCCCGGCGCCACCGCGTTGACCAGGATGCCGTGCGCCGCCAATTCGCGCGCCATCTGCTTGACCAGCATATTGACGCCCGCCTTGCTGACGGTATAAGCGCTGATCTCGGGCCAGGGTATCGCCCCGACCCAGCTCGATGTGAGGATGAGGCGGCCCCGCACGCCGTCAGCCGCCATTCTGCGCGCAGCCGCTTGGCAGACGTTGAAGCAGCCGGTCAGGTTGATATCGAGATGATTCTGCCAATTGTCCTGGCTCAACTCGAGGAAGGGCTGCGCCTCGACGATGCCGGCGTTGGAACAGATGATGTCCACAGCCGCCAGATCGGCGATGGCTGCGTCCACCGCGGACCGGTCGCGCACATCCACTTCGGCGTAGGTGACGGCGGGGTCCTGCGCGCCAACGCGCTCGATGGCGTCAGCGGCCTGCGCGCGCGGGACGATGTCCCACATAGCGACCTGGGCGCCGTTCTGCGCCAGCTGCCGCGCCATCGCGTTTCCCAGATCTCCAGCAGCGCCGGTCACGATTGCGGTTTTGCCTTGCAGCATGGCGGGCTCTCTTCCTGTCAATGTCTCTTAGGCGGAAGTGATGAAGAGCGTCACTGTTTATACCCCTAGTCGTTCGTATAGGTGGTGACCAGACCGGCGGCCGGGCAAGCGAGCAGTGTCATGTTGGGACCCCATTCGCAGTTTTCGCGAGCCCAGCGGCAACGAGGGGAGTTCGTCAAGTCGCCGTCGCAATGGGAAAGCCCGACCACAGTTCCGAAGGTGCCGGGTGGATGATGCGCGGCGACAAGGTCTACCGCGGCGTTGTCCTTACTGACGCAATCCGCCTCTTCGTTGATCTTGGTATAGCCATTATAGGGACTTCCGGCGTACTCATAGGCCGAATGACAGGCGTAATGAACGATCGTAGCCACATAGCTGAACATATTCTGCTCATGTACAAGATACGGAAGATTGCCATATGGCCGCAAGCCGCAGGTCCCCCCGGGACGACTATGTCCACCGCCGGCAGGGGGACGGGAACCTTGCTCAAAGATCAGATTCAAGTTGCTGGTTACGTACTCATACCACTGTGGCGCTCGGTCACGCAGGGCGTCCAGCGCTTCCATCACGAGGCCCCTAAACAGGTAAGAGCCTTCGATTATGATTGGGTGTCCGCTTGTTGGCGCCGGTGATAAACCTGGCTGAGGTTGGGCAGGCGCCGGGCATTCACCGCGCTGGTAGGCCCAGTAGCCGTCCACCCACTCTTGCTCGCTGGCGCATTGCCGATTCACGAAGCAGCAGTTGTCGATATTGGCTGGCTGCTGCTGATTGGCGGCGGCTTCGGCGGCTCGTGGCGCTTGCGGCCCATCCAGGCGGGTGTAATCGACCCAATCGGCCAGCCAAGCCGTCATCCCGCCCCGCTCAATCTTCAGCCAGCGATTAAAGCTGCCGACGACTTGCAGAACCTCGCCGGCCAGAGCCTTCGCGACAATTGGGCTGTCCAGGCTATATGACGCGCGCAGGCGGACGGGCCAGACGACTTGGATTTGATAGCTCTGCGCCGCGGCGACGCCCAACTGCAGCAACAGAATGACAGCCAGAGCCAGAGTTCGCATCCTCAATCCCTCCCCCACCAGCGCAAGTCTGGATCAGAGCGCAGATTGTCTACTAGATGCTGCCAGGATTTGCGCGCAGGGTGATTCGGGCAGATGGCGTCAACCGCTCTGATTCCAATTCTCGTGCATTCAATCTCTTCTTCCAACTGACTGGAATCCTTACGGTGTACGTGGCAGGCTTCATGCGCCAGCGTACCGATGATGGCTGCTAAATCCGCGACCTTAAAGTAGTAGTGATAGTTTGTCCAGCTAACCTTCCCAGTTTGGCTGTCGATCCAGACCCGTAATTCTTCCGTTGCCTGGATGCTGCTAATTCCGGAAGTCACATAGCCGTACCAGTGCCAGCCGCCGGCTTTTCTCTTTAGCAGGTCCAAGGCAGCGCGCAGTTTTCGCGAAAAGTCTTCTGGCCCAGCTATCGGAATGGGATGGCTGCCGACGGGTCCTTCAATGTTTACTGGCCCGGCCAGTGGAATGGAATGGCAGTCGAAGGTTTCTAGGCTGACGGACTGTCCCGGGACAGCAGCGGACGCTGCATCCCCGCAAGAACGGTCGTCTTGGAAGGCAGCGTAGCCATCGACCCACTCCTGGTCGGTCGCGCACTGGCGGTTGACGAAGCAGCAGTTGTCGATTGGCTGACCGGCCGTCGAGGACACAGGCGCAGGCACACTTATTGCCGGGATGTCAGCGCATTCATTCCGTTGATATGCAAAGTAGCCGGCGTCCCATTCCGGCTTCGTCCCGCACTGCCAATTGACATTGCAGCAGTTGTTGACCGGCTGGCCCGCCGGGGCGGAGACAGGCGCGCTTACCAGGGCAGCTGGCTGACTGACGGGACATTCATTCCGCTGGAAAGCGTGATAACCCGCGACCCATTCCGCGTCCGTCGCGCACTGCCGGTTGACGAAGCAGCAATTGTCGATTGCGGAGGCAAGGTGATTATGCCCTCCGAACACGATGACGGCAAGCATTGCCATGGCAACTGCTCTGGCATTCATCGAAAGTCTCCTCTTCACATAAGCCTCATTTGCCGACTGGGCGAGTTTGCTTTGAGTGCCCTTGACTTCGCTAGGCGATGAGCACGCGCAGCACCTGGCTGTGAAGGTGTCGATTGCTGGCGATGATGCCATTGCCGCGCAGGGGGGGACCGCCGTTCCAGGACGTGATGACGCCGCCAGCGCCTTCGATCACCGGGATCAAAGCGACGGTATCCCAGAGCTGCATGATTGGATCGAGCATGATATCGGCGCCGCCGGTCGCCAACAGAAAATAGCCGTGACAATCGCCCCAGGTGCGGTTGAAACTGGTCTTGCCCATCAACTGCTGGAAGGCGATGCCGTTCTGATACTGGCCCACATGGATAAAATCAGTATAGAGCATGACGGCGTCGCGCAGTTGACGCGTGTCGCGGACGCGGACAATTTCATCGTTGAGGCGCGCTTCCGCGCCATCGCCGATCAGCAGGTGCTTGGTAACCGGATGGTGAATGGTGCCGACGATGGGCTGGTCCCCCTTCATCAAGCCGATCAGCGTGCCGAAAAGGAAGGTGCCGCTGACGAAGGATTTGGTGCCGTCTATCGGATCCAGCACCCACTGGAACTCGGCCGATTCGTTGTGGACGCCGAATTCCTCGCCGATGATGCCATGCTCCGGGTACTCCTTCATGATCATCTCGCGCATGATCTCTTCGGCTTGCCGGTCGGCGATGGTCACGGGCGATTCGTCGGCTTTCGTCTCCACTGCGAATTCGCGGCGGAAGTACCGCATGATGATCTCGCCGCTGGCGCGAGCGAGCTCCTTGCTAAAATCGACGAATTCCTGCATGATCGCTTACTCCGTCAGCGTGCCTTTGGTGCTGGGTATGCCTGGTCGGCGAGGATCGACCGCAACCGCCTGCGCCAGCGCGCGACCGAAGGCTTTGAAGATTGCCTCGGCTTTGTGATGATCGTTGCGGCCGTACAGCACTTCGGCATGCAAGTTCATTTTGGCATGAGCGGCGATGGTTTCCAGCGCGTGGACAACTAGATCAGTCGGCATCCGCCCCATGAGCGGCGTGCTGAAGCCGGCGCTGACGACCGCATAGGGGCGGCCGCTCAAATCGATGACGACACGAGCCAAAGCCTCGTCCATCGGCACGTAGGCGGCGCCCATGCGCCCGATGCCGCTTCGGTTTCCGAGCGCCTGGTCAATCGCGCGGCCCAGGCAGATGGCGATGTCTTCTATCGTGTGGTGGGCGTCGATGTGCAAGTCGCCCTTTGCGCGTAGGCGCAGGTCGAATTGGCCGTGATGCGCGATATGACCCAGCATGTGGTCGTAGAAGCCGATGCCCGTTTTGATATCGGCAGCGCCCGCGCCATCAAGATCGAGGCTCAACGTAATCGAAGTCTCTTTGGTGTCCCGCTTGATTTCTGATTTTCGCGCTGTCATGGCTCCTGCCCTCGCTCGAAACAATAGCACAAAATCGGAGAGAGAACAGGGCGCGAGATTTCGGGCAACCTGCGTTTCGCGTTTTACCAGCGAGGAAACCGAGGTTTCAGAGGGCGCAGAGGCGAGCGAGCCAAAGTTCGCCGTTACAATACGTTGTCGCTGTGGAGCGCGCGCAAGACCTCCAGCAGGCGGTCAACTTGATCGGGTTTGCCGGCGCTGATGCGTATATGGTCGTAGAGTCGCGGCTTGTTATAGTAGCGTACGATAATGCCAGCGCGCGCCAGCCGGTCGCGAAAGTCTGCCGCCGACATGCCAGTGACGCGGTTGAGCACGAAGTTCGACTGGCTGGGATAAGGCGCGAGATAGGGCAACTCGGCGAAGGCGATCTCCATGCGCTCCCGTTGCCGCGCCAAATGACGCGCGCGCTCCTGCAAATGTTCGGCGTCATGCAGCGAGACGCGCGCCGCCAGGTCGGCCGCCACATTTACATTATACGGCTGCTTGATTTTCCAGAGATGAGGCATGAGCGCGCGCGGGAAGATGCCGTAGCCGACGCGCAATCCAGCTAGCCCGGCCCATTTGCTCAAGGTACGCAGCACAATCAGATTGGGGTATTCCGCAACCCACTGAGCCAAACTCTCTTGCTCGGCGAACTCAATATAGGCTTCGTCGATGACAATCGTCGTTGGCAAAGCGAGCAGCGTCCGGATGTCTTCGCGCGCAATCAGGCCGCCGCTGGGATTATTGGGCGAGCAGAGGAAGACCAACTTCACATTGCGCCGCGTTACCGCCTCCGCCATCGCCTCCAGGTCAAGCGAGAAATCAGCGCGCCGGTAGATGTCGATGACTTCGGCGTGATAGAGCGGCGCGTTGAAGCTGTACATGGCAAAAGTAGGCGGGGTGTTGATGATCGCATCGCCCGGTTCGATGAATAGCTGGAGGATGAGTTCGATCAGTTCGTCGGCGCCGGCGCCGCACAGGATCTGCGCAGCCGGCACGCCGGTGTATTCAGCCAGCAATTCGCGCAGACGCCCCGATTCCGGGTCGGGATAGACTTGCATGTTAGGCAGGGACGCGAGCGCCTCCACCACGCGCGGCGACGGACCGTAGGGATTCTCGTTGGCATCGAGCTTAATTAAGTCTTCGGCCGGGAGGCCCAGGCGCTTGGCAAATACGTCAAGCGACGTGGTCGGCGTATAGGCGCTCATCGACGCGATATCGCGGCGTATGCGGACTTTATCGCGTGTCATAGAGTTAGCGGCTCCGCTGTCGAGCGGCGGCGGCATGGGCGTCCAGCGACTCGGCTTGCGCCAGCAGTTGCGCCGGCGCGCCCAATTCAGCGGCGCTGCTCTTGTCCAGCGCGATCAGACTGGTGATCTTGACGAAATTCAGAAGATTCAAGGGCGAGGCAAAGCGAGCCGTTCCCCCGGTTGGCATTACATGGCTGGGACCGGCGACATAGTCGCCCAGCACTTCATAGGAGTGCTCGCCCAGGAAAAGGCCGCCGGCATTGCGCGCTTTGCCGATCCAGGACCAGGGGTCTTCTATTAGCAGGCAGAGGTGCTCGGCGGCGTACTCATTCGCCAGCTCAAAAGCCTGCGCCAGGTCGGCCGTGATGACCGTGCCGCTGCGATTCCGCATTGCGCCGCGGATGATGTCGCTGCGTGGCAAGCTCTCCAATTGCTGGCGGAGCTCGGCTTGCACCGCTCTTGCGAGCTCCAAGCTGGGCGTCAGCAGGATGGCGGAGGCCAACTCATCGTGCTCGGCTTGCGCCAGCAGATCAGCCGCAGCCAGCGACGGGTTGGCTTTCTCGTCCGCGATCACCAGGGTTTCGGTCGGTCCAAGGATGCCATCAATGCCGACATCGCCGTAAACTTGCTGCTTGGCCAGGGTGACGAATAGATTGCCCGCGCCTACGATGGCAGCGACGCGCGGAATCGTCTCCGTGCCGTAAGCCATGGCTGCGATCGCCTGCGCGCCGCCCACGCGGTACAGCGCATGCTCGCCGGCGATGGCGGCCGCCGCCAGAATCGTCGGATGAATTTCGGCGCCGCCGCTGCCGGGTGGCGTACAGACGATGATCTCCGGCACGCCCGCCACCTGCGCGGGTACGACGCTCATCAGCAGCGATGAGGGCAAAGGCGCAGTGCCGCCGGGGACGTACACGCCAACCGAATCCAGGGGCCGAATCAACTGCCCGAGCGAACCGCCTTCCGCGGCGTCGATCCAGCTGCTAATCGGCTGTTTCCCGTGGAATGCGCGGATGCGGTCGGCAGCCAGTTCCAGCGCGCGGCGCAATTCGGGCGCGATCCAGCGCAGCGCCGCCTCCATCTCGGACTTCGCAACCTGCAAGCTCTCGGTCCGCGTCCCGTCGATTCGGCGGTTCCATTCAAGTATGGCTTGATCGCCGCCAGCGCGGACGCTGCGGATGATGCGGCGCACGGCTTCTTCCGGCATTACGCGCTCGCCGAAGAGATCAAGCGAACGCTCGATGAGCGCTTCCGGTACGGCATAATCGCGCAAGGAGTGGCGCTTGAGGATGGTCGCGCGCGCCTCGTCGATATCGGTGATGATGCGCCAGTCGGCTCTATCGCTCATGTGCAAGCCCCATGCCTGAGTAGCCAGAGCGCGCTGATTGTATCAGACTGGCGGGCAATCTCAACGGGGAGGGGAAAGCGACGGTGCATTTGGGATTGGACACCAATAGCGGGCGACCTGATAGGTCGCCCCTACATAATGCGTTAGAGCCGGCGATTCCCAGGGTCGCACAAACACTGACCGTCAGTCGCCCCGACGACCATCGTCAAAAGAGTTATCGCCGAGAGATACACGGTCAAGTAGCGCTTTCACCTCGCCGAGCGGCGCGAGCGTTTTGGTCGTGCCGGCGTATTGACACATCAGGCTGCCGGCGGCCGCGCCCCATTTGGCCGCTTCTGGCAGCGGCAATTCCCGCAGCAAGCCAACCAGCAGCCCGGCTTTGAAGATATCGCCGGCGCCGGTGGTATCAACAACTTGAACAACCGGCGGCGACATCGTGCTGAGTCCGCCGCCGCGCGTCAAAGCGGTCAGATCTCCGCCAGCGTTCGTGATAATGACGTCGCAGTCGCCGATCCCTTGCAGTTGGCTCGCGAGGCTGAGCGGGTCTTCCTGCTGGTGATGAGTCCGAATAATGTCGGCGGATATGACCAGCACGTCCAAAAGGGGCAGTATCGGGTTATCCGGTTCGTAAATGTCGTTGATGAGGACGGGAATACCCCGATCAGCCGCCATCTGCGCTGCTTGGAGGCGCAGCGGCAGCGGACCCGATTTGTCGAGATTGAGCCAATTCACGCCCCGCAGCATATCGGCTGACGGCGCCGTCATGCGTACTTCCTCGGGCCAGTGCGTGATGAAGCTGCGTTCGCCATCGGGCGTGACCAGGCACTGGCAACGCGGACTGCGATAGCCTGGGTGACAAGCGATGTAGCGCGTATCGAGCAGCGGCTGTTGAGCGAGCAGCTGCCTGACGACATCGCCCGGTCGATCATCGCCGAGGTCATGACCAGCCAGCCGCGTCGGTATTCCCCAGTTCGCCAGCCACAAAGCGCTGTTCGCCGCCGCGCCGCCGATATTCTCGAAGTCCTCCGAGCACCAGGCGGAGCGTTCCATGGTCGGCAGTCGGTTCAGCGCCACGTAGATATCGAGGTCGATTTCGCCGTAGCAGAGGATAGTCATCTTTTACGTTCTCATACCCCAAGTAAAGGGCGACCCGCCGGGTCACCCATACAGACAGCTAGCAGCGCCTTTATGTTAAATCGGCCGCACCTCGACCTCCTCGCAGCCGATGCGGCCTTCTTCGCTGATCAGGGCGATGCCGCCGCCAGGGAAGCGATTCTCGCTGTCTGCCGCCTTGACCACCAGGCTGCCATCGAGATAACCGCTTAAGGTATTGCCTTCGACCTTGAGCGCCAACTGATGCGGAGCCCCCAGCGTCCAGCCGCCGCTGGCTTGAGCCAGGACGGTATCCTCGCCTTCAAGGGTCGATACCAGCCGCGTGCTCTCCTCATCGCAGAGCAAGGCGTAATGACGCTTCATGCCCTGCACGCGGGCGCCCAAGCCGCCGGCTTTGCACATGTGCGGCGTCATCGTGGCTCGGACTTCGTAATCCGTCCAGTCGCGGCAGCCGGTCATCATCAGCCCGCGGCCTTCATTCTGTATCAGACGGTAAGTTTCTGGATAGCGATCGATGAAAACCATTTTGCCCTTGGCGGCGTCCAGCCCATTCACCCAAGCCTTTTTCCACATCATGCCGCGCATCTTGCGGTCCCAGCGTGTGTAGTCCTGCGGATACGGACGCTTCAGACGGATATTGGGCGTGCCGTCCCAGGTGAGCCAATCGAGATAGACGCGGCCGCTGACGCCGCCTTCGCCGCAGATCTGAACGCCGACGCTGGCGATTGGATATCCTTCGAGGTCCGGCGCCTGCCATTCCAGATCGGCAACTTGCCCGGCGCCCAACTGCCGCCCGTCCCCGACCAATACGTCCAAGCCGTCTTCGCGATTGTAGTGCTGAATGTAAAGGCTCAGCTCGACAGCGCTGTCATTGGCGCTATCGGCGAGCGCGCGGGCGCGGATCGTCTGGCCCGGGTAAAGCTGCGGGCTGGCGAAGAGATTGTAGCCAGGTCCCTCGAAGTGCTCGGAGACGGCAGCTGACGGCACAAAGGCGGCTGTGCCGACGCGTCCGACGCGCCCGGGCGCCAAACCGGCGTAATCCAGCGCCAGCAAGCGCTCGCCATTGGAACTCAAATCGGGCGCGCGCACATTGCTGATCGCGACCACATCGCGCGCTTCGACCGAATCGTCGTTCATAAAACCTTGCACGGCGCCGGGCAGATCAAAGTGATAGCGGGCGCCATCTTTTGGCTTGATGGGCGCTTGACCCCGCAGCGCGCGGCCCGTATTCACCAGGCGAACGGTCTGCGTGACCGCGTCTGTGATAGCGTTGCCGCCGTCAGCCGTGGGGATATACATGCGGTCGGCGACCGGACCGCGATAGTCCGGTCCGCTGGCCAAGCCAGCCAGCCCGTCTTTGATGCCCATCAGGCAGCCGATATTGCCGGAGTTGCAATCGGTGTCCCAGCCGCAGGTGTTGACGATCATCAGCGTTTTCTGGAAGTCGTCATCGCCGTAGAGCAGCGACAAGATCATCAGCCCGTGATTGGGGATCATGTGGCAGTTGCCGCCGTAGATGTGATAGCCGTAGCGCTCCGCCAGCAGCTCGCGCCCTTTGCGCCAATCGGGCTCCTTGGCGCGCCATTCGCGGATATCGTTGATCATCGCGTAGATGATCGAGTCCTGCGGGATCACCGACTGGCCCGTGTCGATGAGCTTGTTGATGTCGGATTCGACGAAGGCTTGCGCTTCCATCGCGGCCAAGCATTGCGCGCCGTACACCGCCTCGCCGCCGTGGCTGACGCTGCCAGCCCGCCCCGCGAGGTCAGCCGCGAATTCCGGATCGCCCGGGGCAACCAGCGCCCAGCCGTCAATAAAGATCTGGGCACCGATCTGCTCGGCGACGACTTTGCCGTTGAGCTCGACCGAGCCGCTAAGAGGCGGTTCGTAACCTTGCTTGAGTCGCAGATAGGCGGTGTGCTCGGTGGAATTGCCCATGCCGCCCCACCAGAGCACGGTCTGCTCCTCAATGAGGTAGTTCAACCAGGTCTGGCCGATCTGCGCCGGCGAAATCTCCGGGTCGTATCCATAATCTTCGAGCGCTCGGATGAAGGTGAAGGTGCCGGAGATATCGTCATCAGTGACGATCAGGGGCACGCCGAGGCGATCATGCACATAATAGTTGATCTCGCCCAGATGCTCGATGATGGCTTCGTAGGGCCAGCCTTCAAAGGGGCGGCCCAAATAGACGCCGATGAGCTTCCCCAAGACTCCAGCATAGACGCGTTCGAGATAATCGGGGGGTAGTGCCATGTTCTTCTCCTTTTGAATTATTCATGCGGGCGGCCTGATAGGTCGCCCCTACGGATTCGTGGTTTGGCGGGCGACCTAGCAGGTCGCCCCTACGGCAATTGCATTGTGGCGGACGACGCAAGCGGCGTCCCGCAGGAAATCCGCTCAGGTTTTGATGCCGCCCTCGGCCAAGCCATTGATGAACTGTCGCTGCAAAGCCAGGAAGAGCACCATGACCGGAAAGATGATGATGACGGCGCCGGCGCTCGTTAAAGCCCAATCGCGGTCGAAGCGGTCGACAAATTTGTAGAAGCTGGTCGTG
>JAPOYS010000185.1:6630-11969 GCA_026706455.1 Chloroflexota bacterium | reverse complement strand
GGCGCAACTTCCATCGCCGTGAACGAAAGCGGTTCGAGCAGCCGGTCATGCACGACGCCTTCGACGCACCAGCGCGCATTGTCGCCGTACAACTCGCCTTCGACGACGGTCGGCCTTTCGCTGCAGCGCTCCAAGTCGGGCTGCTGGGCGCGCGCGCCCAAGCCGATGCTCGTGCTGAAGAGAAGCAGGGACAGGCTCATCGCCGCCAAGCGCCGCGTCAGTAGCGCAAAGACAGGCATGTCAAGCCGCCATCCATTTTCATGAACTCGCTCAGATCCAGGGCGATCACGCGCGCGCAATGCGCAGTCGCGGCTTTAAGCGCTTGCGGGCAGTTGGCGGCGACGAATAGCGTATCGTTCACTGGCATCACATCGGCCGCGTAGCCTTCTTCGGGCGGCAGGGTTATCAGCTCTGCCCAATCAAGCTTGTAGTCGGCGCGCAGTGCGGGGTCTTTGATTAATACGCCAGGCGCCAACTCGGTCAAGCCGCTTTTGAGATGCAGGACGCCGCTGAAGCGGACCGGATCCACGCGCATATCGGGCTCTACAGATTGAAGCGCCGTTCTTAGCGCGTGGAAGCCAGCGAAGTTGGTGCGCCTCGCAATGCCGACCAGCGCGCGATCAGCGCAGAAGAGCACATCGCCGCCGTCGATGCGCGCCTCTGGCGGCGGCTCGACAATGCGAAGATGCGCCAGGTAGGCTTTCAGCGATTCGCCTTCGTCGCGCCGCGCGGCCGCGCCCGACCGGCAATGAAACGCCAGCTCGCGGTAGAGCACAAAGGCGTCCTCGACGAAGTGACCATCTGGATAGCGTTCATCGGCCGGGGCGACTGTGACCGCCAGCCCGCAATCGCGCAGCGCCTCAATATAGGCCTCGTATTGTTGCATCGCCAGCGCATAATCGGGCGCGTCGGCGGGCGCGGAAAGCGTCAAGCCCTCAGCGAAGTTCGGCGCTGGGGAGCGCATCAAGGCGCGGGTGAATGGCGGGAGGGTGTGCATGGCTGCCTGCGGATTATGTTGGTTCTTCGAATATAGTGTAGCGGAATTGCGCCCGAGAGAAATGGCCTGAGCGCGAAATCGGACGCGCGTTTGAATTTGCCGGGATCGGCGCTAGAATGAAGATTGGCAGCCGCGACGGGAGCTTTCGTGCAGAAAGAAAACCGATACGACTTTGACGCCGAGGCGCACCGCGAGCGGTTAATCCCGCTGCTCAAGGTCATACTGCGCGCCCCCCAGCGCCTCAGCTCGCGCGAGCATCAGCAGTTGATGCGCCGATTCCCCAAGCCGGCGGGCGCGGGCTTTTACAGCCTGGCGAATCTGGTGGATGCCTGGCGCGCCTTCGCCGGGCAAGATGGCTTGCCCGCATTCGACGAGGCGGAATTGTACAAGCTGCGGCGCAAGCCTGTTCGCACGCTGTCAGGCCTGACGCCGTTGACGGTCTTGACCAAGCCTTTTCCCTGCCCCGGGACCTGCATCTTTTGCCCAAATGACGTGCGCATGCCCAAGAGTTATCTGGCTGATGAGCCGGGCGCGCAACGCGCCGAAAAGAACGCCTTCGATCCCTATCTGCAGGCTTATGCGCGCTTGCAGACCTACTACAATCTCGGGCATTCGACCGACAAAATCGAGATCATCATCCTGGGCGGCACCTGGTCCTTTTATCCTGAGACTTATCAGATCTGGTTCGTCAAACGGATACTGGACGCATTGCGCGATTTTGGGACAGGCATTGACGGGCGCGCGCAGGTACGAGCCGAGTTGCGCGAGAAATCGATGTTCGCGGGCGAGCCGATCAGCAATGTGCGGATTCAGGGCGAGCAAATGGAGGCGTCGTACAACCAGACGGTGCAAACGATTTACGCTGGCGAGATGCGTCGTTCGCGTGGTTTGGCGGAGGAGATCGCCGCCGGCCGGCGCGAGCGCCACGTCGTTGACGAATACGCAACCTGGAAAGAGCTGCAAGCGGCGCAGAAAGAAAATGAGAGAGCCGCCTGCCGCGCTGTCGGTCTGGTCATCGAGACGCGCCCTGATCACATCAGCGAAGAAGAAGTGATACGCGCGCGGCGCCTCGGCTGCACCAAAGTGCAGATTGGCTTCCAGAGCCTGAACGAACGCGTCCTGGCGCTCAATCGGCGCGGGCATGACGTAGCGGCCACGCGGCGCGCCGTCAGGCTCCTGCGCCAAGCCGGCTTCAAGATCCACGCCCATTGGATGCCCAATCTCTATGGCTCGTCTCCCGGCGATGACCTGGCGGATTATGAAAAGCTCTTCGGCGACGCCGATTTCCGGCCCGACGAATTGAAGATTTACCCCTGCTCCTTGATCGAAAGCGCCGAGCTCATGCAGCAGTATCAGGCGGGTGACTGGTTTCCCTACACACATGAGGAATTGTTGAAACTGCTGGTCGGCTGCTTTAAGCGCACGCCCGAATATTGCCGGCTGACGCGCGTCATCCGCGATATTCCGGGCACCGATATCGTCGATGGCAACAAGGTGACGAACTTCCGCCAATTGGTCGAGCGCGAGCTGGAACGGCGGGGCGCCCGCAGCGTCGACATCCGCGCGCGCGAGATCGGCGTGAAAAGGGTGCGCGAAAGCGATTTGCATCTGGACCGCCTGCGCTATCGCACGAGCGTCGGTGACGAGTTTTTCTTGCAGTACATCACCGACGATCGGGACATCGCCGGTTTTCTGCGCCTGTCATTGCCCTTTGACGCCGAAGACGCATTGCTCGACGAACTGAAGGGCGCTGCCATGATCCGCGAAGTGCACGTATATGGGCTGGCGCTCGGAATCGGCTCGGCGCTGGACGGACGGGCGCAGCATCTTGGTCTGGGCACGCGGCTGATCAAAGAAGCGGCTCGCATCGCGGCGGCGCGCGGATACCGGCGGCTGGCGGTCATCTCTTCGATCGGTACCCGCGAGTACTACCGCAAGCGCGGCTTCGTCGACGGCGAGTTGTATCAAATGCGCGATCTTGAGGCGGGCGCGGCGCAAGAAACGGCGCTTCCGCTAGAATAATCTTGACGACCGCCAGGGCGCGCGGTTGAAGATCGCTCACCGACGAAGCTTCATCCCATGAGAACGATTGACGTCCTACAAAGCCAGAGCAATCGACATCAGTGCCTGCGTCTGCTGATGCTGCTAATCATCGTCGCCACCTTGCCTTTTTATGCGCTGGCTATCATTATCATCGGCAGCGCGCCAGTTGAGGCGCCGCCGCTCCACATGACGCAGACGGCCACCAAGGCGCCCAGTTTCACGCCGCTGGGAGCGGGTCAATCCGCCGCCCCCACTTTCACGCCGCTGGCGCGTCCGCTGGCGAGCGTTACGCCCTTCAGCCGGCTGCCAGCCACGCCAGCCCAGTTCGTGCCGCCGACCCCGCTGCCAGCGCAGACAATTGTGACACCGATTGTCGTCAGCCCGACGCCGATCCTGATCGCGGATTCGCCTACGTTGATTGCCGTCGCCACCGTCGGCGAGAGTGATGCCGATATAGATGGCATCGCCGACGCTGACGACAGTTGCCCGCTGGAATTCGGCTTCGCCGATAATGACGGCTGTCCCTATCCGGACGATCCCGATCTGGACGGGTTCCGCGGCGCTGCTGACGCCTGCCCCTTTGAGTTCGCGCCGAGGTCGCGCCGCGGCTGCCGTGACTTTGATGACGACGGCTTGGACACAGCCGAAGACGATTGCCCGCGCTTTGCCGGCCCCGCCTCGAACCGCGGCTGTCCTTTGCAGGCGGTGGCCGGCGGCTGAGCGCGTCAGTTGCGCTGCACGTACCTCCTGATTTACGCTGGTCCGAATCTGAGGTAAGATGAACCGACTTTGGACTGGATACAAAGGATCTGATGATGACGTTAATGGACAAAGCCAAAGCGATGGAAGAACAGTTGGTCGCTTGGCGGCGCGAAATCCACATGAATCCGGAGCTCGGCTTTGAAGAGGAGCACACTTCTCGGCTGGTGGCGGATTCATTGCGCGATATGGGCATCGAGGTAGAGGTGGGCGTTGCCGAGACGGGCGTGGTGGCGCGTATCGGGGAAGGGCGCCCGGCCGTCGGCATCCGCGCCGATATGGACGCGCTGCCGATCGAAGAAGCCAACGACGTACCCTACAGATCCCGCAGGCCCGGTCTAATGCACGCCTGCGGGCACGATGCCCACACATCCATGCTGCTGGGCGTGGCCAGCTTGATAAATGAATTGCCTGATCGACCCCGCGGTGAAATCCGCTTGTTGTTTCAGCCCAGTGAAGAGAAATGGCGGGTGCAAGATGGTCACAGCGGCGGCAGCCTCATGGTGGAGGAGAAGGCGCTCGACGGTCTGGACGCCGTGATCGCTTGTCACGTGGCCAGCGGCCGACCCGTCGGCGAGGTGCGGGTTTGTGATGGATTCTCAATGGCGGCGCCTGATGTCTTTGAAGCCAAAATCATCGGCGAAGGCACGCATGGCGCCACGCCGAACCATGGCTTGGACCCGATCTGGCTGCAAGCGCAGGTGGTCAACGCGTTGCAGGCGATCCGCTCCCGCCGGCGCGACCCGACTGAACGTTCAGTCGTGAGCGTCGGCGCCATCCATGCCGGCGTGGCTGATAATGTCATTCCTAACGAAGTCCTCATGACCGGCACGATCCGCACCTTCGAACAGGAAGCGCGTGAGGAAATCCATCGTCTGGTGGAAGAAGCCTTTGCGCTTGTACGGCATTTCGGCGGCGATTATGAATTGCAGATCTCAACCGGCTATCCGCCGCTGTACAACGATCCAGCCGTTTCCGAGCTCATACGGACGGTGGCGGCCGATATGCTGGGCGCTGATCGATCGGGCGAGGGCGAGCCGATCATGGCGGGCGAGGATTTCGCTTTTATGACCCAGAAGGCGCCGGGCGCGATGCTGCGGCTGGGCGCTCAACTGGATGACGTGAACCGACCGCATCACAGCCCGATCTTCGATATTCATGAGGGTTGCCTGCCGGTCGGCGTCGGTGTCATGGCCGAAAGCGCGCTGCGCCTCCTGCGGCAACACGGCGGCTAACTCAGGGAAAGGGCTTGCGCCTAGGGGCGAGCCGGCGGCGCGCATACGACTGACTGAAACAGACAATATCGCAGGCGCTGCCTTTGGGCAAATTGCCGTGGCGAAGGCTTTGCCGCTAGCCCGCTTTTTCCTGCACCACAGTGATGTAATTGCCGCAGGTATCCTTGAAGACCGCCATGATGGCGGGCCCGATGTCGGTCGGCGTCATTGTGAATTCGACGCCGCGCTCGCTGAGTCGTTCGTATTCAGCCTGGATATCGCTGCTGTTGAACTGCCCGCCCGAGATGCCTTGCTCGAACATCGCC
>JAPOYS010000185.1:0-6540 GCA_026706455.1 Chloroflexota bacterium | reverse complement strand
CGTCAGCCAGCGGTCGCCCGCCGGGTTGCCCAGGGGCATGTCTCGCTTCAGCTCAAAGCCGAGTTTTTCAGTATAGAATTTCAGCGCTTTGTCTTGGTCGTCGACCAGTACGCTGGTAAGCCCGATGATCATGATAATTGACCTTTCTCCGTGTTCGGTTTTGCGTTCGCGCTGCTATTGTGGACGAGGGTTGTCAAATCGTCAAGTCGAGGCGCTCGCTAGCGCAGTTTTGGGAGTGCCGAGTCGGAATTCAGTTATGCTATAATCCGGCTGTGTCAGTAACCATGAATTGCTGGAAGGCACTATGAAGCTCAATCAGAACGCCAAGAGTATGATTGCGATAATGGCTTTGGTCGGCGCCATTATACTCGCGCTCAACGCGGTGGTCGCGCCGAACAGCGGGCGCGACATGATCTCCTGGTCGATCGGCCTGTTGGCGCTGGCCATCCTGTTCTGGATTTGGATCCGCCGCGAGGCGCTGGTCGAGCGCGGGGCTGATCCCGCGGCCGCGGCTGAGGACGCGGCGGCTGAAGCGGAAGCGCTGGCGAAACGGCGAGAGGTGCGGCGTGAATCGGAACCTGCTGACAGCGGCGAAGCGGATGACCTGACCAAGATCAAAGGCATCGCGGCCGGTTACCAGCGGATATTGAACGAGGCGGGCATCCACAGCTACTCGGCGCTTGCCAGCGTGTCCGCAGACGACCTGCGCGCCATTTTCCGAGGCGCGGGCCGGGCGGCGCCCGCCGGTCTGGAGACGCTTCCGCGGCAGGCCGCCTATGCGGCTAAGGGCGACTGGGACGGCTTGCGCGCCTTTCAAGACAGCTTCTAAACGTCCCCAACTCTCAGTTAATCACGTCGCTGCCCACGTCCTGCGCTGGCTGCGCTATTTCATGGCGCCTTGGCGCGCCCAACCCGCGAAATTGGAGCGGACGCCGTATCGGGCGGAGTCGCGTTCGCGCAGTCGGCGAAAACCGCTACACTTGTCCCTATAACTTCCGCGTCTATTGTAGGCGGCATCATGCCCACCGTCGCGCATATTATTCGGCGCCGGCACAGCCGCAAGCGCCGGCGCGCAAGGGAAACCAGGCGTTCGGGCTTTTGGCTCATAGTCGTCATTGGCATTCCGCTTGCGATCCTGACAGCGCCCTTATTGGCCAGCCTTGGTTTATCAGCCTGGCTCTATCTTTCCGCCGCCAGCCGCCTGCCAGCGCCCGAGGTGACCGTATTCCTGAATCAATCGCTTGGCGCGACGCGCTTCTACGATGCCAGCGGCGAACGATTGATCCATGCCATCGAGGACCCGCTGGGCAAGAATCGGACCTGGCTGAAATTGGCCGAGCTGCCGCCGCATCTCGTGTCCGCCGCGTCGCTGGCTGAATATGGTGGAAGGAGCGCCGACCAGGACCGGTTTGACCCGATGCAGACATTGATTCAAATCTTGCGCTACATCATAGGAATGCCGCGTCAGGTCGAAGACGGAATCGCTGGCAACCTCGTGCGCGAATCCGTCCTGCCTCTATTGACGGCTAGCGGTTTGGACGCCAGCCTGCTTGAGATCGTCCTTGTCGCTGAAAGCAAGCGCGTGGGGTCGACGGAGTCGCTGCTCGAATGGCGGCTGAACAGCAAATACTATGGCAACGACGCCTTTGGTATAGAGGCGGCCGCCCAAGTCTATCTTGGCAAGAAAGCCGCGGATCTGAATCTGGCCGAGTCGGCGCTCTTGGCAGCGATTGGCCAAGAACATGCGCTCAATCCAATCGACGCGGCGCAGGACGCGCGTCAACGCGGCGCCGACCTTCTGTTTCAGCTGCTCGACGCGGGCTTGATCGACAAATCCCAATTCGACGAGGCCTCAGGCGCCGACCTGGCTCTCCGCCAGCAAAGCGCCCGGCAATCCGAGATTGCGCCCTATTTCATCAAGTACGCGCGGCGGCAAGCGGAATACCTCTTGGATAGCCGCGGGCATGACGGCGCCCGGCTGGTTGCGCGCGGGGCGCTGCGCATCACTACGGCGCTCGACTTGGATCTGCAGCTTCAAGCCGAGTGTATTTTGCGCGCGCATTTGCGAAGCGCGGACGCGTTCGAGCCAGCAACTGGCGTCCATTGTCAACTGGACCGGCTCCGCGAGACCATCGCGACGGACTTGTCTTCACCGCCGAATACTGGCGCGCTGACGCTGATTGACGTCGCTGACGGACGCATTATAAGCATGGTTGGAGACGCCGAAACCGCCAGTCATCAACCCTCCATTCTGCTGCAACCTTTCGTTTACATTGACGCCTTTTTGCGTCGCGACTTCACGCCCGCTTCTATGGTGTACGATCTGCCGCGCTCCTATCCAGGACTTTCCGCCGGCTTGATTCTTAAGCCCGCGAATCCGGACGGCTTGTATCGAGGACCGATGAACCTGCGCGACGCGATGGCGGCCGCGCTCCTGCCACCAGCCTATCAAGTGGCGGCTGTCAACGGCATCGAGCCGGCGATTCGCGCGGCGCGAGCGCTGGGATTCAACAGCCTGGACGCGGGCGGTCAAGGCTTGGACCTGCTGGAGCGCGGCGGCGCCGTCTCCGTTCTGGATAGCGCCTACGCCTACAGTGTTCTGGCCGCTTTGGGCGCGTCTCGTGGAATAGCGGTAGCGCCAGTGCAGGATGGCTTGCGCGGACGCGACCCCGTTGCGATACTCCGCATTGACGACGCCAATGGCCAGGTTCTGTGGTCTTACGCTGACGAGACAGGCTTGAATGAGTCGGTGATCATTCAGCCCAGCGCTGTCTACATGGTCAATGACATTCTGGCCGACGCCGACGCCAGGGAAGCGGTCTTGCAGCGACCTGCGATCAGCTTGCGGCTCTCGCGCCCGGCGGCTGTCGTCGATGGCTTAAGCGCCGACAAGCGCGAGAGCTGGACAGTCGGCTATACGCCGGATCTAGTCTTGGCTGTGCATACGAGCCGAGCCGATGGCGCGCCACTCAGCCTGGACGCGCATGATCGCGCTGGCTCCGCGCCGGTCTGGCGGTCGCTATTGGAATACGCCCACGCGCATCTGCAGTTGCCGCAGCGAGATTGGCCAGCGCCCGCCGACATTGAAGAGTTTCTGGTTTGCGAGATCTCCGGCATGCTGCCGGCGACAACATCACATTGCCCGACGCGGCGCGAAGTGGTGCCAGCCGGAACCTGGATACAGCGCGATCACTACTGGCAAACGGTCGAGATCAACAGCGTGACCGGTCAATTGGCAACGGTGAATACGTCCCTTGATTCGCGCGAGTCAGTCGCTTATTTCATTCCGCCGGACGACATCTTGGACTGGTGGGTGGAAAACGGCAAGCCGCTCGCGCCAAGCAGTTACAGTACCGACAGCTCGTCCCTGCGCGCCAAACCGGTGCGCCTGACTTCGCCGGCTGATTATGCCTACGTCGGGTCAAAGGTCGATATCATCGCCAGCATTCAGAGACCCGGCGCCCAAAGCTGGCAGCTCGAATACGGCGCTGACGTGAATCCCGACCGCTGGTTCACGGTCGGCGAGCCGCGGGCGATAGACGCGAGCGGCACGATCGCAGAGACCTGGGAGACGGCTCTGTTCAGCGGCATGTATACGGTGCGGCTGTCCGTGACTTTTGCCGATGGCAGCCGGGAGACGGACACCAAACTGTTGACCTTTGACAACACGCCGCCGAGTGTGAAGCTGCGAACGAGCGAGCCGCCGGCCGAGATCCGTTATCCGTCGCAGCAGCACTTGTCGCTGGCGGCCGATGTCAGCGACAATCTCACGCTCGATCGGGTCGAGTTTTATCATGGCGACGCCTTGCTGGGAGTCGACCGCGACTGGCCCTACGCTTACGAATACAGCCTTGAAGGCGCCGGTGAAATTACTTTCACGGCATTGGCTTTTGACAAAGTGGGGAATCGAGCGGCTTCTGAGTTGGCGCTCACGGTTCAGACGGGGTAAAGCAGCTGTGTATTCGGGGCAGGATGCCCAGCGTGACGGGAGCAATGGTGCGATGGCCAGCCGTTCGACTTTGGCGCGCATGTGCTTGCCGCTGGCGCTCGTCCCGCTGCTGCTGTTCGCGTACAGCGGCCAATTCAGCCGGATGATCGCGGACGATTATTGCCGAATCGAGTCTGGTTCGACGCGTGATCCCTTTACGAACGTCATGTATTGGCGCAGCCGCCACACCGGTTCCTACACCAATTACTTCCTGCACGCGGTATTCGCGCCGCTCGACTGGCAGATTACGCGCATCATTCCGGCTGTAACCAGCTTCATCTGGCTGGTTGGATTGAGTTGGCTGTTATATCGCGCGTTTGGATTCTGGGGCTGGCGCCGTCATGGATTGATCGCCGCCGTCACCTGCGCGTCGCTGCTGCTCGCCGCGACAGTCGGCACATTCTACACGCCGCAGATTTACTACCACTATACCGTGCAATTAAGTTATACCGCGCCCATTGTGCTGTTAACACTGTATATGGCGGCAGTGCTTGATTCGGCGATCCGATTGCGCTCTGTACGAAGCCAGGCGGTGGCGGCCGTCGCCAGTCTGGTCTTCTGCTTTTTGAACGCCGGCTTTTCGGAGATGTACCTGGTAACTCAATTGGCTCTGCTGCCGGTTTTCCTTGGCGCGTCATATTTGTTCGTGGCGAGACCGCATCGGCGTTTGGCTTTTTTGCTGCTCTTCGCTGGGTTATTGGGCACGGTGGCGGGCGGGGTCGCCCAGCTGGCGGCGCCTGGCGTATCAATGCGCGCCGCCGCTTCGCACCAGCTCGTTAAGCCGGTGCAAGCGCTGCCGGATCTGATTGAAATGACCACGAGACAGGCTGTCGAATACTTGATCGACGCCGATGTCTTTGCCGGCTTTGCGCTGGCATTCGCGCTGGCTATGGCGGCAGCGCTCATGGCTCGCGCGCCAGGCTGCGCGGACTCTGGGCTGAAGCAATCGGGCAAAACGTTGTCTCATCTTGGGATGGGCTTGGGGCTTCAGCTCGCCTTCATTCCCTTCTTGTGGGCGCATGCCAGCGATGCCCCGCAATTTTTCGAGCGCTTCAGCTTGCCCTATATGGTGGTGATCTCGCTCAATTTTGCGCTGATTATCTGTTATGTCGCTTGGCTATTCCGGCGAAGCAAGAGCGCCGCGCCGTTAATCGAAAACCAGAGATGGGCGGCGCGAGTTGCCGGGCTCGTATTGGCGGCGGCGTTCACTTTGTTTATGGCTACCCAGTTTAAGAGCATTCATGCGCGCGCCGAGCTGTTCTTATACTTGAGCGCGCTAGCTTTGCTGGCGCACGCATCGATATGGTTGCCGCCGGCTCTGCCGCCCTCAGTCACGCGGCGCAGTTGGGGGCTTGTGCTCACATGCCTAAGCGCGGCTATATTCTGCGCGCTTGTCTTGTCGCTGGTCGCCTTATACGGAGTCGGATTTGTTAGCGCTCGTTACTTCGGTCCAGTAGCGGTCCTGCAGCTCTTCGCTGGCTTTGTCTGGGGATTGCTTGTCGGCGCGGCGCTTGGATGCCATCTGCGCGCGTCTGGCGCCCGCTCGGAGACGGTGTGGGCTTTTAAGCTCGCGCCGCTGCTGGTTGCCCTTGTCATCGGCATCGACATCGTGGGCGCCCAACTGCGCTGGCTGCCGGATCTGCAGACCTTTGCTAAGGAGTGGGACGCGCGCCACCAGTACATCATGGAGCAGCGCGATAGCGGTCAAAGTGAGATAATTGTCTGGCCCCTGCGTTATAACATGGCTAGCGAATTCCGAAACGTTTCGTCGCCGCATTCCCGATCGTACGAGAACTATTGCTCGTCGAAATACTACGGTGTGGATTCGGTCGAGGTGCGTGACCCCTAGAGTCGGCTCCAGCAGCCGACACATCCGCTTGCGTAAGAATCACGTATAAATTCTGGCAATCGACCCCGTTCTCTGCCAAGTGGATTGACTCAGCGGAGCCGATATGATAAATTGTGCTTGCATTTCTGGCACTCCGATACAACGAGTGCTAGAATCTGAAGTCAAGTTTGTGTACTGTAATGACGGTAAGCGCAGTTTGAAAAGGAGATGAAAATGGCTGTCTCGATTCGTCCGCTGGGTGACCGCGTCTTGGTCGAACCGGTGGAATCCGAAGAAACCTTCGCAGGTGGCGCTTTTGTCTTGCCGGAAACCGCCAAGGAGAAACCGCAACAGGGTTTGATCCGCGCGGCTGGACCCGGTAAATACGACGAAGAGGGCGAAAAGCGCATTCCCATGGATGTCCAGGAAGGCGACCGCGTGCTCTTCGCAAAGTATGCCGGCACCGAAGTAAAGCTTGATGGCGTCAGCATGCTCATCATGAAAGAATCCGACATCCTCGGCATTGTCGACGCCTAAGACAGGCTTCGGCAATCTTCAGTTGAAACGCACATTAGGCAAACATTTCTGGAGGAATCCATGGCAAAGCAACTCGTATTCAAGGAAGACGCGCGCCGCAAGCTGCAATCCGGCGTGGACAAAGTTTCCGACGCGGTCAGCACGACCCTCGGCCCCAAGGGCCGCAACGTCGCGCTCGACAAGAAAT
>JAPOYS010000033.1:11104-11981 GCA_026706455.1 Chloroflexota bacterium | reverse complement strand
CCCCCCCCCCTTACTTTTTTTTCCCCCTTCCCTATTTGCCGTCCGCTCCCCTTTTATTGTTCGGCCTACCCCCACCCCCCCCCCCCCACCTCCCCCCCCCCCCCCCCCCCGAAAAAACAAGCTTGTTTGAAATTGAATAAGTTATTCTGGCTTGCCGCGCCGCGAAGCGCGCCACTTGACAAATCCCCTCCGAGATTATTTAATCAGCCTTTGATTTAACGAGGGGCAGATTATGTCTTTGAAGATTGCCATGATCGGCGCGGGTTCGGTCGGCTTTACGCGGCGGCTGATGTCCGATCTGCTGACCGTGCCGGATTTCGGCGACACGCATTTCGCGCTTATGGACATTTCGGCGCGCAATTTGAGCATGGTCGCGCAATTGTGCGAGCGCGACATCAAAGCGAATGGCTTGCCGGCGACGGTCTCGTCGACTTTGGATCGGCGAGCGGCGATCGCGGAGGCCGATTATGTGATTTGCATGATCCGGCAGGGCGGGCTGGACGCCTTTGCGCTGGACATCGACATCCCCTTGAAGTACGGCGTCGATCAATGCGTTGGCGATACGATCTGCGCCGGCGGCATCATGTACGGGCAGCGGACGATCCCGGCGCTTTTGGACATTTGCCGCGATATCCGCGCGGTCGCCAAGCCGGGCGCGCTCTTCCTCAACTACTCGAATCCGATGGCGATGAACACCTGGGCCTGCAACAAATACGGCGGCGTGCGCACGATCGGCTTGTGCCATGGCGTTCAGCACGGTCATGCGCAGATCGCCGAGTGCATTGAGCTGTGGGCGCGGCGCGAGGGCTTGATCGCGGAAGATGAGCGGGTGACGCGCGACGATGTCGATATCATCTGCGCCGGCATCAATCATCAA
>JAPOYS010000033.1:470-11094 GCA_026706455.1 Chloroflexota bacterium | reverse complement strand
GTACGTGCAGGTGCGTTGGCGGGGCCTGGATATGGTTCCGCGCTTGCTGGAACTCTTCGAGGCGCATCCGGTTTACAGCGAAGAAGAAAAAGTGCGCATTGATGTGCTGCGGCGCTTCGGCTATTACTCGACCGAGTCGAACGGGCACCTGAGCGAGTACCTGCCTTGGTATCGCAAGCGGCCCGCTGAAATCGGCGAGTGGATCAGCTTGAATCGCTGGATTCTGGGCGAGACCGGCGGCTATCTGCGCGTCTGCAACGAGGGGCGGAATTGGTTCGAGACTGAATTTCCGAATTGGCTGGCAGAAGAGCCGCCCAAGATTTCGGCGGCTGACCGCAGCCTGGAGCATGGCTCCTACATCATTGAGGGGTTGGAAACCGGTCGGGTTTATCGCGGGCATTTCAACGTGCCGAACCGCGGTTACATCACCAACCTGCCGGATGGCTGCGTGGTGGAGATTCCCGGCTACGTCGACAAGAACGGGATCAACATGCCGATGGTCGGTGACTTGCCGCTGGTTTGCGCCGCCACTTGCTCGGCCAGCGTGCGCGTGCAGGAGATGGCGCTGGAAGCGGCTGTGCATGGCGATGTGACCTTGTTGAAGCAGGCCATGCTGCACGATCCGCTGGTGGGGGCGGTTTGCAATCCGGAAGAAGTCTGGCAGATGACGGATGAACTGCTGGTCGCGCAGGCGGAATGGCTGCCGAATTATTCGGCGGAAGCGATCGAAGGAGCGCGGGCGCGCTTGGCTGCGCACGAGACGAATGGCACGCGCGTGATGCTGAGCGCGTCGACGGGCGCGGCGCGCTTGCATACGCGGACGGTGGAAGAGCTGGCGGCAGAGAGGCGATGAGGGGTGAGGGCAGGCTAAAGGATGGGCTGCGGGCGACCTGATAGGTCGCCCCTACTGGCGTTTTATGAATGGTACAAACGGCGCGGAGCCGATTTTAGAAGTCAAAAATCTGAAGACGCATTTTTTCACCGACAAGGGTGTGGTGCAGGCGGTGAAAGGCGTCAGCTTTCAATTGGCGAATAAAGAAACACTGGGCATCGTCGGCGAGAGCGGCTGTGGCAAGAGCGTAACGGCGAGCTCGATCATGCAGCTAATCAAGTCGCCGCCGGGCGAGATCGTCGATGGGCAGATCATATTCCGGCGGCAGAAACGGCGGGCGGAGACGATCGATATCGTGGCGCTCGATCCGAAAGGCGTGGAGATGCGCAGCATCCGCGGCGGGGAGATCTCGATGATCTTTCAAGAGCCGATGACATCGCTGAATCCGCTGCATACAGTTGGACGGCAGATCGCGGAAGTGGTGGAGTTGCATCAAGGGCTCAGCCGCAAAGAGGCGATCAAGGTGGCGGTCGAAATGCTGGACCGCGTTCGCATCGCCGATCCGCAAGAGCGCGTGCAGCAGTATCCGCATCAGCTCAGCGGGGGGATGCGCCAGCGGGTGATGATCGCTTTGGCGCTGTCTTGCAATCCGTCGATCCTGATCGCCGATGAGCCGACGACCGCGCTGGATGTGACGATACAGGCGCAGATCATCGATTTGATGGAAAAGCTGCAGGACGATTTTGGCTCGTCCATCATCATCATCACGCATAATCTGGGCGTCGTATCGCAGATGGCCGATTATGTGGCGGTGATGTATTTCGGGCGGATCGTCGAATATGGCACGACGGTGGACATCTTCCGCAATCCACAGCATCCTTATACGGTGGGCTTGCTGCAATCGATACCGGTCTTGGGGCGGCGCAAGGAGATACTGGTGCCAATTGAGGGTATCGTGCCCAATGCGACGGCGGAGATCCCCGGCTGCGCCTTTGCCGACCGCTGCCCGCATGTGATGGCGAAATGCCGCCAGCATTTGCCGCCGCCGACTCTCGTTGACGGCGAGCATGAAGTGGCCTGCTGGCTGCATGAAGCGGCGCCGGCGGAAGACAAATCCGCAGTGGCGCATTGACGACTATTTGTTAATTAACCTGCCAGCGCGAGAAGCTGCCGGCGGGCTAATTTTTGTCCAATTAGTTTGGAGGAACGCAGATGAAACTGCCTACCTTTACACGCATCCTGCTCATGGCGGCAGTGATGCTCACTATGGTCGGGTCGGGCTTCGCTCAGATGGGCGAAGTCGTTGATCCGATTCCGTATCCAGAGGGTGTGCAATTGGGCGACAATCCGATTGTCAGATTCAACCTCGACGAAATGCTTGTCTACAAGGCGCTTGACTCTTACAGCGAGCCGGCCTATGTAACGACAATGGTGGAAGCTGGCGAATTGCCGCCGGTTGAGGAGCGTCTGCCTGACAACCCGCAGGTTATCTTGCACTCGGGCATGTCGGTTGGCCCCGGCGTTTATGGCGGCGTCTGGCGCGACTTCTCGGCTGTTCCGACGGCTGGATGGAACCTCTGCGCGCGTCAAACGCAGGGTTGGTTCGGCATCAACTACATCTATGGCGAATCGCTGGTTAAATCGGGCCCCATGTTCCTGCGCAAAGACAACCTGGAGCCGCTGCCAAATCTGGCGACGGACTGGACCTGGAGCGACGATGGCATGCAGTTGGTGATGAATATCATCGAGGGCGCGAAGTGGTCCGATGGCCATCCCTTCGGCGTGCATGACATTCTCTTCACCTGGAATCACGTCATCCTGGATGAGAACGTGAATTCCTGGACGAATCGCTCGACCTGGCAGATCAATGACGAAGACATCGTCCTTGAGCAGACCGGCGACGACCAGATCACCTGGACCTTCCCGGTGGCCTATCCGGTGCAATGGCTGTTCAATATGGACTTCCTGGACTTCAACATCTGCGCCGAACACGCCTACGCGCCCATGCACCCAGCCATCAACTCGGAATCCGACTATGACACCTTCGAGACCTTCCAGGTACAGGACGCCTTGCCGGTGCCGACCATGGGTCCCTGGGTAGCTGTCGACTATCAGATTGACGAGTTCATGGTTCACCGCCGGAATCCCTACTACTGGAAGGTCGATGAGGCTGGCAACCAATTGCCCTACCTGGAAGAAGTCACCTTCGAGAAGGGTCCCAGCGGCATCGGTCGTACGCTGGGCACGCTGGCTGGCTCGATTGATCACACCAATCTCGAGAACCCGAGCACATACGTTGAAGCGATCACGCGTTCGCAAGAGGATGACGCGCACTTCCGCATTGAGTGGGGTCCCGAGACCTTGTCCTTCAACATTGAGTTCAACCTGTCGTCCTCACTGGGCGTACAGAATGAGCGCGATCAGGCTTTGCGCGATCTTTTCCGTGATCAGCGTTTCCGCCGCGCGGTGCAGCACGCGGTGGATGGTGATGGCGTCGGGCAGGCGGTCATCCGCGGTCCCTTCATGCGCGCCTTCGCCGGCGGCATCACGCCCGGCTCGCCCTACTTCGATATCGACAGCGTGGTCTTCTATCCCTATTCGCCGGATTCGGCGCGCGCCTTGTTGGCTGAGCTGGGCTTTGAGGACACCGATGGCGACGGCATCGTGAATTGGACGGACGGTCCCTTGGCTGGCGACAACCTGGTTGTGGTCTTGAATACCAGCGTGGCGGCCGAAGCCACCGGTCAAATCGGCGATGCTTTCGTCCTCTTGATGCAGGATGTCGGCGTACAGGTCAACTTGCAGCCCTTGCAGGGGCCGGCCGCTGGCGACGCCATCACGACTGGCACCTGGGAAATGCGCGTTGACCGCGCCGGCCAGGAGTACACCACGTCCTTCACCCGCTGCCGCGATCTAGGTCCGGTCACGGATCTTTCGCCGGATTACCATCGCGCCGATGGCGGCAGCCGCGATCTGCTGGACTTTGAGGTCGAGATCGTTGAGATCGTGAACGAATTCTGCCTCGAGCCGGATTTCGACGCGCGCAAGGAATTGATGTCGCGCTACATCACGCTCTTCACCGAGAACGTCTACCATGTCGGCGGCATCATCGGTCGCTACGGTCTGGCTTTGGCCAAGCGCTTCAACAACATTCCGGTTGGCGCGCCGCCCTTCTTCTATCAGTGGACTTGGGGCAACGTGATTCCGGAAGCGGTTTGGGTGAACCCGGATGAGCAGATCGCCGAGATCTTCCCCAACACATTGCCGGATTACGGCATGGACGATATGTAAGTTGCAGATTGTCGGACGAGCCTCGGCTTCATGGCAATCACGATTGAGACAGGGGCGCGCGTCGTCGCGCCTCTGTGATTCCAAGCCAGTGATGCGACAGCTGATCGGAAATCTACAGCAGGAATGGGCGAGCCACCGGCTCGCCCGTACACACTATAGGCTGCTTTTGGTGTTTCACGCAGACGGCAGACATTGTCGATACTTTCCTGAAACTACTTCTGTTGTAGATTGACGGGATAATGTTCTATACTTGAGCGCGTCATGCTGTCGCGCCGTTGATCGATTGACGAGTCAGCCATTCATGATCCGCCATATAATCAATCGCCTCGTATCATCCATTCTCATATTGATCGTCATCACGATCGTGGCTTTCACGATTATTCAGATTCCGCCCGGTGATTTCGCCGAGGTGTATAAGGCGGAATTGGTCGCATTGGGCGGCACGTCAGAAGAGCAGGCGGAAGAAGCGGCCAACCGGCTGCGCGACAAATATGGATTGCTGGATCCGCTTCCGATTCAGTACATCAAGTGGATAGGCGCCATCGTCCTGCGCGGCGATTTTGGCTGGTCCTTCTCGCAGCGCGTCGATGTCAGCGATTTGCTGGCTCAGCGTTTGCCGCGCACGCTTTGGATCGCGTTATCGGCGCATGCCATTTCATCTCTGGTCGGCATCATTCTGGGCATTTACGTCGCCAATCGGCAATATAGCTTTGCCGACAACACGGCGGCGGCTTTCGCCTTTTTCGCGACTTCATTCCCGCGTTTTTCCATCGCGCTGATCATCATGTACTTCCTGGCTTTTGGCTTGGGCTGGGAGCACGTCAGCGCCATGCACTCGCCGGAGTTTCGCTACGCGCCCTGGTCGATCGAGAAGGCGATCGACCTGCTAAAGCACGTTGGTCCGGTGATTCTGATCGCGGGCTTGGGCGGCGTGGCGCGCAACCTGCGCGTGATGCGCGGCAATCTGCTGGATGTGCTGAATCAGCAATACGTCACGACGGCGCGCTCCAAGGGTTTGCATGAACGGCGCGTGCTGAATCGGCATGCGGTGCCGAACGCGCTGCATCCCATCATCGCCTATCAGGGCACGGTGCTGCCTTATATGCTGCAGGGCGAGCTGGAGGCGGCCATCGTATTTGGTCTGCCGACCATCGCGCCGATGTTCGCCGAAGCGCTGCTGAAGCAGGATGTCTTTCTATCGGGCAGCATCATGCTGCTTTACGGCATACTACTGATCGCGGGCAACTTCATCGCTGATATGGCGTTGGCTGTGCTTGACCCGCGGATTTCTTACAGTTAACTATCGGAAGTGACGCGTGCAGAGGCACACAGAGACTTTCCACCGTCCCTCGCTTGAGGAAAATCTGGAAACGCTGCTTGAAGAAGAGAGCAGCGACTCTTATTCGCAGCTGGTCTGGCAGCGCTTCAGCCGCAGCAAAGCGGCGATCGTCGGCGGGCTGATGATCGTGATGCTGATCGTGCTGGCCGTTTTTCCCGAGTTTTTCTCGCCCTATAACCTGTATGCGACAGCGCTGGGCGATTCGTATACGCCGCCGACGCAGATCCGCTTTTTTGATCTGGACGGCAACTTCAGTTTGCGCCCCTTCGTGTATAAGCAGGAATTGGAGATCGACCCGGTAACTTATCAGGCGCGGCCCAAGATTGACCCGGATAATCGCTATAATGTGCAGTTTTTCGTTCGCAGTTGGGAATACAAACTATTTGGCTTGGTCACAACGGATTTGCATTTGTTCGGGCTTGATACCGATGAAGTGCGCTTGCACCTGTTGGGAACCGATCGCTTCGGGCGCGACCTGTGGGGGCGGATCTGCCTGGCTGGGCGCGTGTCATTGTCGCTTAGCATCTTGGCGGCAGTGATCGCAATCGTCATCGGCTCGTCGGTCGGCGTCATTTCGGGCTACTATGGCGGCGCGATCGACAATGCGATTCAGCGGCTGGTGGAAGTTGTCATGTCCTTCCCGGAACTGCCTTTGTGGATGGCGCTGGCGGCGGTGATTCCGACGACCTGGTCGGGCGAGCAGAAGTTTCTGGTCATGGCTTTCATCTTTCCCTTCCTGCGCTGGGCGGTGCTGGCGCGCGAAGTGCGGGGCAAGGTGCTTTCGCTGCGTGAAACGGACTTCATCCTGGCGGCGAAGGAGCAGGGCGCGAGCGACTTCCGCATCATCTTCAAGCATCTCTATCCCAACGTGCTCAGCCACGTCATCGTCATCTTGACCCTGATGATCCCCGATATCATTTTGGCGGAGGCTTTCTTGAGCTTCCTGGGCATCGGCATTAACGAGCCGCTTACGAGTTGGGGCTTCCTGATGAAGAGCGCGCAAAGCCTGGAAACGCTGGGGCAGAACACCTGGATTCTGACGCCGGTGATATTCATCGTGGTGGCGGTCTTGGGGCTGAATTTCCTGGGCGATGGCTTGCGGGACGCGGCTGACCCCTATTCGAATCTGTAGCGGGAGGCGCTTGGGCATGGCAGACGCTTACCCCCACCCTAAATCCCTCCCCGACAAGGAGGGAGGGACTTTAACTCAAGCGGATTCCCCTTCCCTCCGTGTGGGGGAAGGGGCGCAGGGGATGGGGGGCGACATCATCCTCAAGGTGAAAGATCTGAAGATGCACTTTCCCTTGCGGCAGGGCCTCTTGCAGCGGCGCGTCGGCACGATCAAGGCGGTTGACGGCCTCAGCTTTGAGCTGGGCGAGCAAGAAGTGCTGGGGCTGGTCGGCGAGAGCGGCTGCGGCAAGACCACCGTTGGCCGAACGCTGCTGCGCTTGTATGACCCGACGGGCGGCGAAGTGCTGTATCGGCGGGCGGACGGCGCCTGGGTGGATGTGGCCAAGATCAGCCGCAAGGAAATGAAGGATCTGCGCAAGGAGATGCGCATGATCTTTCAGGATCCTTTCAGTTCGTTGAATCCGCGCTTGTCGGTGCGCGACATTATCGCCGAGCCGCTGATGATACACGGCGCGGCCTCAAGCGGGGAGATCACGGCGCGCGTGGCTGAGCTAATGGAAGCGGTGGGATTAAAGCCGGCCTATATGGGTCGGTATCCGCATGAGTTTTCCGGCGGGCAGCGGCAGCGGATCGGCGTGGCGCGGACGCTGGCACTGAATCCGCGGTTGATTGTGGCCGATGAGCCGGTATCGGCGCTGGATGTCTCGGTGCAAGCGCAGGTGCTGAATCTGCTGCAGACGCTGAAGGATGACTTGCGGCTGACATTCATTTTCATCTCGCATGACCTGTCGGTGGTCGAGCATATCTGCGACCGCATCGCCGTCATGTATGTTGGCAAGCTGGTGGAGTTGGCGCCGACGGATGAGTTGCTGCGCAACCCGAAGCATCCGTATACGGAAGCGCTTGTATCGGCGGTGCCGCCGGCGGATCCGCTGATCAAGATGGAACGCATCATCCTGGAAGGGGATGTGCCCAGCCCGGCGAATCCGCCAGCCGGCTGCGTCTTCCATCCGCGCTGCCGCTATGCGCAGGATATCTGCCACGAGCAGGCGCCGCCTGTGGTGCAAATCGGGCCCGAGCACAGCGCGCGCTGTCATTTCGCCGACGAATTGGAATTGCAGGGGGTCGCCGATGCCGCCATCGAATCGCCAGCCTGAATCCCGTCAATCCACCCCTCTCGGTCCCCCCAACGCATTGGAGGGAAGTTCAGGCGGGCGGCGCGCCTTCGCGGTGCTGGCTTATGTCCTGCCGGTGGTTGGCGGCCTCATCGGATTGCTGGCTGATGGCGACAATCCGTTGACGCGGAGTCATGCGCGGCAGAGCCTGGCCGCCGTTCTCGCGTTGGTATTGGCTTTTCTTGTTTGGGCAATCGGCGGATATGTGTTGAGCTTGATCCCGATTGCGGGTCCGATTGTGGCCATAGCCCTGTTTTCGCTGGTGATTGCGATGGCGATATTCCTGGCGGCGAATTGGCTGATCAGTCTGGTGATGGCGCTGCGCGGCGAGGAGCGGACGATCCCCTTCGCCAATCGCCTCGTCGTGCGGCTGGCTGGCGAGCCGCAGTCCGCGAAGAGCGACGCCTAGCGGGGCATTCACTTCATGCTGCTGCCCCAACTGCGCGAGGAAGTTTGTCGGCTACACGCTGAATTGCCGAAGAACGATCTGGTGGCTTGGACGAGCGGCAATATCAGCGCGCGCGACCCGGCTACAGGCTTGGTGGTGATCAAGCCGAGCGGCTTGCGCTTCGACGATTTGACGCCCGCCAGCATGGTCGTCACCGATTTGCGGGGGCGCGTAATTGACGGCGACCTGGCGCCATCCTCCGATACCGCATCGCATTGCTATATCTATCGTCACATGCCGGGCGCGCATGGCCTGGCGCATACGCACTCGCGTTACGCGACCGCCTTTGCCGTGGTCGGCCAGTCAATCCCCTGCGTGACGACAGCGATGGCCGATGAATTCGGCGGGGCGATCCCCTGCGCCGGCTTTGCGCTGATCGGCGGCGAGGAGATTGGGGCGCTGGTCGTCGAGGCGCTGCGCGGTCAGCGGAGCCCGGCGGCTCTGCTGAGGAATCACGGCGTATTCACGATCGGGGCGAGCGCGGAGGCGGCGGTGAAGGCGGCCGTGATGACCGAGGACAACGCGGCGATTGCCTGGACGGCGCGCCAACTGGGCGAGCTGATTCCGATCGCGCAAGAGGATGTGGACAGTCTGTACGAGCGGTATCAGACTGTGTATGGGCAGCGGTGATCTTTTGCCACAGAGGCACAGAGGCACGGAGTCCGTCTCGCCCCTACAATGTTCCATTATGCTAAATGAAGGCGCGAAAACTGATGGATACGCCGGATAAGGAATGAGAGACATGGCGCTGAGCGATTATCAAGTTTGGTTTTTGACCGGCAGTCAGCATCTGTACGGACCCGAAGCGATTGAGCAGGTGGGGCGGAATTCGCGCGAGATCGCGGCGCATCTGCATGAGGCGGCGGCGATACCGGTGCAGGTCGTTTACAAGCCGGTCTTGACGACGGCGGAAGCCATCGCCGGCCTCTGCAGCGAAGCGGACAATGACGCGCGCTGCGTCGGCCTGATCGCCTGGATGCACACCTTTTCGCCGGCCAAGAACTGGATCGCGGGACTGTCTGCGCTGCGGAAGCCGCTGCTGCATCTGAATACGCAGTACAACCGCGATATCCCCTGGTCCGAGATCGATATGGATTTCATGAACTTGAATCAGGCGGCGCATGGCGACCGCGAGTTCGGCTTTATGATGAGCCGGCTGCGAATGCGGCGCAAGGTTGTCGTCGGGCATTGGCGGGCTGAAAGCGTGCAGGATCGGATTGGCGTTTGGGCGCGGGCGGCGGCCGCCTGGCAGGAGACGGGGCGCGTCAAGGTGGCGCGCTTCGGCGATAACATGCGCTCGGTCGCGGTGACCGAAGGCGACAAGGTGGCGGCGCAGGCGCAGTTCGGCTACTCGGTGAACGGCTACGGCGTCGGCGATCTGGCAGCGGTGGTCAATGAAGTTAGCGATGGTGAGATTGACGCGCTGATCGCCGAATACGAAATGGCTTATCGCATGGGCGCCGATCTGTGCAAGGGCGGCCAACGGCACGCGTCGGTTCGCGCGGCGGCGCGGATCGAGATCGGTCTGGCGCAGTTTCTGAGCGAGGGCGGCTTCACCGCCTTCACGACTACTTTTGAGGACTTGCACGGGCTGGCGCAGTTGCCCGGTTTGGCGGTGCAGCGCTTGATGGAAGCCGGCTATGGCTTTGGCGCGGAGGGCGACTGGAAGACAGCGGCGCTGCTGCGCTCGCTGAAAATAATGGCGGAAGGGCTGCCCGGCGGCACGTCCTTCATGGAGGATTACACCTATCATTTTCATCCCGACAACATGGCGGTGCTGGGCGCGCACATGCTGGAGATCTGCCCGAGCATCGCGGCTGAGCAGCCGAGCCTGGAGGTCCATCCGCTGGGCATCGGCGGCAAGGCGGATCCGGCGCGGCTGGTGTTCAACACGGCGCCGGGTCCCGCGCTGAATGCCTCGCTGATTGATATGGGCGAGCGCTTCCGGCTGATCGTCAATACGGTGGAGGTGATCGAGCCGGACGAGCCGCTGCCGAAGCTGCCGGTGGCGCGGGCATTATGGAAGCCGCATCCGAATTTGGCGGTGGGCGCGGCCGCCTGGATCCACGCGGGCGGCGCGCATCACACGGTCTTCAGCCAGGCGCTGCGCCCCGAACATATAACCGATTTCAGCGAGATGGCCGGCGTCGAGCATGTGCAGATTGATGAATCGACGGAGTTGCGCGCCTTCAAGAACGAGCTGCGCTGGAATGAGGTGGCGTATAAGTTGGGTGCTTGAGGTTTCTGTGCTAACAAGTTCCAGCAATTGTGGTTTTTTGGGGGCGACTCACAAAGTCGCCCCTGCAGTTTTCGCGCCAAAGAGAGGCGACCCTTGGGAGGGGCCGCCCCTAGAATAGTCTGCTGCCGCTAACCCTTCAGGCTATTGAGCGTCGAGCGGATGCGTTTCC
>JAPOYS010000033.1:0-418 GCA_026706455.1 Chloroflexota bacterium | reverse complement strand
GAGGAAGGCATCGCGGACGGCGCTGAAGCCGGCCACCAGGTCGTCTCTGCCCGTGACATCGCGGTGGCGTACGATCTTGGCTTCCACCTCGGCCAGTAAGCCGGCGTCGACCTGCGGCTCTTGCCGCTCGGGTGGCGGTGGCGGCACTGGCGTGTCAGTTGGTGGCGGTGGCGGCACTGGCGTATTGCTAGGCGGTGGTGGCGGAACTGACGTGTTGCTGGGCACCGCCAGCTTGGGTGGTTGTGGGTCCTGCTGTTGCTGCTGCTGTTGCTGCTGTTGCTGCTGTTGCTGCTGTTGCTGTTGCTGCTGTTGCTGCTGCTGCTGCTGCTGCTGCTGCTGCTGCTGCTGCTGCTGTTGCTGTTGTTGCTGTTGCGAGTCCTGCGCTTGCGGCGGGTCCGCCGGCACGCCTCCTCCATCA
>JAPOYS010000113.1:60518-68533 GCA_026706455.1 Chloroflexota bacterium | reverse complement strand
CGTTGAACTGGATGAAGGGGATGCCAGCCGCCATCGCTTGCTTCGAGACCTCGGGAATCAGCGTGACGTCAAAGCCGATCATCATGATGCCCTTGGTATCTTCTTTGGCGACGATTTCCTCGAGCAGTTTGATCTGCTCCAGGGCGATGCCGTCCGTGGGCGGCGGTCCGACGATCTCGACATTGATGCCCAGCCAATCGGCGGCCGCCTGGATGCCCTCAAAGTGCTGCTTCCACCAGGGGTGCCCGAGATTGCCGCCGATCATGTAGTACGCGCCGTCTGTGCCGGCTGGCAGCGTCGGCTTGTCCGGTTCGACCCCGAGGAAGAAATCGACCGTTTCGGCGGTGATGGTGAAGGACTGAGTGATCGAAGTGTCGGGCAGGGCGAGCCGGCCGCCTTCTTGCGAGACCAAGCCCTGGCGCGCGACATACATATAGAGCACGCCGAAGAAGCCCTCGGCGAAGGTGTCCTGCGCGATCGTGCCCATGACATCGCCGTCCTTGATCGCTTGCAGCAGCGAATCAGCGCGGTCGCCGCCGACCACGTCGATGCTGTCGATCAGGCCCATGTCGTTCACGGCATTGGCGACGCCCTCGGCGAATGCGTCGCCCGAATAGATGATGTCCATATCGGGGTGGGCTTCGATCAAGTTGAGCGCGCCGTTGTAAGCGCCGTCCATCGAGGCGCGGTCATCCACCGGTTCGAGGAAGCGATAGTCGCGGCCCGACGCCTCCAGCGTTTCCTGGAAGCCTTGCAGGCGGTCGCGATGCTGCTGCGCGCTGATGAAGGCGACCACGCCGATCTTGGCGCCATCGGGATAGCGATCCAGCACGAGCTGAGCGGCCGATTCACCATAGGCGTAATCGCCGGTGCCGACGAAGGCATGGCGCGCGCTGCGGTCAATCAAGTCGCCGTTGAACTGGATGAAGGGGATGCCAGCCGCCATCGCTTGCTTCGAGACCTCGGGAATCAGCGTGACGTCAAAGCCGATCATCATGATGCCCTTGGTATCTTCTTTGGCGACGATTTCCTCGAGCAGTTTGATCTGCTCCAGGGCGATGCCGTCCGTGGGCGGCGGTCCGACGATCTCGACATTGATGCCCAGCCAATCGGCGGCCGCCTGGATGCCCTCAAAGTGCTGCTTCCACCAGGGGTGCCCGAGATTGCCGCCGATCATGTAGTACGCGCCGTCTGTGCCGGCTGGCAGCGTCGGCTTGTCCGGTTCGACCCCGAGGAAGAAATCGACCGTTTCGGCGGTGATGGTGAAGGACTGAGTGATCGAAGTGTCGGGCAGGGCGAGCCGGCCGCCTTCTTGCGAGACCAAGCCCTGGCGCGCGACATACATATAGAGCACGCCGAAGAAGCCCTCGGCGAAGGTGTCCTGCGCGATCGTGCCCATGACATCGCCGTCCTTGATCGCTTGCAGCAGCGAATCAGCGCGGTCGCCGCCGACCACGTCGATGCTGTCGATCAGGCCCATGTCGTTCACGGCATTGGCGACGCCCTCGGCGAATGCGTCGCCCGAATAGATGATGTCCATATCGGGGTGGGCTTCGATCAAGTTGAGCGCGCCGTTGTAAGCGCCGTCCATCGAGGCGCGGTCATCCACCGGTTCGAGGAAGCGATAGTCGCGGCCCGACGCCTCCAGCGTTTCCTGGAAGCCTTGCAGGCGGTCGCGATGCTGCTGCGCGCTGATGAAGGCGACCACGCCGATCTTGGCGCCATCGGGATAGCGATCCAGCACGAGCTGAGCGGCCGATTCACCATAGGCGTAATCGCCGGTGCCGACGAAGGCATGGCGCGCGCTGCGGTCAATCAAGTCGCCGTTGAACTGGATGAAGGGGATGCCAGCCGCCATCGCTTGCTTCGAGACCTCGGGGATGAGCGTGACATCAAAGCCGATCATCATGATGCCGGCGGTATCCGGCTTGGCGACGATCTCCTCGAGCAGTTTGATCTGCTCCAGGGCGATGCCGTCCGTGGGCGGCGGACCGACGATTTCGACATTGATGCCCAGCCATTCAGCCGCCACCTCAATGCCTTCGAAGTGCTGCTTCCACCAGGGATGCCCCAGGTTGCCGCCGACCATATAGTAGACGTCTTCGTCTTGCGCGCCGACAGTGACGAGCGCGCCCATCAGGAGCGAAAGTACCAGCAATAGAACCATGAATCTACGCATTATGCTCTCCAAGAAATGCTCTTAACCTGTTGTGAATCTAGTAGTGGTGCGTGGGATCGTTCCCGCGCTGGAACCAAAATCGGCGTGTCAATCACCACCTTGGCGATGCAGATGCGCGTCAGCCGCGCATTTGCCCTCATCTATGGCAGGTCGGGCCGCAGCCGGGCGCTGCCGCAATGCTCTGGCTTTGCCAGCGCTCTGCAGATAGCCGCGATTTGCGCGCGGTCATCATTGCGTGTCGGCACGCCGTTTGGCCCAGGCGTCAAAGGCGACGGCGGTGAAGAGAACGGCGCCCAATACAAAGAACTCCCAATAGACGGGCAGACCCAGTTGAATCGTCGCGCTGCGGATCATGTGCATGAAGAACAGACCGAGCACCGCGCCGAGGACGCTGCCCTCCCCGCCCGTGAGCGCGGCGCCTCCGATCACGGCTGCGGCGATGACGCGCAGCTCCAAGCCGCCTAGGGTATTGGGCGGCGCTGACGTGAGCCGGCTCGCCCAGACGATGCCGCACATGGCGGCCGCCATGCCGGTGGCGATGAAACCGATGAGCGTGACGCGGTTGACGTTGACGCCGTTGAGCGCCGCGCCTTGCCGGTCGCTGCCGGTGGCGAAGATATGCCAGCCGAAGCGCGTGCGCGTCAGGACGAGCCAGCCGAGGAAGATGACGATGAGGGCGTAGAAGACGGGCAGGGGCAAGGTGCTGATGCGCATCTCCTGCAGGAAGGGGAAAGCCTCGCCCAAGCCCTGCAGCGGCTGGTGGCGGGCGATATCGCGGAAGGCGCCGACGAAATTATGGCGGGATTCGCCGCCGGCCACGCCGGTCGCCGCGCCTTGCGCCATCCACCAGGTCGCCAGCGTGGTCATCAGCGGGTTCATGCGCAAGCGCGTGACAGCCAAGCCGTTGATGGCGCCGACGATCAAACCGGCGGTCAAGCCAATCGCGACCACGAGGATGATCAGGAGCGTGTCGTCCAGCGTGCCGAGCAAGCGCGAGAAGGTCCAGCCGATCAAGACGACGCTGAGGTTGGCGACGCCGGTCACCGACAGGTCAAACATGCCGCCAATCAGAAGCATAGCCATTGGAATGACCACCAGCATGTCGGGCGCGACCTGCGAGAGAAAGATGGGAAAATGCGTCGGACCCAAGAAGCCTTTGGCGCCGCCCGCCCGCACGAGCAAGGTGAAGACGACCAACACCAGAAGCAGCTGGACTTCGCGCTGCATGAGCAGACGCCGCAGCCGGGTATCCGCCGCCGCAGCGTCCAAGTCCTTGACTTTGTCCGCGCTCGCTGCCATAAGTTTGCTCCGCTATGCCTTGCGCATTGCGCCAATCCCGGCCTGCGTCACAAAAGATCGGCGCCGGTGATCAGGCGAACGACTTCGGTCGAGTCCGTGTCCTCCTTGATCAAGGTGCCGACGGTCTGCCCGTGGCGCAGCACCGTGATGCGGTCGCAGATGCGAAAGACGTGCGCCAGATTGTGGCTGACCACGATGATGCCTTTGTTTTGCTCCTTGAGATTCTCGATGAGGCTGAGCATTTCGTGCGACTCTTTGACGCCGAGCGCCGCTGTGGGCTCGTCCAGCAGCAGGATTTCAGCGCCGAAATGCACGACCCGGGCGATGGCGACCGCCTGCCGCTGGCCGCCGGAGAGGAAACGCACCGGCGTATTCACCGACGGCAGATTAGTGCGCAACTGGCGCACGACGCGATTGGCTTCTTCGGTCATCTTGCGCCGATCGAGCAAGCCCCGGCTCGTCAGTTCGCGGCCCACGTATAAATTGGCGACCACATCGCGCGAGGGCAGCAAAGCGAGATCTTGATACACGGTCGCGATGCCGAGATCGAAGGAGTCGTTTGGGTTGTTGATGGTCACGCGCTGGCCGCGAACGATGATGTCGCCGGCGTCGGACCGATGCGCGCCGGAGAGCACTTTGATCAGCGTCGATTTGCCCGCGCCGTTGTCACCGACTAGCGCCACGATCTCGCCCGCGCGGACAGCGACATAGGCATCGCTCAGCGCCTGAACGTGGCCGAAGGACTTGCTGATATTGCGCGCTATCAGCAAAGGCTCGGGCGCGGAGGCGTCGACGCCTTCCCGTTCAAGCTGGGCTTGGGCTGCATCCATCAGCGGCTCGACCCTTTGTAGAGATTGAGAAAATCGCGACCGGCGGGAAGGGTCCGGATGATGGGAGAAATAGAAAAAGTCTTTAGCGCTTTCACAAGCAAAAGGTATTGTTAACCCTAGATTGCAGACTACAGAGCGAACTGTAGCGCCTCAGGCATGGCTTGTCAAATATTCGCAGGCGCTTGCGTAGGGGTAAATCCGCAGACGACCCCTACCGGCGATGAATTGTCTGAGGCGAGGCTTGTCTCGCCCTCCCGCCACCGCATATTCTATCGGGCGTTTCGGCGAAATGTCCCTACAGCTTGTTCGTGGCAAGACGGAGCTAGGTGGACTGCCGGCCTAATCGCTCGATCGCCGCGCGCGCTGCTGACGAGGCGAAGGTCCCGCGCCCATCGGGCCGCCACTCGATTGGATCGACGAACTCCATCTCGTCCAGACCGACCAGTTCGAAGCCTTTGGCGCGCAAGCCGTCGATGATGTCATGCAGCGCCTCGATCATGGGCAGCGGGCTGGCCAGGCGCAGCGCGTCATCATCAGTTTCTCGGCCGTCGTGCAGGTCGATGATGGAGCCGCCGGCCAGATTCGGATGCCCGAGCGTCGCTTCGACGATCGCTTGCGGATCGCTCTTGGCGTAATCGGCTGGATTGACATCGGCGTCGATGATCTTCATGCCGGGCGCCAGCGCCACGGGCGAATAGAGGCAGGTGAAGAAGTTGAAGTAATGGGCGCGCAGAAATTCTGTGGGACGCCCGAGCAAGTTGCCGATGGCGGCTTCGGCGCGGTCGAAATCGCCCAGATGCGTCTGATGCAGATAGCTGTGATTGCCAATGCAATGTTGGCTTTCGACGATGCGCATGAAAGCTTGGGGAAAACGATCCACCCATTTGCCCAGCACGAAGAAGGTGCCGCGCGCGCCCCGGTTGTTGAGAATCTCGATCACCTGGTCGGTGCGCGGCGGATTGGGTCCGTCGTCGAAGGTCAGCGCCACTTTCATCTGATCGCGCCGGCCGTGCGTGAAGTATTTCAGCGACATGCATAAACCTTAGCAGAATTCAATTGATCAAGCGAATGCAATCAGGAATTGGTTAGCGCGAGTGGGCGAGCCGAGGCTCGCCCCTACAGCATTCGGCCAATTCTGACAGTTGACTGCATGCGGCAGCAGCTATGACGCTGTGCCGAGCGTCTCAACGCTGGAGGTCCAAGTTTCGCTTTCGGCATTCCAGGTCTGCGAGTAGACACCCCAGTTGCGTCCGTCTGACCAGAAGGTCTTGAAGGGCTCGTCCTTGGATAGCAGCGCGGCGGCGGGGGAGAATGTGACCGCGCCATTCTGTTCATCAAGCGTCATGCCGCTCAAAGCTAGCAGGAGCGCCCAACTCGCCATGCTGCGGGCGTAGTGGTTGCCGCATTCGACTTCGTTCCAGGGGTTGCGGCGAATGCCGTCGTGGCGCGCGCGCAGCGCTTCCACAATCTCCAAGCCTTCATCAAGCCAGCCTTCGTACATGAGATGAGCGGCGACCTGGTATTCAATGCCGGTCCAGACCTCGTCGGCGTAGGGGAAGGGCAAGCGCGGGCGCCCGCCACGGGGCCAGGTGCAGAGCAGCAAGCCCGCTTCGTCGTTCAGGGCGTAGACGCGCTGGCAATTGGCGTGCTCGCTGAGGTCGCGTTTGAAGTTGTGCTCGTGGATTGCCTTCAGCGCCGTCCGCACATGGTCGGCGGGCAGCAGCTCGCCGAGGCCGAGAATGGTGGCGTGGAGCTGCCCCAGCAACTGGTCGGACAGGCAGCCTTCGCCATGCTGATATTTGTGGGCGTTTACGTCGTCCAGCTTCTGGATGTAGTAAGCGCCATTCCAGAGCATATCGTCGAGGTTCTTGCTGCCCGTCTCGAAAGCCTGCCGGCAGCGCCCGCTCAGGTCCGCTTCGCCCATTGCCCGCGCCATTTCTTCGACGGCGCGCAGGGCGGCCAGATAGTAAATGCTGCTTAAGGGATTGGGACCATGAAACTCGATGTCGTAGGTATTGTGCTGCACGGCGTCGAGTACGTGATCCTTATCCGTATCCCAATAGGCGCTGGCGAAGCCGATGGCGCGCTTGACGCCCGCCCAAATTTCGGCGAGGAAGTCATCATCGCCGCTCAGCCGCCATTCGCGATAGGCGCGCAGGACGGAGCCCATCTGCCCATCGACGGCGGCATCCGCGCGCCAAGCGGAGACGACATTATCGTGGAAGGTGCCGAAGCTGCGGAATTTCATCGCGCCGTCGTCCGCCGTTTCCACGTTGAATTCGATCTTGCGCATCTCGCGCTCCAGCGATGGAAAGAGGCCGGCGATCGTGTAGGCATAGCTCCAGACATGGGTGCAAGAGCCGGCGCAGCAGCCCGCGTCGTCGAAGCAGCCTTCCCAGCCGTAGAAGCGGCCGTCCTCCAGCCAAAAGCAGGTCGTGCTGCGGGCGGGTACGATATTGGCGGAGATGGCGTCGAGGACGACCGGGGGCAACGCGCTTTCGAAGAGGGCGTCATGGAATTGGCGCGTGGTCGATTCCAGGCGCGGCATGTTGGCTAAGGTATAGCACGCCGCGTCCCAGGCGTCATCGAAGCGGGTCGCGTAGTGGTTGCGAATGATGCCGACAGCGCCTTCGTCGACGCCCATGCCCGGGAGCATGCGCAGGTCCCAGGTGGCGGGCCGGTTCGGGAAGTGCCAGGTCAAGAGAAAACGGAAGCGCCCGCTTTCGCCCGCGTCGAGGCGGCCGACCAAACCGAGCGAAGCGGCGGCGATGCGCTTGCCGGGCGCGTCATCGGCCGGGTCCTCCAGCAAGCCGTCCTCGTAGAGATCATCCCAGAAATCGTGCAGGTAATCCCACCATTCGCCGCGCAGCCAACTGCGTTTGTAAGTCACGCTAGCGTGGTCGGCGGCCAGGGCGAGGCTGCCGTAATGGAGGTCGTCGCCGGCAAGTTCCGGATTGGTCAGCAGCAAGCCGCGCAGGTCATCGTCTTCGCGGAAGCTGTTGACGGGGCGGCCGAACTCAACTTGGGCTTCGTTGCGGAATTTGTCGGGATTTAGGTTGCCAACGGGGTTGGTCACGGTGCCGACGACAGTGAGGTCGACTGGGGCATCGCTAAGGTTGCTGACTGTGTAGGTCAGGATCGCGCAAGGGATGCCGGAATCTTCCGGATTGAGCGGCAGCAAGGGCGTATAGGCTTCGAGCGAAACGGCGACGGGCAGGCTGTCGTCTTCAAACTCGATGGCGGCGAAGGGGTATTGCCCGCGGAAAGCCGCGCCTTTGAAGCGCGGCAAGCCGGCCACGGTCATCAAGGGATGGTAGCCGTGGGAAGGCGTATGGGGCGCTTGAATTGGACCTTCGAGGACGCGGATCTGGGGCGCGCGCCCCGCTTGCTGGCAGCGCAGCGCGAAGAAGGATAGCGGGAGCGTATTGCCTTTCGCCGGCAGGTTGAATATCTCCCAGTCTCTCAGTTCGCCGCGCGCGCCGAGCGAGACGTTGCCCGTGCCGATGCCGCCCAGGGGAAAAGCCAGGGCGCTGGCGCTATGGTCATAGCTTCGGATGCCTTCGTGATGTTTCATTCGTCTGTCCTATACCGTTTATCACGCAATTCGAATAGTAGCGGGTAGGGGCGCTGAGTCTCATCAGATGCCTTTCAGACCGCTCAAGGTCACGCCTTCCACCAGTCTACGCTGAAAGATCAAAAAGAATATA
>JAPOYS010000113.1:0-60474 GCA_026706455.1 Chloroflexota bacterium | reverse complement strand
GTATATCATGCCGAGCGGCAATGTCATCTTGTCAGCTGAATTGATGAAAATCAGGGGCCAAAAGAAATTATTCCAGGAGCTGTTGAAGGTGAGAATGGCCAAGGTGGCCAGCGGGGGTCCGGCGAGCGGCAGCATGATGCGCCAATAGATTTGCAGAAAACCAGCGCCGTCGATTTTTGCCGCGTCCTCCAGCTCATCCGGGATCGTCTCAAAGAATTGCTTCAGCAGAAAGGTGCCGAAGACGCTGGTCGCGTAGGGGACGATCAGCGCGCCCAGGTTGTTGTACAAGCCCAGCCCGCGGATGATGATGAATACCGGGATTAAGGTGACGTGCTGCGGCACCATCATTGAAGCGAGGAATGCGATGAAAATCAGCCTTTTGCCGGGGAAGCGCAAGCGGGCGAAGGCGTAGCCGCCCATGCTGCAGGTGACGAGCTGCGCGATCGTCACGCAGGCGGTGACGAACACGCTGTTGAGAAAGAAGCGGAAGAAATCGACGCGCTCGAAAACGCCATGGTAATTGTCGAGACGGAAAGAACTGGGGATAACCGGCGGCGGCAGCTTGAAGAATTCATGCGGCTGGCCAAAAGAAAAAGAGACCGCCCAAAGCAGCGGGGTGAACATGATCAGCGATCCGAGAATCAGCGGGAGCGCCAGGACAACATTTGCCAGGTAGGCGCGCCAACTGCTCCGCAGTTTTTCCCGCCAGGGTCCGGGGGGCTGAATCCACGCATAGTTACTCGATAGGGCGGCGCGCGTCATCGTATTGCCAGTTCAACAGCTAGCGATAGAAGACCCAGCGGTCGCCAAGCCGTACTTGCGTGACCGTGAGGGTCAGGATGATGAAAAACAGGAGTACAGCCATGCTGGCGGCGTAGCCCATATTGAAGCTGCCGAAAGCTTCGCGATAGAGAAGCATGACGACCGTTCGGGTGGCGTCGCCGGGTCCGCCGTTGGTCAAGACATACATCGACTCGAAGACCTGGAAAGCGCCAATCAGGGCGATGATTAGGGAAAAGAATAGCGATGGCGTCAGCAGCGGGATTGTGATGCGCGTCAGCCGGACGCGGCGCCCGGCGCCATCGACCAGCGCCGCCTCATACAGCTCGCTTGGGATCGCCTGCAAGCCGGCCAAAAAGATGAGCGTGAAGAAGCCGACATGCTTCCAGACGTCAATCAAGACAATCGAGCGGAAAGCCCATCGCGACGAGGACAGCCACGGGATTCTGTCGATGCCCAGTCGCGCCAGATAATAGTTCACCACGCCGGTGCTCTCTTGCAGCAGAAAGCCGAACATCAGGGCGACAACGACAGTCGAGATGACGAAAGGTATGAAATAGGCGGTGCGCAGGCAGGCTTTCAGCCAGCCCCACTGAATGCTGTTGATGCCGATAGCGATAAACATGCCCAAGCCGACGTTGCCGGCGGTGGCGAGAACGGCGAAGAGCGCCGTGTTTTTCAGCGTCGTTAGAAAGAGTTTGTCTTGCGAGAGTTCGATGAAATTTTCGAGACCGATGAAATCGGGATCGGAGAAAAAATCCCAATCGAACAAGGACATGCCCAAGCCAGAGATCGTCGGGATGAGAAAAAATACGAGAAAGCTCAGAAGCGTGGGCGCAATGAAGAAATAGCCGGCCGCTGCTTCGCGCAGCGCTAGGCTGTTGATTCGCTGCCGCGGCAAGATGGCTGCGCGCGCTCTGATGGCGGCCTCCTGCATTTGCGGCGCCCGCATCTGGCGCTAAAGGAATGGACGCCGCAGGCAGGGGCAAGTCAAGCGGGTTGATGCCAAGCCCGCTAAGACTTGACCCCATGGAAAGGAATCGGCTCCGGCGAAACAGCCGGCGCGTTAATTATCGGCGATGACGGCTTCCATGTCGGCTTGGATGCTGGTGGCGGCCTCTTCAACGCTCATCTCGTTCGCCCAGACTTGTGACATGTAGCGATCGTGGATTTCCGCCAGTTCGGCGAAATAGGGCGCGTTGATGACGGTCCGGCCATTCTCCAGCGCCTCGTAGAAGCGCATGTAATTGGCTGGGCTGGCCGCGACCAGGACTGGATCGGCCGCCAGCGATTGGCGCGCCGGGGCGCTCGCTGAAGCGAACTCGCCGGAAAGCAGCTTGGACATAACGTCGACGCTCACCAAGTGCTTGACCATTTCCCAAGCCAGATCCGGATGCTGGCTGTCTTTGGTGATGCCGTAGCCGTCCGTGCCCCATTGAGAGCCAGGAGCGCCCTCGCCGCTCTTGGTGGGGAAGAAGACGACATCGTAGTCATCGGCGGACATGCCGGCCGGGATCAGCCGCTGGCGCCCGGCGGGCGAATCAATCATCATGCCCAAGGAGCCGGCGACAAAGGCTTCGCGGAAGTTGAAGGACCCGCTGGGACCGACGCCATGCTCCCAAATCAGGTCACGGGCGAATTGCAGCGCTTCGATGGATTCGGGCCGAGCGTACCAAGGCTTGCTGAAGTCTTCGTTGAGGAAGAAGGAGCCGTTGGAGACCAGCCAGGGACCCAGATGCCAGAGCCAGGCGTTGTGGTGGAAGCCCCAGATATCGTTGATGCCGTCGCCGTCGGTATCCTGGGTGATGGTCGTGGCGTATTCGAGGAAATCGTCCCAGGTCCAATCGGGCGGCGGCTCGGGTAAGCCCGCGGCTTCCAGCACCGACTTGTTGTAATAGATCAGCGTGGTATTCCAGGCGAAGGGAAGCAGATACTGCTGGTCTTTCCAGCGCAGCCCCTCAAGCAGCTTAGGATGGACATCATCGAGGAATTCCTGCGTATCGGCATCGCTATCGAGGAAGGAATCCAGCTCGCGCAGGACGCCGCGCTCAGCCATCAAGGGAACGGCTTCAATCGCGTTCCAGATGACATCGACCTGCTCGCCGCCCAGCATCGTCGTGACGATTTTCTGCGTGTAATCACCCCAGCTATCCAAGGGCACCGGAATATAGTTGATCGTGACATTGGGATGCGCTTCGAGGAAACCTTCGAAATAAGCCTCCCACTTCTCCTGCGGCGCGAAGGACCCATATACGAAGCCCAGGGTGACTTCGTCCTGCGCCGGCGTGACGGCTGCTGAGGTACACAGGAGTAGTAAAACGAAGATCTGTATTGATCGATTCAGTATGCTTTTCATTTTGCCCTCGCTAATTGGCTAAAATCTGGCAATTTGTTAGGCGTCTCTTCAAATCGGTACGGTCTCCCTCTAAGCTATCTCCTTTCTCCAGATGCGCAACTGGCGCCGACGCCGGAGGCCCGATTTTGCCTGCAAGATGACCGCCTGCGCCTGCGCAGAATGGTAGCGAACTTGTCCGCCGGACGCAAGCAAAGCGGGCTGGCCAGGAAATGCGGAAGCGAAGCCGCGATGAGACGGGGCCGCGCCTATTGACGGCAAGCTCCCGTCGTTTGGGCATTGTTGACAGCGGCAAACCTGCGCGCTACTATCGCCTTTGACGACAGATTTTGCGCAGTACATGCAATAATCACTCATTCAATTGGGAGATCGGCAATGAAGGCAAGGGCATTCGCATTGACAATAACCGCGATTCTACTCTGCGCTTTGGCGGCGGGGAGCGCGGACGACATCGACAATTGCTGTTTCGTCGATCGGCAGTGCGGCAGCGAGCAGGACTGGATCGACGGCTGGCAGGCCTGGCAGAACAATCAGTGCCAGGCGCCCGCGCAATCGAGGACGACCGGCGGCGCTCCCGCTCAAGTTGATAACTGCTGTTACGTCGACCGCCAGTGCGGCAGCGAGCAGGACTGGATTAACGGCTGGCAGGCCTGGCAAAACAATCAATGCGGCGCGCCCGCGCCATCGCAGCCGGCCGGCGGCTCTCTCGCTCAAATTGATAACTGCTGTTACGTCGACCGCCAGTGCGGCAGCGAGCAGGACTGGATCGACGGCTGGCAGGCCTGGCAAAACAATCAATGCGGCGCGCCCGGGCTAGCGCCGGCGGGATCGCGGGCGCCAACGATATCCCGGCGGGTCCTCAGCAGGGCGCCAGCGGGACCAGTGTTTTACGGCAAACCGGATGTGGATATGGTAATAGAGGGGTCAACGGAATTCATTGCCGGGATTAACACCTCGCTGGACTTGCTCAAGCTCCGAGCGCCACAGTGGTATGACTATACTGTTGGCGCCTACGACTATCTCGTCGAGTTTCCGTTAATAATACGTTACAGTACTCCGGATCTGTCTGTAACGGTGTACTCGTTCACACTGGACGGGTTTAGCGACACAGTCTGGTTTACCGGTGTCCTTGTCCATTATGCTTGCCACATGTATCAACACCAACGCAATTTGAAGTCGGGATTAGGGCTGGGGTCGACATCAAATCTGAAGGACGAAAGGGAATGTACGATAGCAATGGTCGAAGCCATGGAACTATTTAGTCCGGGCCATTCTCACCTGTCCTATTTGCAGAATATTCTGGCAAATATTGACAAGCCCGAATACCAATGGTGGCTCTCCGCTCACTAAAGAGGCTAAAACATGAAGTCTATACCAGAGAGGAACTCTATGCCGGGTGGTGGAGTTACAGGTCCTGGTAGATCTCAATGCTGAGCCCCATGTGATTGAATGGGCGCATGATATGGTTGCTCACGACCAGGCAGGCATACAGATGGCGATTCCAGCAGGCGGATGCTAGGCATATCAGAACCAAGGCGGCGGATGCGCCGACGCATTGCCATTGCGCGCGCCGGTGGCTGGGGTCGCTCGCTCCGAGCGCGAAGTGGCGCGGCCGGACAATATCAATTATCTTCTGGGTCGCGGTCTAGGCCGGGCGCGCAGTCTCTCGCGAGACGCAACAAAGCTCACTCCGGATAAGGAATATAATCCGATTTACAAGTCGTAGGGGCGGAGGACGATCATGCCCAAGTTGGAAGTCGAGCGGCTGCGGCAGCTGGGTACGGCAATACTGAATGCCCTGGGCTCGCCGCCTGAGCGCTCGGCTTGGGTGATTGAGACCTTGCTGCGCGCCAACCTGGCTGGCCATGATTCGCACGGAATTATGCGCCTGCTGCAATACGTGGAATTTCTGCGCGCTGGCTACATCGATCCGCAAGCCGATATCGTGACGCTGCGCGAGTCGGCGAGCATCGCTGTCCTGGACGCGGGACGTACCTGGGGGCAGGTGGCGGCGCGTGAAGCGATGCGGCGGGCGATTGAGCTGGCCGATGATTCGGGCATCAGCCTGGCCGCGCTGGTGAACTGCCCGCATATTGGCCGGCTGGGCGAATACGTGGTGATGGCGGCGCAGCGCGACATGATCGGCTTGGCTTACGTCAATTCGCGGACGAGTGGGATGGGCAGCGTCGTGCCTTGGGGCGGGATAGACGGGCGCTTCACGCCGACGCCCCTGGCTTTCGCCGCGCCGAGCGGCTTGGATTTTCCCGTGCTGGTGGACATCACCGCGTCGGTCATGCCCGAAGGCAAGATCCGCGACCATCTGTTTCGAGGCGCGGAATTGCCCGAGGACGTGATCATCGACGCCGAGGGCAAGCCGAGCCGCGCTGCCAAGGACTTTTATGGACCGCCGGCGGGCGGGCTGCTGCCCTTGGGCGGACCGGTCGGACACAAGGGCTACGCGCTGGGCGTCATGATCGAGATGCTGGCGGGCGGCTTGAGCGGCGCGGGCTACGTCAGCGAGGAAGCGGTCACGCACGGCAATGGCGTCCTGTTTCAAGTGATGAATATCGCCGCCATGGAGGACATCGACGAATTCAAACGGCGGACGCGCGCGCTCATCGCCCATGTCAAATCCTCGCGGACGCGCGCGGGCGTCGATGAGGTGCTCTTTCCCGGCGAGCCGGAATATCGAATGGCGCAACGGCGACAAGCGGAAGGCCTCACGCTGCCGGAGAGTTTGTGGACGGCCTTATGCGAGCTGGCGGCTGAGCTTGGCATTGACGCGGGCGGCAAGAGTTAGCGCAGCGAGGGACGGTCGGTGGGATGAGCCAGGGCGCTGACAAGGAACAGGACCGCGCATCGCAAGGCGTCTATACGGACATGCGCAATTCAAGCGAGCGCCTTGACTGGTATCAAGATATGGCGCTGGGCATGTACCTTTACTGGACGGTGGACGCGTCCTTCGGCATGGTCAACGCGCATTCAGTCATCGGCGCGTCGGCTGATTATCTGCGGCGTTATTTCACGCAGTTGCCGGCTTTCTTCAATCCTCGCCAATTCGACGCCGGTTGGTACGCGCGCCTGGCCAAGCTTTGCGGCTTTGATTACGTCACCGTCGCCGCCAAGAACCACAACGGCTTCTGTATGTGGGATACCGAGACCACCGACTTCAACGTGCTGAACACGCCTTACGGGGCGGACATTTTGCGCGAATACACGGATGCGCTGCGGGCGAATGACCTGCCGGTAGGCATGTACTTTTCGCCTGATGACGGCTGGTTTCAGTGGCGGCGCGGTCGTAGTCCGGCGCGCGCCCAAGACTACGCCAATCCCGAAAGCAATGCCGAATTGCTGGCTTACGACCAGGCGCAGATTCGCGAATTGGTCGAACGCTACCAGCCGGATATTCTGTGCTTTGACGGTTACCGCGACGCCACGCGCTCGCTCGTCGAATACGCTTGGAGTCTTGATCGCGACATCATGATCACGCGCGGCGGCATCATCACGCCCGAGCAGGAACGCCGCGACGAGGTGCGCGGACCCTTTGAAGCGCACTACACCATCGGCACGCAATGGCAATACAAGGCGGGCAATGACGCGCTCAAGACGGGGCGCGAGCTGATTGAATTGCTGATCGACATCCGTTCGCGCGGCGGTACGCTGCTGCTGGCGGTCGGCGGACCCGATGCCGATGGCTGGCTGCCGCGAATCATGGATGACCGCGTCCGCGAGATCGGGCTGTGGAACTTCGTCAACGGCGAAGCGACGCGCGGCGTACGCGCCTGGCATGTCGCCCGCGAAGGCAGGACATATTTCACGCGGGACGCCGACGAGCGAACCGTCTACGCCTTTGATACGCTGCCGCCGCTGGAGATGGGCGAATGGCGGACGCTCAGCTTAAAGAGCGTGCGCGCTGGCAGCGAGACTGAGATTGAGGTGCTGGGTCAGTCGGGAACAGTGCTGGAATATCAGCCGGAGGTCAACCCAAAGACGCGCTGGCAGCAGGACGGCGACGCGCTGCGCATCACCTATTGTCGCGCGCAACGCCTCTACAACAATCGCAAGTGGCCGAATCCGCTGGTGCTGAAGATCACGAACGCGGCGGAAGATTGAGATTCAGGCGGTTGAAATACTCGGCATCCAGTGCACAGAACGACGCGATACAATACTGAAGTGAGTTATGTTATCGTATGATAGCTGACAGAGGCGTCACGCTCTTGGCAGGCGCTGTGAGGCTTGAGGCAAACCGGTCTGTAGCGGCGATGTTTTCGACAAATTCAGACAACGATGGTAAGATCAGGTGAGCGCGATAGAAAAAGGACAAGAGAACCAGCAAGCATCCGGCGCCGAATCATCTGGAGCATCGCCGTCGCTTGACGAATTGGTTCCTATGCGCGGTTTGCGCAAGGCTAGTGGGGACGCCAATCTCGTCCCGCGAAGCAAGCGTAGCGAAGCGGCCGAAATGAGCGATCAGAAGTCCAATCAAAGCAATGTTGTCCGCTGGCTGCAATTGTTTGCCGCCGTTGGGATACCGCTCCTCTTGGCATATCTTGCGCTTGTCAGTCTTGTAAATCCTCAGTTTGCAGAGATACGCGAAATCGTAAGCGATAATCGCGATGCCATTGCCGCAAACAGAAGCAGCATAGAGAGACTTGATGCCAAAATCGACAGCAGCATAGCTAGCCTTGACGCCAAAATCGACAGCAGCGTAGCTAGCCTTGACGCCAAAATCGGCAGCAGCGTAGCTAGCCTTGACGCCAAAATCGGCAGCAGCGTAGCTAGCCTTGATGCCAAAATCGATAGCAGCGTAGCGCGACTTGAAGCCAGAATTGATCTCGTTATTGAAGTGCTTATTCTCGCCTTCACAAATGACAACCTCACCGAAGAAGAGTTAAGGAACCTATTGGACGCTGGTGAAAGCTAGAACTCTCCGGCTTCCACTCGTGCGTTCCTTATCCCTCGGATTCGCGCCGGAAGCGCTATTTGTGGCCTAATCGCCTAGCCCGCATTCCAGGCACTTACAGCCAGCCCGTCCGTGTCGCTGACTTCGACGGTGGCTGACGCGCCGGCGTCCAGCCAGAAGTAATTGTCCGAGACGCTGAAGGTATGCAGGCGCCCAGGCCGCGAGACATCGACTGCTACCGCCGGCAGATCCCCCGTATTACTGACGACGACCGTTTTGCCTTGCGCCTCGAACTCCAGCGTCGTCTTCGGCAAAGTGAAAAGGCTGCCTTTGACCGGCTCGTAATTCACAAAGTAGAAAGTGCGCTGAGCCAGCGCGCCCTCGCGCCAGACCTCCGAAACGACGAAGAGCGGTACGGTATCGGTCTCGTCGAAAGCAAGCGTGAAGTCGCCGAGCTTATGCGGACTGGTCACGCTGCCGTGACCGTCGTGCTCGCTTCGTTTGATCAAGTGCAGATCGCCACTGTAGGCGCGCAGCACCACCTGCCAGCTGGAATCGACAAGGGCGTCGGCGTCATCCAGCAGGAAAACGGGCAACGCGAGCGGTAGGCCGACATTGTTCACACTTGTGAAAAGCACGGCGGCGTGGAGCGGCGCGAAGGCGTCCTGGAAGAAATAATGGCCGATCTTGGGCGCGCCGTACCAATCGATGCAAGCCCAGGAGGCGGCCGGGAAATTGTCCGTCATCTTGTAGTAGAGGGCGCCGGTGCTATGGGGCCAGCGGCAGCGCGCTAACTCCAGCGTGTGGCGGATGCCGACCGCCTGCGAAAGCTGCGAACCAACGGTGTACTGCTCCAGCGTGCAATCTCGCGAGACAAAATAATAGGCGTTCTGTTTCAAACGAGAGACATCGTCGTAGGTGTCGAAAATCGGACTGTGGTAGGCGAAGGCGCCGTCGGCGAGCGGCGGCCAGACATCCTTCTCTTCGTCCGGCAGGTAGCGCGTCACCGACTCGTAGACCGGGCTGCAAGCCAAGCCAAACTCGCCCCAGAAAACCGAGGTCATATTCAGGCTGTGATCGAGGTTTTGGCGCCCCCAGTAGGTGCCGTAATCGTGTGTGCTGCCACCCCAAGGCTCGGCGCGATGAAAGGGACGCGTGTCGTCGAGCTCGATGCTGAGGCGGCCCATCATGTCGATGGCGGGCCCAAAGGGCGCGCCCGATTCGTTGCCGGCGCCGTACATCGCCAGCGATGGATGATTGCGGATGCGCAGGGTGTTGCGGCGCACCGTTTCTTCCAGCATGTCATAGGGCTGCGTCACGTGGCTGTTCCAGGCGGTGGGCCACTCCTGCATGACCAGAATGCCGTAGCGATCGCAGAGATCGTAAAAGTCGTCCGTTTCCGGCATGCCGCTGCCCCAGGGGCGGAACATCTGCACATGCTGCTGCGCCGCCAGCTGGATGAAGCGCTCATAGCGCTCGCGCGAGAAATCCAGCAGGGCGTCCAGCGTGCACCAGTTCGTTCCTTTGATGAACATGGGCTGTCCATTGACGACGAAGGTCCAGTTGTAGAGCTCGGGCTGCGGACCGCCCGGCAGCGGCGCCATCTCGATTGTGCGCAGGCCGAAGGTGAAGCGCTGGACGTCGGCCGCGCCGGGGGCATCGGGACTGAACGAAAGCGTAACCTGGTAGAGCGGCTGATCGCCCATATCGACGGGCCACCAGACCCTGGGGTCTGGGATCTGAAAGCGCAGATTCAATGCTCTAGCGGCGGCCTGCGAGCGGATTGTCTTGGAGAAGGACAGCTCCTGCCCGGCGAAGTTGTCGGGCGCGATGGTCGCATGTAGCGCGCCGCTCCAGCCGGCGGCGGGTCCCTGGAAGCGCAGCGCCAGTTCAGCGATGCCGGCGGCCGCGTCAATCGTGCGGATGAAGGGATCGACCAGGGCGACAGTCGGGCGATCGTGAATCGCGACGGAGCGCCAGATGCCGAGCGAGGGCAGGTTGGAATAATGCCAGCCGTAGACGTTGTTGAAGACGACCGTGCGCTTCCAACTGTCGTTGCTGTCGGGGTTGAAGCTGCGATTCTTGTCAATTTCGAAGGGGACGGGATCGAGCCGGACCACCAAACAGTTCTGCTCTTCGAGACGGTCCGCAATATCGAAATCGGGTCCGCCGAACATGCCTTCGTGCCCGCCCAGCATTTGGCCGTTCAGCCAGACCGTGCAGCGGTTGGCGACGCCGCCGAACATAAGCGTTTCGCCTTCCATATCGGCGGGGCGAGCGAATTCGCGGCGCAGCCACCAGGTCTTGAAGCTCTCCTGCCGAGCGATGATTTGATTGCGCCCGAAGCTGGGATCGGGGATGCGCCCGGCTTCGACCAGGGCGCTATGCACACTGCCCGGCACGCGCGCCGGGATGGCATCGTCCCAGGCGCCGCTCAGACGCTCGGCCAGTTTGCCGCCTTCGGCCAGCTGCCACTCGCCGTCCAGCGAGATGCGCGGCGCGCCGGCCGGATGCGCGACCGATTCCACGCTGAGCTCGACGGTCTCCGCCTGGGCGTCCCAAGGCGTGAAGCGGGGCGCGAAGGCGCGGCGATCCAGCTCGTCCATGGATAGCCGCTCGCCGTCTTCGAGCCAACCGTCCGCGACCGACCGATTTAGGTCGTCCAGCAGCGCCGGCAGCGTCCGCCGTCGGTCGAGGGGCGCCAGCTCGGCGAGCGTCCGACCGGGATTGCGCAGCAGTTCAGAGCCGGCCAAAAGCTCGGGCAAGTGCTTGACGAGCAGGGCGCGTCCCTTCAGCGAAGCCAGAACTTGATACAGGGGAGTGTCGCTGGTGAATGTCATGTTCTTCCTTCTCGACAATGTTTTGGCGTTTCGGAGTCGGGCGACCTGATAGGTCGTCCCTACATGGCGCGTCCGTCATTGCGTTTTCGCTGTGATAGCCGAGATTCAACGCGCGCCGCGCCCAGAGCCTCAGTCCATGAATCGACAAATGACAGAAGAGGGCTGGAGAAAGCTCCAGCCCTCGAAAGTTCTGCGGAGATCAGCGACCAGCGCTTAGCAGTCGTCCGTGAAGTAGATCAGCCGATGGCTGGACCAGGAGCCGTGATGGAAGGGCGCGTCGGGCACGTTGGCGATGCAATTGGACCACATGTGCACGATGCCCGGCTGTTCGATGTGGGTGAAGAAGGGCACGTTGTCATAGAGCCAGGCATCCCTCGTGGCTGAGGCGGCGATGAAGCCTTCGCTGCCGGGCGGATGGCTGATCAGATCTTCGTGGATGGCGTATAGTTCCATGATCCAATCGGGCGGCTCCTCCCCCATTTCGTTATCGCCATACCATTGCCCCCAGAGCGGGCCCCAATTGCTGTTTGGAATGTAATCCGGGAAGGTATGGGCGGCGAAGAGGGGCGCTGTGTTCCAGTTGATGCCGGCTTGCATCTCGTTGGAGGCGCGGCGCTCGCCGAGCAAGGCGCTGTCGATATTGCGGAAGTCGGCGCTGATGCCGATATCGCTGAGGTAATCGACGAAGAAGGGCGCGGGGTCGGAATAGTCGCCGCCGCCAGCGCCGACCTCGATCATGATCGAGAAGGGCTCGCCGCTGGGCGACAGGCGGTTGCCATCAGCATCGCGTTCGGTCATGCCCATTTCATCCAGCAGCGCGTTGGCGGCCTCGACATCGTAATCGCTGGGCGCGATGGTCGGCAGGCTGGCTTGGCCGAAGTAGATGGCGTTGACGAGTTCTTCGCTGTCAATCGCCAGCATGACGGCGTTGCGGAAGCGCGCGTCCCAGGTGACTTCGCGCCAGACGGGATCGTCAAATGTGAGATTGAGGTGCAACATGCGCGAGTCTTTATTGGGATAGACATGGGTCCTGTAGTTGCCGTTCTCTTCGTTTTCGATGAAGAGCGGCAAATTCGCCAGGCTGGTCGTCCAGAAGTAGTGGACGTCGCCGGCGAACATCATCAACTCGGCCGTCTCCATGATGCCCCACTGGTTGATGACGGCGCGGCGTCCGTCGAGATAGGGCAGTTGGTTGCCATCCGCGTCGACCGCGAAGTAATAGGGATTGCGCTGGGTCACCACTTCTTCTTCCGGTCCTTCGACGCGGACCCAGGGTCCCAACTGCGGGAAGCCGATTGCCTGTGGGCAGTTCTCGCACCAGCCGGATACATCCTTGCCGTTGAAGACTTCCACCCAGCTTTCGAAGCCCTCCTCTTCGACCATGGCGGCGATCGCGTCGGCATCGCCGTAATCGCTATGGAATTGAGCCAGGAAGTGCATGGGCTTGATGATGTCCAGGTAACCGGTGCCCAGCGACACCAAGCTGGAAGCGAAGCCGGGGTAGGGTCCGTCAAAGACGAACTTGAAGGTGGTATCGTCCACGATCTCAAGCGTTGCCGCGGCGCCGTCGGGCACGTTGCCGCTCTTCAAATAGGTCGGTACGGAGGGGCGCAGCTCCGCGTTGCTCAATACGTCTTCGTAGGCGAAGCGCACGTCTTCGGTTGTGACCGGCGCGCCATCCGACCACTTGTGCCCGGCGCGCAGCTTGAAGCTGTATTCGCTGGCGTCGTCGCTGATGATGAATTCCTCAATCACATTGGGCGCGATCGTGTTGTCATCGCGGTTCAGCGTGTTGAACAGCGTCTCCTTCATGACCACGTTGTTCTGCCAGGTCATCAGCAGCTCGCCGCCGTATTGGCCGATCTCCGGAACGATGAGCGCTTCTGGCAGGTAGACGCCAGGCCTGACGACCAGCGGGTTATCGGGCAGGCGCTCGCAGACGCCGGGCAAATCGCCGGCGGCGACCATCTCAGCCAGCATCGGCGCTTCGTTGTACATACAATCTTGCGCGACGCCGGAGAGCGCGCCCGGACCGATGATCATCACGGCGACGATCAACAAGAGTACTAATTTGCGGAATGGCACGGTCATTTTCTTCTCCTTCAACAGAAACTTTGTTCACTCAGTACAGGACGTGGATTGAGCCTGCAAATGTGCCTTTGCAAGTCATGTATGCTATTATCCCTAACCAGATGCAGTTAGTCAAATAATGCCGGCGCGCGGCGGTTCGCTGGTTCGCGCGAAACGAATTCGCAGCCCGGAGAATGTTATGCTTCGAATTATTGTTCGCCGGATATTCATCCTTATTCCCATGCTGCTGCTGCTGTCGATGATCTCATTCATCATCATTCAGCTGCCGCCCGGCGATTACCTGAGCACCTATATTCTGCGCTTGGAAAGCCAGGGCTTGGTCGTTGACGAGTCCGAGATTTCACGCCTTGAGCAGCGCTATGGCTTGGGCAGGCCGCTCTATACGCAGTACTTCCGCTGGATGCGCAACTTCATCGTCAACGGGGATCTCGGCCGCTCTTTCGGCTCCTATGGCAGCAGCTATGACAACAAGCCGGTGGCCGACATCATCGCGGAGCGGCTGCCGGCGACCATGATCATCTCGATTGTGTCGACGATCGTCGTCTGGGCGATCGCCATCCCCATCGGCATCTATTCGGCGACGCATCAGTATTCGCTAACGGATTACCTGTCGATCTTCATCGGTTTCATTGGGCTCGCGATTCCCAATTTTCTCTTCGCCATCATCATCATGTGGATCGTCTTCGCCCAGACCGGGCACGCGGTGACCGGCTTGTTCTCGCTGGAATTCAAGCACGCGCCCTGGTCGATCGCCAAGGTGATCGACATGCTGAAGAATGTCTGGGTGCCGGTGCTGGTGCTGGCGACGGCGGGCACAGCCGGGCTGATTCGCGTGATGCGCGCCAATCTGCTCGATGAGTTGAACAAGCAATACGTGGTCACGGCGCGGGCCAAGGGACTGAGCGAAAGGCGTCTGCTCTGGAAGTATCCGGTGCGAATCGCCTTCAACCCTATCTTCAGCACAATTGGCTGGCTGCTGCCGGCGATGGTCGGCGGCGAGGCCCTGGTGTCCATCGTTCTCAATCTGCAGACGATTGGTCCGGTGCTGTTGACGGCTGTGCTGCGGCAGGATATGTATCTGGCCGGCAGCATCATCATGATCCTCAGCGCCTTAACGCTCATCGGCACCTTGATTTCAGATATCGCGCTGGTATGGCTGGATCCGCGGATCCGTTACGATTGATCGGCCGAGTCTTGGCGGCGGGCAGTTTAGGGACACTTGATGGCGCAAGCGGAAACGGTACGTTCTTCATTGGCTGAATCACTGGCGTCTGAAACAGCCGGTGACTCGATCGAGTATTTGTCGCGCGGGAAACTGATCCGGCGGCGCTTCTGGCGGCATCGCCTCGCCCGGCTCGGGTTGCCCGTTCTCGTTGCGCTGTACTTGATGGCGATTTTCGCCGATTTCATCGCGCCCTACCCAGCCCATACGCGCCTGAAGGGCTTCAAGGACGCGCCGCCCAGCGTCATCCATTTTGGCATGGACGGCAACCCGTTTCAGCCCTACATCTACGCGCGGGAACGGAGCTTCCATCCCAAGACATTTCGCGAGATCTACACGGAAGAAGAGGACGAGAAATACCCGATCCATTTCTTCGTTCGCGGCGAGCCCTACTGGATCATGGGTTTGTTCAAGCTGGATCTGCACCTCTTCGGCGTAGACGAAGATACGAACATCACCCTGTTTGGCACCGACTCGGTGAGCCGCGATTTATTCTCGCGCACGGTGATCGCGGCGCGCGTTTCGCTCTTCGTCGGCTTGGGCGGCGTCGCCATCAGCTTTGTGCTCGGCTGCCTCATCGGCGGCGTCTCCGGTTATTTCGGCGGCATCATTGATGAGGTCATTCAGCGCATAATCGACCTGCTGATCGCCATTCCGACCTTGCCGCTTTTCATGGCGCTCTCGGCCGCCATCCCCAGAGAATGGCCCGTCGCCCATACCTATTTTGCCATCACCATGGTTCTGTCGATTGTGGGCTGGACGGGCTTGGCGCGGGTGGTGCGCGGAAAGCTGCTGTCGCTGCGGGATCTGGATTTCGTGGTCGCTTCCAGGCTGGCGGGCGGCTCCGACCTGTATATCATCTGGCGCCATCTGCTGCCCAACTTCGCCAGCCATCTGATCGTGACCATGACTTTGGCGATCCCGGGCATGATACTTGGCGAGACGGCGCTGAGCTTCATCGGGCTGGGCATGCAAGAGCCCGGCATCAGCTGGGGCGTGCTGCTGGAAGATACCAAGAATTTCGGCGCGCTCGTGCATCAGCCCTGGAAGCTCATCCCGGCGCTCTTCATCATCGTCACCATATTGATGTTCAACTTCGTCGGCGACGGTTTGCGCGACGCCGCCGATCCCTACTCGCTGTAAGAGGTCAAGCGCATGACTGAAATCAAGAGCCTCGACCAAGTTGACCGCGAGTCCTTCGCGCCGGGTCCAGCGCCGCACGCTGACGTCCCGCGCGTCATCGAGCTTCGTCGGGGCGGCGTCGAGCAGCCGGCTGGTCCCTTGCGCCTCACGCTGGATGAGGATTGGGAGATGGCCCCCGATGGCGTCGCCAACGAGCGGCTCGCTGGCGACTGGCTCGATGCGATCCCGGCGGCGGTGCCCGGCAGCATTCAGACGGCGCTGTTCAATGCCGGTCGGATTCCCGATCCCTACATCGGCCGCAACGATGAGATCGCCCGAGCCGAGAGCCTCAGAACCTGGTGGCTGAAGAAGACATTCGAGAAGCCCGCTGGCATGGATGGCGCGCGCCTGGTATTCGGCGGCGTCTGCGATTCCTGCGCGATCTGGCTGAATGGCGAAAAGCTGGGCGAGCACAAAGGCATGTTCGCGCCACTGACCTATGATGTCGCTTCAAAGCTGGTCGATAGCGAGAACACGCTGATCGCGCGGCTCGATCCAGCGCCGCAGCGCATCAGCCGCGGCGAACCCAACGACTTCTTCACCGGCATGAATGTCGGCTGGCTCGATAGCGCCGTCATCAACAACATCTACGGCTGGCACTACATCAACTTGCCGACGCTGGGCATCTGGCGTTCGGTTTGGCTCAAAGCCTCGCCGAGCGTCGAAATAGTCGATCCCTTTATCGCGACGCTGGAGGCGGGGTCGGGTCTGCTGCGCCTGCATCTCAGGCTCGAAGGCGCGTCGGCCGGCTGGAGCGGCCGCCTCCTGGGTTCCATCGAACCGGAGAATTTCGCGGGCGACGCCTGGCGCTTTGCGATTGACCTGGACAGCGGCGGCGGAACGAAGACGGAGCTGCTCGAATTCGCACTGCCCGACGCCAAGCAGTGGTGGCCCGTCGATTATGGCGAGCCGAACCTGTATCGCCTGCATCTGGCTTTCCTGCCGGACGAGGGCCTGCCGGACAAGCAGTCCTTCACCTTCGGAGTCCGGGCCATCGAGATGCGACCGACGCCGGCCGGTCCCGATCCCGAGAACTACAATTGGACCTTCGTGGTGAATGGCAAGCCGATCTTCGTCAAGGGCGCGAACTGGTGCACGCTGGACACGCTGCTGCGCTTTGAAGCCGAGCGTTACGAGCGCTTCTTGCAGATGGCGCGCGATTCGCACATGCAGCTGCTGCGCGCCTGGGGCAGCGGCATGCCCGAGACCGACGAATTCTACGATCTGGCCGACCGTTACGGGGTCATGGTCTTGCAGGAATGGCCCACCGCTTGGAACAGCCATCGCATCCAGCCCTACGAGATTCTGGAAGAGACCGTGCGCCACAACACGATCCGTTTGCGCAATCACCCATCGCTGGTGATGTGGGGCGGCGGCAACGAATCAGGCGAGCCCTTCGGCGAAGCGATCGACATGATGGGCCGCTATAGCGTCGAACTGGACGGGACGCGCCCCTTTCATCGGGGCGAACCCTGGGGCGGCAGCATCCACAGCTATCACGTCTTTTGGCAGCGTCAGCCGCTCGAAACCAACCTCTCGCTCGCCGCGACCTTCATCGGCGAGTTCGGGCTGGCGTCGGCGCCGAATTACGAGTCGGTCGCGCGTTACCTGCCCGTGGACGAATTGGATGGTTGGCCGCCGGCGAGCGAGGGCGGTTTCACACATCATATGCCCGTCTTCAACCTCAAGCATGAGCAGGCGATCATGTCGCAATACGTCGCCGACTTCGTGCCCAATGACTCGCTACAGAATTTCATCCTGGGCATGCAGATGGCGCAGGCGACCGGCATGCGTCATACGCTCGAGCTGGCGCGGACGCGCTGGCCCGAAGCCACCGGCGTATGTTATTATAAGCTGACCGACAATAACCCGGCCGCCTCCTGGGCGACGGTGGATTGGTATGGCGCGCCCAAGATCGCCTATCACATACTGCGCGGCGCTTACCGACCGCTTCATGTCTGTCTGCTATTTCACCGATTGTCCTGCGTCGGCGCCCCCGCGAGCTTCCCAGTCTACCTGCTAGACGATCTGAGCGCGCTGGGGAACCAATCGTGGACAGTTCGCGTTCGCGCATTCGATGGCGATCTGGCGCTGCTCAAATGCAGCGAATACAACGGGAGCGGAGACCAAGGGGTGGTCAAGCGCTTGGGCGACTTCGCGCTCGACGCCGACCAGACTTGGAGCCAACCGCTATTCCTGGTCACCGAACTCAGGACCGGCGCTGGGCTGCAAAGCCGCGTATTTTATTGGCTTAACTACACGGCGCTTCAGGGCTGCCTGTTCAATCGTCCGGCGACGCGGCTCGCCATCACAGCGGACGGCGATGCGGCGCTTAGGATTCGCAATGCCGGCGCCTTGCCCGCCGTCGGCGTCCATTTCCATTGTCCGGCGGTCTCCGATCGCTTCATTTGTGACGACAGTTATTTCTGGCTGGATGCGGGCGAGGAACGGCGCGTCGCGGTCAGTCAGCTAGAGGACGTCGGCGTCGCCGCCTGGAACGCGGAATACGTGAAGTTGTAGAAGCATGAAAGAAGCGCCGCTCATGGCTCCCCCATCTGAATCCGCCGGGCGACCCGTCATCGAGGTCCGCGATTTGAGTGTGCATTTCGCCCTCGACGAGGGCACGCTTAAAGCCGTCGATGGCCTCAGCTTTGCCATCGAGCAAGGGCAGATGTTCGGCTTGATCGGTGAAAGCGGCTGCGGCAAGACGGTGACGGCGCAGTCCCTGATGCGTCTCGTGCCGACGCCGGGGCGCATCGTACAGGGACAGATCAACTTTCGGGCGGAAAAGGGCGATCAAATTGATCTGGCGAATGTGGACGGGACGGGGCAAGAGATCCGCGCCATCCGCGGCAATGAGATCGCGATGATTTTCCAGGAGCCGATGTCGAGCCTGTCGCCCATCCACAGCATCGGCAATCAGTTGATGGAAGCGGTCTTGCTGCACGTCACGCGCAGCAAACGCGAGGCATACAAGATCGCGCTGGAGATGCTCGATCTGGTTGGCATTCCCAATCCCGTCCAGCGGATGGAGGAATATCCACATCATTTCTCGGGCGGGATGCGCCAGCGTGTGATGATCGCGATGGCGCTGTCTTGCCGGCCCCGGCTGTTGATCGCGGACGAGCCGACCACGGCGCTGGATGTGACGGTGCAGGCGCAAATCCTGGATCTCATCGCCCGCGCGCAATCGCAATTCCAAATGGCGGTCTTGTACATCACGCATGATCTGGGCATTATCGCCGAAATCTGCGACCAGGTCGCCGTCATGTACCTGGGCAAAATCGTCGAGCAGGGCTCGGCGCGGAATATCTTCCACCATCCGCTGCACCCGTACACGCGGCGCTTGCTGGCTTCAACGCCGCGGATCGGGCAGCATGCCGAGCGGCTGCAATCGATAGAAGGCACGGTGCCAATCCCCATCGGGCTGCCGAGAGCCTGCGGTTTCTGCTCAAGATGCCCGGACCGGATTGAGGGTACTTGTGACAGCTCCGTGCCAGCGCTGGTGGAAATCGAAGAGAAGCATTATGTCCGCTGTTTCCTTCACGACGAGCGGGCGGAAGTGGCATCATGACGGCGCCGCCCATCCTGAAAGTCGAGGGCTTGAAGAAATACTTTCCGGTGGAGAAGGGCTTTTTGCGGCGCGTCGTTGGGCAAGTGAAGGCGGTGGACGGCGTCAGCCTGGAGATTGGCGCCGGCGAGACCCTGGGCTTGGTTGGCGAGTCTGGCTCGGGCAAGACGACCGTGGGCCGCTGCATTTTGCGCGCGCTTGATCCCACCGAGGGCAGCATTCAGTTCCAGATCGACGATGATGTAAGCGTGGATATGGCGCGCATCAATCGGCGCGAGTTGCGCGCGCTGCGGCGCTACGCCAATATGATTTTCCAGGATCCCTACTACTCGCTGGATCCGCGCTGGACCGTACTCGATATCGTCGGCGAGCCGCTGAAGCTGGCGAAGCTGGCTGATGGCGCCGAATTGGAGGAGCGCGTCGCCCGTTTGATGGAGGTGGTGGGCTTGGAAGCGAAGCATCTGCGGCGTTATCCGCATGCCTTCAGCGGCGGGCAGCGGCAGCGCATCGGCGTGGCGCGCGCGCTGGCGACTAATCCGCGCCTCATCATCGCTGACGAGCCGGTGTCGGCGCTGGATGTGTCCACGCAGGCGCAGATTCTGAATCTGCTCAGCGATTTGCAGGGCGAGTTCGGGCTGGCTTATTTGTTCATCGCGCACGATCTGAGCGTGGTTGAGCACATCTCCGATCGCGTGGCGGTGATGTACGTCGGCAAGTTGGTGGAGATCGCGCCGAAAGATCAACTCTTCTTTTTCCCCAAACACCCCTACACCGAAGCCTTGCTCTCGGCTGTGCCGACGCCGGACCCGGATGTGGAAAAGAAGCGGATTATTCTGCCCGGCGAAATCGCCAATCCGGCCGATCCGCCCGCGGGCTGTTATTTTCATCCCCGCTGCCAATATGCCCAAGCCCGCTGCCGCGAAGAAGAACCGGCGCTGAGGGAGGTCAGCCCGGGTCAGTGGGCTTCCTGTCATTTCGCTGACGAGCTTGCGTTGGTGGGCGCGCCTCGCTAGAAAGGGCGAGCCGCCGTCGCGCCTCTACGGAGTGACGATAAGTTTGCGATGAGCTTACGTCTGCGGGACAAAGTCGTCATTATCACCGGCGGCGCCACCGGCATCGGCTGGGGTATCGCCCAGAGCTGCGCGCGCGAAGGGGCGGCGCTGGCTTTGGCGCAGCGCCCGGCCGATATCGCGCTCGCTGAAGAGAAGGTCGCCCGCTTGCGCAAGGCGGGGCATCAGGCGCTGGCGGTCGGCTGCGACATCAGGCGGCGCGAGCTGGTCAGAGACATGGTCGCGCGGACGGTCGCCGCTTTCGGGCGCCTCGATGTGATGGTCAACAACGCCGCTTTGACGGGCGCGTCGGCTGAGGTTCGGCCCTTCCTGCAAGAGACCGATGAGCACTGGCGCAAGACGATTGATGTCAACCTAAATGGCGCCTTCATCTGTACGCAGGAAGCGGCCTTTCAGATGATAAAGCAGGGCGAGGGCGGCAGCATTATTACGATATCGTCGGTGGCGCAATATGCCGCGCAGGAGAACGCGACGCCTTATGGCGCGGCCAAAGCGGGCTTGGATGGCTTGTGCAAAGGCGCGGCCATTGAGTTGGCGCCGCACAATATCCGCGTCAATCTGGTGGCGCCCGGTGAAATCTACACCGAATCGAGCGCCGACATCGTCGATCAAGTGACCGAGGCCGGCGGCAGTGGAAAGTTCTTCCGTCACACGCCGCTGGGGCGCCGCGGGCAGGTCGGCGAAATAGGCGATGTGGTCGCTTTTCTAGCCAGTGATGAGGCGAGCTTTGTAACCGGCGCGACCTGGCGCGTCGATGGCGGTTTTCTGAGTTATTGAACTGGCTCGCCCCTACACGCTCATAAATGGGACAGAGCCTACGGTCATGCGAAAGAAGCGAGCCTTGTAGGGGCGACCAATCTGGTTGCCCGCTGCCGCTGTGACTTATGGTTTTGGGCGACATGGTATGTCGACCCTACAATTTCTAATTATTTTGTAGGAACTACTTCTGTGGTGAAGCATTAGAAATCTGCTGCATTTCACAGAGCCGGAAGCAAGCCAACAAATAGCGGACAAGCCTTGTAATAGCGACTCCGTGAGTCGCCCTCTACGCCAATTCCACGCGCGGATTGAGAAGCGCGTAGGCGATATCGGCGAAGAGGTTGGCGAAGAGAATGACGGTCACGGTGACCATGGCGATGGCTTGCGCCAGGAGCAAATCGCGCCGCTCGATCGCCGTGATCAGCAGGCTGCCGAGACCGGGGAAACCGAAGACGTATTCGATCACCACCAAGCCGCTGATCAGCCAACTGATGCTGATGGCGATGACCGTAATAGTCGGGAGCAGGGCGTTGCGCAAGACATGCCGCCAGATGACCGTTCGCCAAGGGATGCCTTTGAGCGCGGCTGTGCGGACGTAATCGCGCTTCAATTCTTCGATGACGCCCGCGCGCGTCAAACGGGAGATATAGGCGAGCATCACCAGCGTCGCCGCGAAAGCTGGCAGCCAGAGCGCCGGCAGCATCTCGCCGAATGAAGCGTCCGCCCGCACGGCTGAGCTCGAGGGAAACCACCAGCCCAGCGATTGCGCTAGATCGCTGGAGCCCCAGCGCAGCGCCACGATGTTGATCAGAAAGAGACCGGTGACAAATTCGGGCAAGCTGACGACGGAGAGCGTCAGCAGGGAGATAAGAATATCGGGCAGCTTGTTCTCAAACAGACCGGCGATCACGCCCAGGACCAGCGAGAGCGGGACAGACATCAGCAAGGCGACCGCCGCCAGCCGCGCGGAGTTCAGGCTGCGCTCGATGATCAGGTCGTAATTCTGCGCGCCGCGGAAGGCGATCGTATCGCCCCAATTTCCGCCAAGGAAGTTGCCGACCCAGCTGATGTACTGCGCGGGCAAGGGCGCGTTCAAGCCCAGCTCCGCGCGGATTTCAGCGACCTGTTCCGCGGTGGCTTCGCGCCCGCCGGCGATGACGCGCGCGGGATCGCCGGGCAGGATGCGCAGCAGGAAGAAGATCGTCAGCGAGCTCAGCAGATAAGTGAAGAAGAAAAACAGAAATCGGCGGCGCAGGAATAGCAGCATGAAATTATCAAGCCTCGTCCGCCAGCGTCAACCGGCGCTGCATGGTCGTCAATTCCGCCAGCGGAATGTGGCAGCGAATGCGATGCCCGCCGTCGCCAGCCCGCCAGGGCGGCTCTTCGCGTTCGCATATCTCGCCGATTTTCCGCGGGCAGCGCGTATGGAAGCGGCAGCCGCTCGGCAGGTTTTGGGCGCTGGGCAGGTCGTCGCTGAGCAGGATTCGCTCGGTCGAATGTCGGGGATCTGGTATCGGTATCGCTGAAACCAGGGCCTCGGTGTAGGGGTGGTAGGGCGGTTGGAATAGCTGACGCGCGTCGCCGACTTCGGCCAGCTGCCCCAAATACATGACGGCGATCCTGTCGGCCAAATAACCGACGACCGACAAATCATGCGAGATGAAGAGGTAGGCGGCGCCGCCCTCGTCCTGCAATTGCGCCAGCAGATTGAGCACAGCCGACTGCACCGACACGTCCAGCGCTGAAACCGGTTCGTCGCAAATGATGAGGTCGGGATCGGAAGCAAAGGCGCGCGCGATGGCCACGCGCTGCTTCTCACCGCCGCTCAGTTCGTCGGGGTAACGTTCCGCGTATTCCGGGCGTAAATTGACGCGCCCCAAGAGCGCAAGCGCCTCGGCCTCGGCGGCCGCCGGCGCCATTCCCCGCAGTTTGATCAGAGGCCGGCGGATGGCTTGCCCCGCCGTCACGTAGGGATTCAGCGAGTTTTGCGGATTCTGGAAGACCATTTGTATCTTCGATAATACGTCCTGGCTGCGGTCACGGACGCTGTTGCGCACATCCATGCCCAGCAGCTCCAAGCTGCCGCCGTCTCGTTCTTCCAAGCCGATGATGAGGCGCGCGAGAGTCGTCTTGCCGCTGCCGCTCTCGCCGACCAAGCCGAGCGTCTGCCCGGCGCGCACGTGCAGGTCAACGCCATCGACCGCGCGGATGGGCGCCGGCTCGACGCGCGCCAGCAGTTCGCGCAGGCTGCGGGCGACGGGAAAGAGCTTGCTCAGGTTCTTGGCGTGCAAGAGGGCGCTTTCAACACCCCCACCCCAAACCCCTCCCCCATTAAGAGGGAGGGGCTTTTTTCTCCCCTTCCTTCCTTGTGGGGGACGGGGGACGGGGGGCATTGAGATGGTCTCCTCCCAGCGAAAACAGCGAATCAGGCTGCCGTCTCCCAGTTTCTCGAGCGGCGGCTTCTGCTCGCGGCAGCGTTCAATGACAGCGGGACAACGATCAGCGAAGACGCAGCCGCCCGGCGTCCGCGTCAATGAGGGCGGGTTGCCGGCGATCGCTTGCAGCTGAGCGGCGCGTTTGCTCTGTCCCAACTGGGGCACACTGCTGATTAGCCCCTGCGTGTAGGGATGTTTTGGGCGCTGGAAGAGGTCGAGGGCAGTCGCTTCTTCCATGATTTCGCCCGCGTAGAGCACAATGACCCTTTGGCATAATTGCGCCACGACGCCGAGGTTGTGCGTGATGTAGAGGACGCCGGCCTCGCGCTCGGCGATCAGGTTCCGCAGTCGATCGAGGATGGCCGCTTCGGTCGTGACATCGAGCCCGGTGGTCGGCTCGTCCATGATCAGCAGTTCGGGATTGCAGATCAGCGCCAGGGCAATGGTAACGCGTTGCTGCATGCCGCCGCTCAATTCGTGCGGGTAGCGTTGGGCGACGCGCTCGGGGTCAACGAGGCGGACATCGTGGAATACCCGCATCATGCGAGCTTGCGCTTCGCCGCGGTCGATATCGGAGGCCGCTCGCAGCGCTTCGGTCACCTGGGCGCCAATTTTGATCGAGGGGTTGAGCGCGGCGCCGGCGTTCTGCGGCACGAACTTGATGCGCTCCGCCCAGATTTGGCGCAGCTCGGCATCTGACTTGCGCAGCAGATCGTCGCCGGCGAATCGCAGCGTGCCGCCGCCTTCCACGCGCCCGTTGCCGCTCAAATAGCGCAGCAGCGCCAAGGCGATCGTCGACTTGCCCGAGCCCGATTCGCCGACCAAGCCAAGGATCTGCCCGCGTCTCAGCTGGAGCCGGAAATCGCGCACGGCGGGCAGCCAGCGCCCCTTCACCTGGTAGCTGATCGTGAGTCCTTCTACATCGAGGAGATGGGGCGCGGCGGTCACGCTCAGGCGCCTTTCTGCAGGGCGCGGCGGATGCCGTCCGACATCAGATTGACGGCGATGACCAGGACGGCGATGGCGAGCGCGGGGAACTCCAGCGCCCAGGGCGTCAGTTGGTAGAAGCCGCCGCGGTTTTCATTGACCATTAAGCCCCAATCGGGCGACGGCGGGCGCGCGCCAAAGCCAAGAAAGCCGAGCGACGCGACCAGGAAGATGGCGTAGGAAAAGCGCAGCGATGCTTCCACCACGAGCGACGGCACCACCGAGGGCAGGATCTCGCGGAAGATGATATAGGCTTTGCTTTCGCCGCGCACTTCAGCTGCTTCGACGAATTCGCGCGTCCTGATATCGAGGGTTGCGCTGCGGGCGACGCGCGCCACAATCGGGATGTAGAGCAGCGAGATCACCAGCAGAATGACATTGTCGGCCAGGGCCGCCTGCCAACTGCCAGCCTCAAAGTCAAGATTGCGCACGATGCCGACCAGCACCAGCGCCAGCAAAAGCGCCGGGATCGCCAGCAGCGCATCGATGACGCGCCCGATCACTTCGTCGATCCAGCCGCCTTGGTAGCCCATGAACAAGCCCAGCGCCGAGCCGGCCAGGACGCTGATCAGCGTGCCCAAGCCGGCGATGCGAAAGATGCTGCCGGCGCCGAGGATGACGCGGCTGTAGACATCGCGCCCCAGCCGGTCGGTGCCGAAAGGGTGCTCGCCCAAGTGCAGCGCGCCGATATCCAGCGTCGGCGGCAGGCGCGCGGCGTGGCTCTGATCGTTTGGATTGGGGTGCGGCGCCAGCTGCGCGCCAAATAGCGCCAGCACAAGAAAAAAGGCGACCGCCAGCGTGCCGACCGCCGATTGCGGATGGCGCAACTGAGCGCCCGCCGATCGTTTGAAGGCGGCATAAACGCGGCTGACGCGCACTGATCTCATAAAAGGGATAGCGTTCCTGAATCTTGCGACCATGCGGATGGCATGATGTTTAGAGCTTGCTCGCATAAGCGCGGGCCAGCCACCGGCTGACCCCTACAGTTCGACATCAACGCTTCGTAGGGGCGACTCTGTGAGTCGCCCTCGCCCGCAGCAGCATGCTTTTGCCCGGCAGCCGATGCTAGCCAACCAGGGCCGTGTTGAAGTTCGTGCGCCCGGCGAACGGGTGCATGGTCACGCCGCTGATATTGCCGGCCAGCACCATGAAGGCGGCGAAGAAATAGGGCACGATGATCGGACCCTCGTCCAGCAGGATCTGCTGGATTTCTTTGTAGGCGGCGGTGCGCTCGGCTTGATCGCGCGACGAGCGGCCGATCTCGATCAGCTCGTCCACGCGCGCGTTGCTGTAGTGCGACTCGTTCCAAACGCCCTCGGAGTGATAGGCGAAATCGAGATAGAGCTGGGGCACGGGCCGCGGTCCCCAACCGGTGATGCCGAGATCGACATCCATCCAGAGTTCCGACCAGTAGGTATTCTCTTCTTCCAACTGCACATCGACGCGGATGCCAGCCTCTTCCCATTGAGCGGCGAGCAGCTGCGCCAGGTCGGGGAAGTTGCCGCTGTTGGGCAGATGCAGGGTCATGTCCAGACCATCGGGGTAGCCAGCTTCAGCCAAGAGCGCGGCCGCCGCTGCCGGATCGCGCGCGGGCGCCTCGGCTTCTGCCAGGAAGTATTGGCCGAAAGCCGGTCCGATTGGCGAATCCTTGCCGACAGCGCCGAAACCGAGTTGAATTCGTTCCCAGATCGCGTCGCGGTCGGTCGCCAACTTGAAAGCTTGGCGCACGCGGACATCGGAGCCGGGTTCGCGATCGGCGCGCAGTCGCGCCAGGTGGTGCCCGCTGGTTGGGATATCGGTGGTATTGAAGTTGACATCGCCGGTGAAGCCGAGGAAGCTGGCGTTATCCAGGCGCGCGATGCCGTCGACGCTGCCGCCCTGCAAGGCGGCGATGCCCGCTTGCTGGTCAGCAAAGTAGATGAATTCAAGGCGGTCGACGCTGGGCGCGCCCCGCCAGTAATCCGGGTTTGCGCGCAAGATGGCGCGGTCGCCCGCGATCATCTCCTCGAAGATGAAGGGCCCGGAACCGTTGAATTCCACGCCGATATCCTCCGCGCCTGCCTGCAGGATGACGAATTTGTTGTCGGTGAGGTTGTAGAGGAAATCCGGGTTGGGCGCGCTCAAGGTGATGGCGGTAGCGTGGGCGTCTAGCGCTTCGACCGATTCGACGGTGCTGAGGAGATTGGCGACGCTGCCTTCAGCTTCGCGCTGCCAGTTGATCGTCCAGAGCACGTCATCAGCCGTGACCGGGCTGCCGTCATGCCAGCTTGCGTTTTCCTCGAGCTGGAGGGTGTAGCGCAAGCCGTCATCGCTAACCGCCCAGGATTTGGCCAGGCGCGGCACGAGATTGGAGGCGGCGTCGGTCTCAATCAGATAATCGTAGACGGCGTTCAGGATAGCGATTTCGCTGTCGCCGGACGCGGAACGCGGATCGAGCGTCGCCGGGGTCAGCCAGGCGAAGCGCAGGGCGCTGCCGTCTTGCGCGCTGGCGATTCCGCTAATGCCGGCGAGGGAGACCGTGCCGACTGCGGCGGCGGCGCCGGCGGCGAATACATTCAGAAACTCGCGGCGGGAAAGCGCATTTGCGGGGACACTGCTATTCTTGCTCACGATGTGTTTCTCCTTCACGTATGCAGTCAGACAATTCCTAGCCATGAGAGGGCGAAGTGACACATCGGGCAGCCAAGGTTGTTTTGAGTTGGCTCACAAGCGCGGCGGCGCCAAGGACCGTTCACGGCGCTGACGGATTAAGTCGCGAATTTGCGTCATTGTCATCCCTCCCGTCACGCCTCACAAGGCAAGCTGCAAGGCGAATCGCATTATCGCATAGGATAGCGGCGATTGGCAGACGCAATCACTTGCGGCGGCGCATACAAAAGCCGGGCTGAAACTTGCAACAAGAGAAATCGCCGACCTGTCGGTCAACCCAATTGAGCGGTGTGAAAGTGGGTGCGGCCCGAGAATGGATGCAAGACCACGCCGGACACGTGGCTCGCCATCACCATGAATGAGGCATAGAAATAGGGCACGATGATCGGTCCTTCATCCAGGAAGAGTCGCTGAATCTCTTTGTAGGCGGCGCTGCGCGCGTCTTGATCCAGGGCGGAGCGCGTGAAATCGATCAATGCATCGAGTCGCTCGTCCTGCCAATGCGATTCGTTCCAGGTCGCGTCGGATCGATAAGCGAGGTCGAGGTAAATCTGCGGGACGACGCGATCGCCCCACCAGGTCACGCCCAAATCGACGTCGAGCCACTTTTGCACCCAATAATTATTCTCTTCTTCCAACTGGATTTCCACGCGAATGCCGGCCTCTTCCCATTGAGCGGCCAGCGCCTGTGCGAAATCAGGCATTGCGCCGCTGTTGGGTACGTGCAGGGTCATGTCGAGTCCGTCGCTATAGCCAGCTTCGGCCAGCAAAGCGGCGGCGGCAACTGGATCGCGCGGCGGCGGCTCGATATCATCGAGGAAGTATTGCGCGAACGAGGGTCCAATGGGCGAGTCTTTCCCTACTGCGCCAAAACCGAGTTGTATGCGTTCCCAGATTGCTTGTCGGTCGGTCGCCAGTTTGAAAGCCTGGCGGACGCGGATGTCGTTTCCTGGCGGGCGGTCGGCGCGTATCCGCGTCATGTGATGCGCGTTAGTCGGTATATCGAGCGTATTGAAGCGAAAGTCGCCGCTGAAGTTCAGGAAGCTGAAATTGTCGAGGCGCAGGATGCCGTCAGCTGTCCCGCCTTGAACAGCGGCAATTGCCGCCTGCTGGTCGTCGAAGAAGAGGAATTCGAGTTGGTCGATTGTCGGCGCGCCTCGCCAGTAATTTGGGTTGGCTTTCATGATCGCGCGGTCGCCAGCGATCAAGTCTTGCATGATGAAGGGACCCGTGCCATTGAAGACTTCGCCCGGATCTTCGGCGCCCGCTTTGAGCATGACTATTTTGTACTCGGTGAGACGATAGAGAAAGTCCGGGTCGGGCGCGCCAAGTTGGAAGACAACGGTGTGATCGCCGGGCGCTTCGACGGTTTCAACCGCCGCCAGGACATCGGCGATCGTGCCGCCGGCGTCAAGCTGCCATTGGATCGACCAGAGGACATCATGCGCGGTCAAGGGACTGCCGTCATGGAAGACTGCATTCTTCACCAGCTGGAGCGTATATTGCGCGCCGTCATCGCTCCGCTCCCAAGACGATGCCAGCGTGGGAACCAGGTTCGACGACGCGTCGGTCTCAAAGAGATAGTCGTAAAGCGCGTTCAGGATGGCGATTTCGCTCATGCCGGAGACGGAGCGCGGGTCGAGCTGCGCCGGTGTCAGCCAGGCGATGCGCAGGGTATCGCCGCTCGCTTGAGCCAGGTTCAAACGCGGCGCGCGATCAAGCGCAATCGCGCCGACGGCGCTGCTCATGCCGGCTGCGAAAATCTTTAAGAGGTCGCGGCGGGAAGGCGCCAGCGCCTCGCGGTCATGATTACTCATAGCCATTTGCATCCTCACCAGAATATTTGATTGGCCCTCTCTGAAACCAGAGGGACGATTAGCAAACAACCCTTGTTTACAACTTACTGCAATACGGCGGACAATGCAAGCGCTTGAAACGCTCATGGGCTGGCATCGCCTGCCAAACCAACAAGAGGAAGTCATCGCCGTTGGCTTTCAAGATGAATTCTGTTGGTCGGCGGCGCGCGTTCAAAGAGCGCGTCGAGGGTAGGTTTCGTACCAGGTCTCGCTCGCTTGCGGCGCGCTGTAGAAGTCGGTCCAGGGGCGGGCGGCGGACCCGGCGATATCCAGCAGCTGACGCAGGCGCGCGCGCGCTGTTGTTCCCAGGAAGGCAGCTCTTTCAGGCGGCGACATGGCGGTCGCTTCTTTCCAGATGGCGCGGCCCGCGAGGAAGCCGCTGGCGCCGCATTCGCAAGCGACCCGCGCCTGCGGTTTGAACTGCTCGAAATCGACGCCGGCGCTCAGCAATACCCAAGGCGCGGCCGAGGCGTCGCTTAGCTGTTTACACGCTCGATGCCAATCAGACCGATCTTCGTTGAACTTGATATCGAGCGGGAATTCCAGCTTCAGCACGTCGGCGCCCGTCCGCGACAATCTGCGCGCGGTCTCGACAACGACTTCCGGGCGCTCAGCCGCGAATTGGGCGCTGTCTTTCGCAATGGCGGGATCCAGACTATAGGACATCGGCTCGAGAAAGACGGGCAGATCCCATTGATGGCAGTCGGACACAACGCGGCTGATCAGCGCCTCCAGCTCATCCGCCAGCGCGCCGCTCGCGGGATGGTAATAGACCATGAACTTGACCGCGCTGGCGCCGGCTTTGCGGATCTTCTCCGGCGTCCAACTGGGGATGAGCTCGGTCCGCCGGTAGCTCGAATCGCCGCTGTAGCCGCTCTTCTCCAGCGCCAGGAGCAAGCCCGCCTTTGGGCTCATTTCCATGGCGGCGCTGAGGCCGTAAGTCGGGTCGGTGAGAATGGCGCTGGCCTCGTTCGAGAGCGCGCCGATGATCTCGCCTTTGACTTGCGCCAGCGCGTCGTAGCTGGCGCCGGCGGGCATCATCTGCCGGTAGCTGCCGCGCTGGTCGAAGGCGACGATGCCGAAGACATCGGCTTCAGCCAGGCTGGTGGATTTCAAGCCGCGATAACGGCCCGGCGTCAGTATGATTGGCATGTTTGGTCTTTCGATTCTGATTACCTGAGACCCCCACCCCACACCCCATTATAGAGGGAGGGGCATTTTATTCTGTAGTCGCAGTTCCTAGCTCCCCTTCCCTCCTTGTGGGGGAAGGGGCCGGGGGATGGGGGTTCTTTTCATATCATCACGGCGTTTTCGCCGTTTTCGGCGCTGCCGACGATGTGGCGGACGATCAGCTCTTCGGTGGCGTCGGCGCGCGGGATATTGGCGACGACGCGGCCCCGGCGCATGATCACCATGCGATCGGCCACCGCCATGACATCGTGCATCGTATGACTAATGAGGATGACCGGGATGTTGCCCTCGCGCAAGGAACGAATCAAGGCGAGCACTTTGCGCTGTTCGGGCACGCCGAGCGCAGCGGTCGGCTCATCCATGATCACCAGCTGCGCGTTCCAATACATGGCGCGGGCGATGGCGACCGCCTGCCGCTGCCCGCCGGAGAGATTGACCAGCTTCTGCGTCAACGAGGGGATATGGATGTCGAGCTCATCTAGCGCGCCGGCCGCCTCTTGGCGCATGTAGCCGTCATCGGTGACGGGCAGCAGACCGAATAGCCGCCGTGTGACCTCCTTGCCCAGGAAGACATTGGCGCCGACATCGAGATTCTCAGCCAAAGCCAGATCCTGGTAGATGGTTTCGATGCCGCGGCTGCGGATATCAGCCGGCGCGTGATGGGTGATGTCCCTGCCGTTGAATTCGACGCGGCCGCTCTCGGGCCGGTAGACGCCCGATATGCACTTGATGAGCGTTGACTTGCCGGCGCCGTTATCGCCCAGCAGGGCGACGACTTCGCCGGGGTAGACGTCAAAGTCTACATTGTCGACGGCGGTCAAGCCGCCGAAGTGTTTGCTGACGCCGGTGGCGGTGAGGATCGGATCAGACATTGCTTTGCAGCCTTTCCAGCGCCGTCTGCAATTGATTGACCAGCACGGCGATGATGATGACGACGCCGACCACGATGAACTGCCAGATCGAGTCGATGTTCAGGATGACCAAGCCCGTCTGCAGGACGGCGATGATCAGCGAGCCGACCACCGCGCCCATGATATCGCCTTCGCCGCCGAAGAGGTTGGTGCCGCCGATGACGACAGCCGCCACCGAAGACAGCAACGCCGCTTCGCCCGCCTGGGGCGCGCCAGCCGTGAAGCGGAAGAGATGCAATACGCCTGCGATCCCGGCGGTGAAGCCGCAAATGACGTAGATGATAATCAAGTGGCGGTCGACATTGATGCCCGAGCGCCGCGCCGCTTCTTCGCTGCCGCCGATGACGTAGGTATGACGGCCGAACTTGGTGCGCGCCAGAATGAAGGCGAAGATGACCACCACCAGCGCTGTGATCAGCACCGGATAGGGCAGCAACTGGGAGACGAATCGGAGTTGCTGCGGCGGCAGATCGGGCGGCAGGGAGAACCATTGCAAGCCGTGATCGGGGATGTAGAAGAGCAAACTGCCGTTGCCGATGAGGCGCAGCGCCTCGCGCAATTCAGCCGATAGCCCGCGCACGACTTGCTGCCCATCGGTGAGCAAGAAGGCGACGCCGCGTACGATGCCGAACATGCCCAGCGTAGCGATGAAGGGCGGCACCTTCACGCGCGCCACCAGCACGCCGTTAACCAGACCCGGAATCAGCGCGACCGCCAAGCCGCCGAAGACGCCGGCGAGCATGGCGAATTCGACATCGGCGCCGCTCGCCGCCAGGTCGCGCATGACGCGGGCGGTGGTGACCGATGACAAGCCGACTGTCCAGCCAATGGACAGGTCGATGCCGGCGGTGATGACCACATAGGTCTGCCCGATGGACATCAGCATGATCAAGGTGCTGGTGGTCAGGATGGATGAGAAATTGCGAACGGAGAAGAAGCCGGTTCCGGTCAAAGAGAAGAAGATCACCAAGCCGAGCAAAAACAAGTAAGACCAACTCTTGGTCAAGAACTCGACAAAACGCGCGTTGACCAGGCTTTGGTTCTTTGCCTTGCCCGGTCCCGTGCCTAAAGCCATTTGGGGCTCCCTTTGTCCTGTCCGCCTGCCGATGTCGGCGCCATGCGAGCAGCCCGCCAGTCGGTCGCAATTCGCCTATTATACATAATCGCATGAGAATTGCAGGTCATTCGCCGACGCCAGCTCGAATTGTAGGGCGTTTCGTGAAAAGCCCGCCCCCAGCATCTATTCGAATCAACGGGCGAGCCACCGTCTCGCCCCTACGCACGGGGGACCGTGGCTTGCCCGCCGCTCATTTAAGCCTTCCCAGTCCACCAGCCGTCAATCGCTTCAAAGAGCAGGGCGATGGTCGTCGCGCCCGGGTCAATGTGTCCGCGGGCGCGCTCGCCGAGATACTTCGCCCGGCCCCGCCGCGCAGGGAGCTCTCGCGTGGACTCGGCGCCTGCGCGCGCGCCTTCTGCCGCTTGGCGCCAGCCATCGGCAAATTCCTCCGCAGCTGCAAATGCCAGGACCGCCGGTTCCAGCGCGTCGACCATCGTCTTGTCGCCGACTTCCGCTTTGCCGCGCGCCTTCACGCCCTGCAAGCCCGCTAGCAAAGCCGCTTCCATGTCGCTCTTGTTGAGGCGGTCTTTTCCGCGGAGGGGCGGGACGCCTTTCAAAAAGAAGGTACCGAAGAGCGCGCCGGACGCGCCGCCCATGCGATTCAACATGGCTTTGGCCGCCGCGGTCCAGAGGTCGCTCGCGCTTGGCTGATCAAGCGCGGCGATGTCCGCTGCGGCGGCGTTGAAGGCGGCGCTGATGCTGGTCCCGTGGTCGCCATCGCCCAGCGCCGCGTCCAGCCGGTTCAAGAGCTCCCGCTCCGCCGTGACGCGGCGGGCGATCGCCTGCATCATCGCCGCCAGCTGCGCTGCGCGGATCGTCATCATAGCTGCTTCATGTAAGCGCCGTTGGCGGGCGCGTCCCAGAGCGCCTTCAGTTGCTCATCGACGCGGCAGAGCGACAGAGCGAACCCAGCCGTCTCCAGCGTGGTGGCATAGGGTCCGATCCAGGACTTGTACACGCGAATGCCAACTTCTCGAAGTTTGAAGGCGACTCGCCGATAAAGGATGAAAAGCTCCATCAAGGTTAAGCTGCCGCTGTTATTGAGCAGGACAAGAACCTCATCGCCGGCTTGGAAGGGCAGGTCGGCGAGGATCGGCGGCAGCATCAGATCAATGGTCGCGTCGGCTGAGAGCGCCTGCTGCCGTCCCCTGCCGATCTCGCCGTGCAGCCCCATGCCGATCTCCATGTCGCCTTCGTTCAGCTCGAACATGACTTCGCCGGTGACCGGGCTGGCGCAGGAGCTCAGGGACATGGCCAGGCTGCGCGTGTTGTCGCGGACTTTTTGCGCCAGCGCTTTGGCGGCCGCCAGATCGGCATCGCCTTCGCAGAACGCGCCCAGCATCTTCCAAACGAAGAACAAGCCAGCCGTGCCGCGGCGATCGCTTTCGCGGCTTTTGGGCGCGCTGGAGATATCATCGTAGAGGATCACCATGTCAACGTCATCAATGCCCTCCGCTTGGCAGAATTCGAGCGCGAGCTCGGCGTTGAGCCGGTCGCCTTCGTGGTGTGAGACGCAGAGCAGCGCGCCCGCTCCGCGATCGGCGGCGCGAATGCCAGCCAGGATGCGCTCGGGTCCGGGCGCGGTGAAGATATCGCCGACGATGTTTACGTCAAGCAGCCCGGGCCCGATCCAGCCGAGCATGGCTGGCTCGTGACCGCTGCCGCCACCCATGACCAAGCCGACTTTGCCCGCCGCTTTGGGCTGCGCGCGCAGGACCAGACGGTCGCCCGCCCGGCGGACGATATGGCTATAGGCGGCGCAGAAGCCATCCAGCATTTCATCGACGATATTGTCCGGCTTGTTAATGAGTTTGTGCTTGCGCGCGCTCATGATTCTTCTTTCAGTTTCATATTCGCCTATACGTTTCTGGCGTTTCGGCGGGTGACCTGATAGGTCGCCCCTACAAAACTTGTCCGTTGTTGGTAGCTAGGCCTTCACTTGCTAGCCCTCAATCCAATACACCATCCCCTCGCAGCCCAGCAATCTCAGCCGGGCTGTAGCCGAGTTCAGCCGCCACCTCATCGCTATGCTCGCCCAGGCGCGGCGGGTGACGGCGGTAGACCAGCGGCGTATCGTCCATGTGGATGGGCGTCGCCAGCGACTTAATCAGACCCAGGGCCGGGTGCTCGAGCTCGACGATGAAGCCGCGCTCGAGCACGTGGGGATCGGCCAGCGCTTCTGCGAGCGTATTGATGCGCCCACAAGGAACGCCGGCGGCGCGCAATTGCGTCAGCCATTCAGCGCAGCTCTTGCCGCGGATGATCGCGCGCACGATGGGCAGCAGCGCCTCATAATTGGCGATGCGTTTGGCGTTGCTGCGGAAGCGCGGATCCTCCGCCAGGTCTTCTCGCCCGACCTGCCGGCAGAATGCGCGCCAGACGTTGTCCGAGGCGACGCCGAGCATAAACCAGTCGCCGTCTTTCGCTTGCACGGCTTCGTAAGGCACAACTTGCGGGTGTCGATTGCCGCGCCGCGGCGGATCGACGCCCTCGGCGAAGTATTCGGCGGCCAGGTTGGCCAGCCAGGTCATCTGTCCCTCCTGCAAGGACATGTCGATGAATTGTCCGACGCCGCTGCGATCGCGTGATCGCAGCGCCGCCAGGATCCCGATCACGGTGAACAAGCCGCAGGTCATATCGGCCATAGGGGTGGGAAAGCGCATGGGCGCCCCATCGACCTCGCCAGTCAGCGCGACCGTGCCCGATTCCGCTTGCGAAACGAGGTCGTAACCGGGTTGCCCCGCGCGCGGTCCTCGTCGGCCGTAGCCACTGATCGAGGCGTAGATCAGCCGCGGGTTGATGGCGCGCAGCGAGTCGTAATCGATGCCGTAGCGCTGGGTGGCTTCAGTCGTTCGCAGGTTGGTCAGGAAGACATCCGCGTTTTTCACCAGACGGCGCATGAACTCGCGTCCGCCGTCAGCGCGAATATCGAGGGCGATGCCGCGCTTGTTGCGGTTGACGGCCAGGTAGTAGCAACTTTGATCGCCGATGAAGGGCGGCGCCCATTGGCGCGAATTATCGCCGACGCCGGGCTTTTCAATCTTGATGACCTCGGCGCCGAGGTCGCCCAGGATCATCGTCGTGTAGGGACCAGCCAGCGCTTGCGTTTGGTCGACCACCGTGACGCCGCTCAAGGGCGCGTTGTCGCTATTCAAATCGCTATCCACCGCCGCTCCCGTGTCACTGTTAAGTACGCCATTATAACCTTCATCTTAGCCATTACATGGATCGGTCACGCGCAGAAATAACAGATTCCGGCGATGTGTTAACTCCCTAAAGCGCATAGAAAACCTCTGCGCCCTCTAAATCTTCGGTGACCTCGGTGGTGGAAATCATGCGCAGCCTTCGATGCATGCAAAGTGCTCGCCAAGCCTACCGCTGGACGCCGTCTTCCCAGTGTCTATGACGCCAAATCAAGAGCGCCGCCAGCAAGACAAGGGCGCCCCACAAGCCAAAGACGGCGCTCCAGCCGCTGAGCTCGACCAAGCCGCCGATGCTGAAACCGGCCATGCCGCCAAAGAATGTCGACATCATATTGACGCTGCCGGCGGTCGACGAAGCGCGCCCGGCTGGCGCCAGCAGCAGCGGCATTGAGCTGACGGTCAAGCCAAAGGCGCCATTCAGCATCAGCAAGGCGAAGCCGACCAGGGCGATCGCGCCGAGGCCGGGAGTCAGGGTCAGCAGCAGAAAAGCGGCGCCGGCGGCGCTGAACAGGAGCGCGGCGGTTGCGAAGACTTGGTTGCTGCGCGCGACCTGGTAGCGCGCCAGCAGGAGGCCCATAATCGCGAGCGCCTGCGTCAGCGCGGCGACGGCGCCCACGATATTTTGGGCGATCAGACCGGTGTCGAGAATATAGGTCGGCAGCCAGATGATCGCGCCGTTGAAGACGAAGCCGCCTAGAGCCGCCGCCAGCATCACGGCGGCGATACGGCGCGCCTCGGCGACAACAGTTGATAAGCGAATTCCTTCCGATTTTGACCTTGGCGCGTCGATGCGAGCCCGCCGCCAGCAAGCCAGAACCAGAAGCAGTATAAGCCCGGGCAGCCAAAAGGCGACGCGCCAATTCTCGCCCGTCGCCAGCGCCCCGATGAAGATCCAGGTGATGGCGGTGCCGATCACGTAGCTGAAGGGCATGACGGTCGATACGCGTTTGATATGGACGCGATCGAGGCGCTCAGCCAGGATGCGAAACATGGGCGACCAACCGCCCGACTGCGCGATGCCGTTGAGCCCCCAGAGTACGAGCATGACGACGAGCGATGTCTGAAAGGCGAAGATCAGATTTACAATCGCGCTGGCGAGTAAGCCGAGGCTGACGAGGCGAAAGGGGCTGACGTGACTGCCCAGCTCGCCGCTGATGAAATGAAAGATGCCGTAGACCCAGAAGAAGATCGTGCCCAAGGCGCCGACCTCAGCGCGGCTAACGCCCAGGTCACGAGCGAGCGCTGGCAGGACCAGGCTGATGTTCACGCGCCCCAGATAATACAGGGCGTAGGTGACGAGCAGAGTCGCCACCATCATGTTTTGCTGCTTCGTCAGGGCGGGCTGTGAATGGGTCATCCGCTTGAGCGTATAACGCGGAAACTGAAAAATGTAGGGCGGCCCCTTGGCTCGCCCGCCTGCCTCATTCGTTTTCCACGTGTCGATGGCGCCAGGTCAAAAGCGAAGCCAGCAGCAGCGCGACGCCCCACAAGCCGAAGACGGCGCCCCAGCCGCTGTGCTCAACCAGCGCGCCAATGCTGAAGCCGGCTAAGCCGCCGGCGAAGGTCGCCATCATATTGAGCGTGCCAGCGACCGACGAAGCGCGTCCCGGCGGCGCCAAGATCAGGGGCATCGAAGACGTCACCAAGCCGAAAGCCCCGCCCAAAATCATCATTGCCAGGCAGACGACCGCAATCGACAGCAAATCGATCGTCAAGGTAAGCAGCAGAAAAGCCAGCCCGGCGGCGCCAAGCAGAAACGCTGCTGTCGCCAGCACGCGGTTGCTGCGCATGACGCCTTGACGCGCCAGCAGTAGGCCCGGGATGGCGACCAACTGCGTGAGCGCCGCCAATGCGCCGACTAGGTTATCGGCGATCAATTGGCTGTCGAGGATGAAGGTAGGCAGCCAGATAATTGAGCCGTTGCGGACGAAACCAGCCAGCGCCGAAACAAACAGCGCGAAGGCGACCCCGCGCGCTTCGGCAAGGATGGTTGCGGGGCGGATGCCGCTTGATTGTCGCCGCGGCGCGTCGATGCCGGCCGTCCGCCAGAGAATAGCCGCCAAGAGCAGGGCGATTCCCGGAAGCCAAAAGGCTATGCGCCAGTTCTCGGCAGCAGCCAGGGCGCCGATCAAGGTCCAGGTTACGACCGTGCCGATCACATAACTAAAAGGCATGATCGTCGACATGCGCTTGATTCGGCTGGGATCAAGGCGCTCGGCCAATATGCGCACCATGGGCGACCAGCCGCCGGCTTGCGCCAAGCCGTTCACGCCCCATAGCGCCAGCATCCACATCAGGGACGATTGAAAACCGAAGGCGAGGTTTACGATTGCAGTGATGAGCAGGCTTATGCCGATAATGCGTTTGGGGCTAATGTGGCTGCCGACTTCGCCAAAGATGAAATTCCCGCAGCCATAGACCCAAAAGAAGACGGTGCCCAGAATGCCGACTTCGGCGAGGCTCGCATTGAGCGCGACCGCGAGCAGGGGCAGGACGACGCTGATGTTCACGCGGCCCAGATAAAACAGGCCGTAGGTGACGCAGAGCGTGCCGACCATCAGGTTCGGGCGCTTGGCGAGAGATGCACGTGTGGGGGTCATGTGGTCTGGCATGGAGCGTTACGCGCGTCATGGAGTTGCTTTCCCCCATCCCCGGCCCCTTCCCCCATAAAGAGGGAAGGAGAGATTTATCCGCAGATCCGCGCATTTAAAGCCCCTCCCTCACTTTGGGGGAGGGGTTTGGGGTGGGGGTTACTCGTACAGCTAGCCGGCCGTGTAGATGAAGCGCGCCACGTTCGGATCGTCCACGTTGTCGATGGTGATGACCGCGTAACCGGTGCCGACGCGCGCCGGCATGGATGTTACGCCGCGCAAGTTGGCGACCTGCGCGATCACGCCCAGGTAACCCATATCGGCTGGTTTCTGGGCGATGACGAGCGAGACGATGCCATCGCGCAGGTAGCCGATATTCTCTTCGCTGGCGTCGAAAAGCGCGACTTCCACCGCGCCTTGCAAGCCGGCGTTCTGAATGGCCGCGCCAGCGCCCAACGCGCCGAAGGTATTGGTGGCGAACATGCCGACGATATCGGGATTCGCCTGCAAGACAGCGGCCGTCTGCTGCTGCGCCATATCCGCGCTGTTCTCGTTGTAGTCGACGCGGGCGACGATCAATCCGCCGGCTTCAGCCGCCGCCAGGCAGCCTTCCTCGCGCTGGTCGGTCGTGCTGATGCCCGGGCGCGTGTTGGTGACGTAGATCTTGGCGCCTTCGCCCAACTTGTCCGCCAATGCCGAACAGGCGATGCGCCCGCCTTCTACGTTATCCGAGCCAATATAGCTCAAGGGGAAGGTGACCTCGCCGTCGGCGTAGTTGCCGTCGCCGATGAATGTGTCGACCGTCAAGACCGGGATGCCGGCGTCATGCGCGTCCTGCAGCACCGGGATCGACTGCTCCTTGTCATTGGGCGCGGTGACCAGCGAGTTGATGTCGCCGCGGGCGATCAGCGCTTCGATGATCGGCGCCGAGACGGTGACGTCGAAGCGTTCCGGATCCTGCTGGATGACGTTGATGCCCAGGCGGCCCGCCGCGCCATATACGCCGCGCGACATGGTGATGTAGAAGGGATCGGGATTCACGCCGGGCACGAAAGCCAGATTGTAGCTGTCATCAAGCGCGGACGCCGGATCGCTGGTGTTGCTGGTGTAGATGAAGCGCGCGACATCGGGGTCATCGACGTTGTCGGCGGTGATGACGGCGTAACCGGTGCCGATGCGAGCCGGGATGCTGCCGACGCCATCGAGGTAGGCGGTGGCCAGGGCGACGCCGAGATAACCCATATCGGCCGGTTTCTGGGCGATGACGAGCGAGACGATGCCGTCCTTCAAAAAGCCGATGTTTTCTTCGCTGGCGTCAAAGAGGGCGACTTCGACCGCGCCTTGCAAGCCGGCGTTTTGGATGGCTGTGCCCGCGCCCAGCGCGCCGAAGGTATTGGTGGCGAACATGCCGACGATATCGGGATTGGCTTGCAGAACGGCGGCTGTCTGCGCCTGCGCGGTATCAGCGCTGTTCTCGTTGTAGTCGACGCGGGCAACGACTAAGCCATTGTCCTCAGCCGCGGCCAGACAGCCTTCTTCGCGCTGGTCGGTCGTGCTGATGCCCGGGCGCGTGTTGGTGACGTAGATCTTGGCGCCTTCGCCCAGCTTGTCAGCCAGCGCCGAGCAAGCGATGTAACCGCCCTGCGTGTTGTCCGAGCCGATGTAGGAAATCGGGAAGGTGACTTCGCCGTCGGCGTAATTGCCATCGCCGATGAAAGTGTCGACCGTCAGCACGACGATGCCGGCATCGTGCGCCGCTTGCAGCACCGGTATCGACTGTTCCTTGTCGTTGGGCGCGGTGACCAGAGCGTCTATATCGCCGCGCGCGATCAAGGCTTCGATGATCGGCGCTGAGACGGTGACATCGAAACGCTCGGGATCCTGCTGTATGACCGTGAGGCCCAGGTCGGTCGCCGCTTGATAGACGCCCGTGCTCATGGTGATATAGAAGGGATCTGGGTTGACGCCCGGAACGAAGGCGATGGTGTAGCCATCGTCCTGCGCGAAAGCCCCGGGCATGAGGCTGAGCGCCAAAAGCGCAAGCGTCATGAGAATGAGAAGTTTTTTCACGGTAATGCTCCTTCAACTTGACTAAACGAATGCAAACAAAACGGAGAGCGAGGTTGTCGGCTCGCCAGACTAACTTATCGCATTCGCGCGTCAGATGCAAACGGCGCTGGCGAGGGAGCGCAAAATGAACGGCAAATGGGCAATCTGTACTCTAAAGCGCGTGATCTTGGGGCGCTCCATCAGGTCGCCAGCCGCGACGCTACATTCTACTGTGCTACTGTGCGTACGGGCGAGCCGCCGGCTCGCCCCTACAGCCCCCATGGGAATACGGTATCATCATGTGAGCCAGCAATGCGACAGGACGGACATCCTGGCAGATGAAAACAGCCATCGTAGTCAGCGGCGGCGACGCGCCCGGCATCAACGCAGCCATCGATTGCTATGCCCGACTGGCGGCGCGCAAGGGCGATCAAGTTGTGGGCGCGCTTGGCGGCTTTGTCGGCTTGCTCAATGGGCGCCTGGCGGCGATAGACTTGCGCTCGCTGCAGACACTGGTCGGGCGCGGCGGATCCATCCTGCCGTCCAGTCGCAGCCCGGTCCTGCAGGAAAGCGACGCCCGCGTTCGGCTCCAGGCTGTCGTGGCGCGGCACAGAATTGATAACCTGCTGCTTTTCGGCGGCGATGGCACAATTCGATTTGCCGGTCCACTGCTCGAAGCGTGGGGGATTCCCCACCTCGTCTTGCCAACCACAATCGACAACGACGTGCCAGGGACGGACTACACATTGGGGCATGACTCGGCTTGCAACTTTGCAATACAGGCGGTCGAGGGCATTCGGGCGACGGCGACCGCGCTGCCGGGGCGGATCTTCATGCTGGAGACATTGGGCGCGCCGACCGGGCATCTGGCGCTGGCGATTGCCTACGCGAGCGGCGCCCACCTGGCGCTGCTGCCCGAGTATCCGCTGGAGCTGGATTGGCTGGCTTCGCGCTTGAAGCGCATCGTCGCTCAGGAGGGCTACGCGCTGGTCCTGCTGTCGGAAGCTTACCCGCAGATCGACCGGCTGGTTGCGGAGATTCCCGAGCGCGCCGGCATTCGCATTCGCTACAGCGCCCTCGGCCACGCGCAGCGCGGCGCCGACGCTTCTCAGCGCGATCGTGTTGTTGCGCGTGACATGAGCCGAGTCGCCTACTGCGCGTTCAAGGCGGGCGCGCAGGGTGGCCTGGTAGTGTCGCGCGCCGGCGCAGTCCTGCTGCATCCAGGGCGCCTGCCCGGCGGGGACAAGCCGCCGCCCGACCGCGACCTTTACGAATTTGTCAATCAATTATGAGCGCGTACCTGGCTATCGACTTCGGCGGAACGCGCAGCCGCGCCGCCCTTTATGATGATAAACTGCGGCTGCTCCAGCGAGCCGAGACCTTCAGCCGCGTCAGCGATGGACCCGACATCGTCCTCAATCGCTTGATTGACTTGGGAAAATCTTTGACGAGCGCCGGCGGCCAACCGGCGTCGATCGGCATCTCCGCGCCCGGTCCGCTGGATACGGCCGCGGGCCTAATCATCAAGGCGGAGACCTTGCCCGGCTGGTCCAATGTGCCGATTGGGCAGGCCTTGAGCGGCGCGTTTGGCGGCTCGCCCGCCTTCGTGCAAAACGATGCCAACCTAGGCGCCTTGGCTGAGCGGGCATTCGGCGCCGGGCAGGCGGCCGACCCCATGATCTATCTGACGATCAGCACCGGGATCGGCGGCGGCGCGATCATCAAGGGCGAGCTGTTTACGGGCGCGGACGGGCTGGCAATTGAGCCGGGTCACATGCGTCTGACCTTGCCGGACGGGGGCCTGCGGCGGCTGGAGGAGCTGGCTTCGGGGACGGCGCTGGGTTATTGGGCTCGGCAGCGATTGAAATCGACCGATTTGCCGTCAAGCCTGCGCGCCAAGAAAGTGGTCGATGGGCAAGCTGTCGGCGAGGCGGCTGCTGCTGGCGATCCTTTGGCGCGCGCGGTGGTGGCGCAAGCGGGCGAGTGGCTGGGCTTGGGACTGGTCAATCTGCTGCATCTCTTCAATCCGGCGGCGATCGTCCTTGGCGGCAGCGTGATGAAGCTCGGCGATTTGCTGCTGGATCCGGCGCGCGAAGTATTGCGCGAACATGTCTTGCACGCCGGATTTCTGCGGTCAAATCTCTTGCGGCGGGCGGCGCTGGGCGATGACGCCTGTTTGCTCGGCGCTGCGCTCTATGCCCGGCAGTCCACCTATCGATCTGCGTAGGGGCGAGCCTTGGCTCGCCCGACAACGCCAAAACGAACCGTAGGAGCGAGACGGCGGCTGGCCCGCCAACGCATCCAGCCCCCAAAGTTTGCCCTGCGCGTTCGACCTGATAAAATGTAATCGATTGCATTCTAGTCATTCGGGAGATTGAGAATGAAGATCTTCACGAAGCGAATTATGCGCCTGTTGCTACTCTTGGCGGTCTTTGCGCTTGCCATGGGCCTAGGCCAGGCGCAAGATGATCCGGTTCGGGTAGCGCTGGTGGCGACGCAAGCGGCCGGCGACAACGGACCCATCGACGGCTTGATCGCGGGTCTGGATATGGCGGCGGAGGAATATGGCGTGGAGACGCAATTCCTGGAGGCGCTCGACCCGGCCACCTTTGAGTTGACGCTGCGCAACCTGGCGCGCACCGGCGTCGACATTATTGTTTCGACATTTTACGCCATGGGCGCGACATCCTGGCTCATCGCGCCGGACTTCCCCGATACAACCTTCATCACGATCGTCGGCTTGCCGAGCGGCGATGAGCAGCCGGACAACGTCCAGCTGATGGAGTATCAGTTCTTTGAAGGCGCGTATGTCGGCGGAGTCTACGCCGCGCATTTGACCGAGTCGAACCAGCTCGGCTATACCGGCGGCGTGCCGTTGCCCTTCGCCTGGGCTGACTTCAACGCCTTCACCGATGGCGCCCGTTCGATCAATCCGGATATCGAAACGACGGCCGTCTTCATCGAATCCTTCGAGGACCCGGTCAAAGGGCGCGAGCTGGCCGCCGGGCTCTACAGCAGCGGCGTCGATTTCATCTTCACGGGCGCGGCCGCCAGCGATATCGGCGTGGTCGAAGCGGCATCGGACAATGACGCGCTGGTGATGGTGGCTTCCGCGCCCTTGGTCGAGCAGGCGCCGGCGAATGTCGCCATTCTCGTCTTGATCGAGTGGGAGAAGACGATCATGCAAGAGATCGAGATGGCGCTGGATCCTGAGACGCGCGGCGGCTTCCGCTATGGAAATGTCCAGTCGGGAGAGATCAGCTTCCATATTCCGGAGGCTTTCCTGGAAGCGACCAGCGATGAGCGCCGCGCCAAAGCGGAAGCGTCTCTGGAGACCATTGAGCAGTTGATCGAGGACATCACCAACGGCGACTTCGTGGTCGAAGAGGACAACCAAGAGCGAATGGCGGCGGACGCCGACGGTGGCTAGCGCCGAAATCGTTCTTCGCTGCGAAGAAATCGCGGTCGCCTACGGTGATGTCCAGGCGCTGCAACCGACATCGCTGGCATTTGAAGCGGGCAGAATCCATGCGCTCGTCGGCCAGAATGGCGCGGGCAAGACATCGCTGGCGCGCGTCCTGGCCGGCATCATCCAGCCGGCGGGCGGCCGCTATTGGATCCGCGAAGAAGAAATCCGCGAATCCAGCGTCCAGCAGGCGCGCAAGCTCGGCTTGGATATCGTCCACCAACGCTTCACTTTGCCGCCAAACTTCACGGTGGCTGAGGCTTTGGAGTTGGTATCAGCCCGAAAATACGCGGGCGCGTTTTATTCATACGGAGCGCTGAGGTCCGCCTGGCTGCGCGAGTTGCGGCGCGCCGACATTAAGGTCTCGCCGAGCGCGAAAATCCGCGACTTGCCGATTGAAACGAACCAGTCGCTGGAGATCCTGCGCGCGTTGGCTGGTCAAGCGCAGATCTTGATCCTGGATGAACCGACGGCGCTGCTCTCCCCCGGCGGCGTCGAGCGCCTGTTCGCGCGTCTGCGGCAACTGCGCGACGCGGGCGTGACGCTGCTGCTGATCTTGCACAAACTGCGCGAAGTCATGGCGATCGCCGACACGATTGCGGTCTTGCGCGCCGGGCGGCTGGTCCTGCCGCCGACCGAAATCGCGGCGGTCAGCGAACAGCGGCTCAGCGATCTCATCATTGGCGAGGGCGCTTCAGTCGAAGGACCAGCGGGAGCAACCGAAACGCGCGAGTCGGACAAAACTAGAACGGTCAACCTGTCGCTGGCTGGCGTCAATACGCGCCATTCAGAGACGGAGCCAGCGCTGGCCGCGGTGTCGCTGGCGCTGGAATCGGCTGAAATCCTGGGCATCGCCGGTGTGGAAGGCAATGGGCAGCGGAGCCTGGTGGATGTGTTGACTGGCTTGATGTCCGCGCGGAGTGGCAGGGTGGAGCTCCTTGGGCAGGATGTCACGGATTTGAAGCACCATCAGCGGCGAACAATCGGGCTGCGAGCCGTCCCTTTTGATCGCGTGACCGAAGGCCTCAGTTTACCGTTGGCGCTGTGGGAGAACGTCACAATCTGGAACGCGGAGAATTTCCGTCGGTCGCGCTTTGGTCCGCTAAAGATCGGCGCGATGCGAGAAGCCGCCCGACTGGCGCTGGAAGCATTCGATGTGCAGTATGAATCGCTCGATCAGCCGGCCGGCTCTCTTTCCGGCGGCAATATGCAGCGTCTGATTCTGGCGCGGGAGCTGGCGCAAGGCGCCCGCGTCGTGATCGCCGCGCAGCCGACCCGCGGGCTGGACTTTCGCGCGACGCAGTACGTTTGGGGCGTTCTGCGCCAGCTGCGGCAGGCTGGCGCCAGCATCATGCTTGTGTCCTCTGATTTGGATGAACTGTTCAGCCTGTCCGATCGCATCGGCGTCATGCGCGGCGGGCAAATTATGGCCGAGTACGCGCCGCCGTTTGACATGCAAGTCATCGGCGACAGCATGATCGGAGCAGCGCGGTGAGCCGCTGGCTGGCGATTGGCCTCCGCGTCGCTTCGCCGATTGCGCTGGCTTTCATTCTCGGCTTTACGCTCTTCGCCGGCGCCGGTTACGATATCGTCGAGGTCGTCAACGGCTTATGGCAGGGCGCTATCGCGGCGCCCGGTTCTTTGGAGCAATCGATTCGCTGGGCGATTCCATTGGCTGTCATCAGCTTCGGCATCATCATTACGCTGCGAACGGGCGAGTTCAATATCGGCGCGCAGGGCCAAATTCTGCTCGGCGGCCTCGGCGCCGCGTCGGTGGCGCTTCTGCTGCCCGGCTGGCCGCCCGTTCTGGTGATTCCACTGGCTTTGCTCGCCGGCATCATCTTGGGCGCTTTGTGGTCAGCGATCGCGGGCGTCTTGAAAGTCTTTTTCAACGCGGATGAAGTCATCAATACCTTGATGCTGAATTTCATCGCCGCGCTGCTGATACAGTGGGTGACGACGGGACCGCTGAAGGATGACGCGACGCGCGGCGAAACAGCCTCCACGCCCCGGGTCGATCGCATGTTTCGCTTATCCGATGGGACTGGCGTCTCCATTGAGTTGATCCTGATCGTGGTCGTCGCCGCTCTACTCGCCTGGATCATCATCGAGCGCAGCCCCTTCGGCTTGAAGAGCAGGCTGGTCGGCAGCAGCCCGCGAGTGGCCGCCTGGCAGGGCTTGCAGATTAAGCGCATTCATATCACAACCTATCTGCTGGCGGGCGCATTCGCCGGCTTGGCGGGCGCGCTGGAGGTATTGGGTCCAAGCGCGCGGCTGGTCACTGGCGCGACGCCGACCCTGGGCTTCACGGCAATCGTGGTCGCCATCGTGGGCATGCTGCGTATCCCTGGCGCGCTCGCAGCCGCTCTGTTTTTCGGCGGCTTGCAGGCGGCGATACTCTTCTTGCCCATCGTCAGTCGGCTGCCGAGCTCGGGTTTGCGCATTATCGAAGGGTTGGTCGCGTTGTTGATCACGGCGCAGTTCCTGTGGCAGCGCCGCAGGCGGAACCAAGGCCAGAAATTGTAGGGGCGACTGACGGTCAGTGTCTACGCGACCCTTGGGTCGCCCTAATACAGCGTCGGCGGGGGAACGGCGTAGAAGAAACCTGATATGGAACAGTTCGTCGTGACAACGATACGCTTATCGGCGCCGCTGATATTCGCGGGGCTGGGCGGGCTCTTTTCGGTGCGCGCCGGCATATTTCATATTGGCATCGAGGGTCTGATGCTGGCAGGCGCCTTCGCCACAGTCGCTTTTGGCACAGCGACGGGCTCGGTCTGGCTCGGCATCCTGGGCGCTATCGCAGTGAATCTGATCCTCTCGTTTGTGTACTGGCTTTTGATAGACCGTTTCGGCGCCGATATGATCATCAGCGGACTGGGCTTGACGACACTCTGCGTGGGCGGCGCCGCATTTCTGATGAACGCGCTCTTCAACAAGCGCGGCTCCATGACCTCGGCCGTGCGCTTGCCGCAGCCTGTCGTCGGACCGCAGGAGGGGCTCCTCGCCTTTGTGTCGGAGCTTTCCATCCTGGCTTGGCTGCTGCCGGTTTTTGTCTTCATCGTCTGGCTGCTCTTGCGGCGCTCGCGCCTGGGCTTGCAGATCGCGGCGGTGGGCGAGTATCCCTACGCGGCTGAAGCGGCCGGCGTCGATATCAGCCGCACGAAATTGATTGCCATGCTCATCACGGGGCTCTGCTGCGCCTTGGCTGGGGCGGAGCTGTCGGTTGGCGGGCTGGCGGCTTTCAGCGAAAACATGACGAACGGACGCGGGTTCATCGCCTTAGCGGCGATTCTCTTCGGTTCGCTCGAGCCGATCCGCACGACACTGGCTGGGCTATTCTTCGGCTTGGCGGACGCGGTCGGCATCAACAGCCAGATTTACGCCGGCGAAAGCAATATCCCGCGTCAATTCATATTGATGATTCCCTTCATCGCCACGATGATTTTTGTAACTCTGCGCGGCGCCTTCGCCCATCGCCGACATTCGGGCGGCTAGTGATATGACACAATGTGAAGGGGCGACTCACCGAGTCGCCCGTCCGCGCCGTCGGCTTGCCATCATCATTTATCAGACTAGCTAGATATGGCTTATGCTCAGTGAGCAAGCGCAACTGCTCTTCGACGAAATCCGGCGCGCCAAAGACGAAGCCAGCGGCGGCTTCAATCTGGAGCAAGAGCGGCGCAATTCGAGTCATGCCGGCGTTTTGACGGGCGAACCCACAAAGGTCGAATTTGACGAGCGGCCGATCGCCGGCTTGCGAACGATCGTGGCTCGGCCAGCCAATTGCCACCCGCGCCGCAAGCTGATCTTCCTGCATGGCGGGGGCTTCGCCTTGATGTCGCCCGCGACGCACAGCCGCTTCGCCGGGCATATCGCGGCCGCCTGTCGCGCGGAAGTCTTTATTCCCGATTACAGCCTGGCGCCGGAGCATCCCTTTCCCCAAGCGCTGGAAGAATGCGCCGCCTTCACGCGCCGCTTCACCGAGTCGCGCGAGTTTTTCGATGGCGCGATTGTTCTCGCAGGTGATTCGGCTGGCGGTGGCTTGGCGCTGAGCGCGGCGATGAAACTGCGGGATGAGGGGCGGCGGCTGCCCGCCTGTCTCGCGCTGCTATGCCCCTGGCTGGATCTGACTTTGAGGAGCGAATCGATCGAAAGGAATCGGGAGCGGGCGCTTTTCTTGAGGCACACAAGCCTCGAAGCTTTCGCCAATCTATACGTGACCGACGCCGACGAATTGTCCCATCCCTACGCCTCGCCCATTTATGGCAGCTTGCGCGGCCTGCCGCCGATTTACCTGCAAGGGGCGGAACATGACATGCTCGTCGACGATTCGACGCGCTTGCAAGAGCTGGCTCGCGCTGAGGGCGCGCCGCTGCGCTACGATCTGTTCCCGCTCATGCCGCACAGCTTTCAATTCTTCGCTGGTACAGTACCGGAGGCCGACGCGGCAATTCATCAGCTCGGACGGCACATCGACAGAACTGCGCCTCCAGAATCCTGGGCGCCTAGGGGCGGCTCAGTAGTTCCAAGTTAGTCATGCGAAAGAAGCGAGCCTCGTAGGGGCGCCCAATCTGGTCGCCCGCCGCCACTGCGATATGTGGTTTTGGGAGACATGATATGTCGCCCCTACAATCGTTGCTTTAGTGAAATTTGCATTACTTTAATTGGTTCTACTTCTGTGATTGGCCCGCGCCCAAAAGTCTGCGCCTAGGGGCGAGGCGATGACTCGCCCGCGTCACAGAGCCGCCGATTAGCGATGACTCAAATTGAGGATCGGCTGCATCCGCACAGTTTCCCGCCGGACGGGTTCGTCATTCATCCAGGCGTCAATCTGTACAACGATATCTTTGGCGACTCCGATCATTGGAAATTCGAGCGAAACAATCGACGCGCTCTCGGATACCGGCGTCGGGTCGGTGACGGCCAGGCAAAGGATGGGCGGTCCTAAGGGCTCCGATGAATCCCCTTCTACAAAATCGACCACTTGGGGCAATATCTCATTGCTGCTGACGACGATAAGATCGGGAGCGGGCTCGCGTTTCAGATTCTGCAGCGCGCTTTCGCATGAGACTTCCAGCCTTGTGCCGAGCCTGCGGAATTTGATCTGCAAAAGGCTGTCGCCTGGCAATTGCTTCGCTAGGCGCCGGGCGGCGCTGCGTTTGTCCTCGCCGGCGGAAGACGGGTCGTCGTCCACGTATACGAATCTGCGTATCGCGCCCGGCGCAATGCTGCGGATGGCAAAGGCTAAAGCGGCGTCGTAATCCAGCAGAAAGTCGAGGGTTTACGCGTGCTGTACGCGGCGGAATAGCTGGAAGACCGGCACCTCTTCCGCACGGGCGATATCGACAACTGCCGCGCTGCCAACAGGATCGACCGGCATCAATAGCAGCGCGTCGATGCGCTGCCCGAGCAGTCGTTCGACCTGCGCCAATTCGCGATCAAGGGCGCCGAATGACGAGACGCAGGCGAGCACGAGTTCAGCCTGGAAGAGCTCCTGATTGAGCGCGACGAGCAGTTCCTGGACGTAAGGGAAGGCGAAATCGGGGACGACCATGCCCACGAGATTGCTGCGCTTTTGCCGCAGGGCGCGGGCGACGTTGTCAAAGCGATAACCCAGGTCCTCAGCAATTGTCTTAATGTGGCTGGCGGTTTGCGGCGCTACCCGTTCGCTGCCGGCGAGGGCTCTGGAGACGGTCGCTGTCGAGACGCCGGCGACCGAAGCAACATTTTTCAGCGTGATCGCCATCATGCTGCTTCCATAGTCAGGTTCACCATAGTGATTATATGTATCGTATGGGACTATCAAATTAGGAATGGTCGCTCCAATTCATTCGGGCTAGCCACCGTCTCGCCCCTACGCGCGCGTGGGGTCGTCCGCGCACGCGCCCGCCAAATTGCGTTGTAGGGGCGTTTCGGCGCTGCGCGTAGGTCGCGTAGACACTGACCGCCGACACAGCGGGTCAAACGCCCGCGCGCCCGCCAAATGCGCATTGTAGAGGCGACATACCATGTCGCCCACATAGGCCGTTTCAGATAATCGGGCGAGACAAGCCTCGCCCCTACACACCTGCCGCCAGCACGGGTAGACTGAGGGCATGAAGTCCCTTCTGCGCACATTTGAATTTATGCGGCCCTATGCCTGGTTTCTCTTCTTTGGCTTCTGGACGACCGTGCTTCCCGTCGCCATGGAGCTCAGCGTGCCGCGCCTGCTGCAATTCATCATCGACCGGGGCATACAGCCGCGCGATTGGGACATGATCGCGCTGGGCGCCTTTTGGATGTTCATCGCCGCCATGATTGGCGCGCTGAGCACGCTCGGGCAAGGATACTGCCGCGCGGTTGTCTCGCAGGGGCTGGCTTTTGATATCCGCCACGCCTTGTTTCGCCACATTCAATCGCTATCTTTCGCCAATCTCGACCAGATGCAAACCGGGCGCTTGATGACGCGCGTCTCCAGCGATGTCGATGTGGTGCGCATGTTTTCCAGCGCGGGCTTGTCGCTGCTGCTGCGCGTCTTGCTGATGATCATCGGCAGTATGGTGCTGCTGCTGCTGACGGATTGGCAGCTCTCGCTGATCATGTTCGCCGTGGCGGGCGTCTCGGCCATCTACATTCGCTATCTGATGATGAAAGCGACGCGCCTCTTCACGGTTGTGCAGCAGAAGCTCGGCGCTTTGAATACGCTGGTGCAGGAGAATCTGGCCGGCATTCAGGTGGTAAAAGCTTTTGTGCGCGGTCGCTTCGAAATCGATCAGTTCAGCGAGAGCAATCTGGATTATCGCGAAAGAAATATAGAAGTTGGTCAGTTGATTGCGGTCGCCATGCCCGTCCTGCAAGTGCTGACGAATGTGGGCACGGTAGCGGTGCTCTGGTTTGGCGGCGCGTCCGTGATTGGCGATCGGCTCACGGTCGGCGAGTTGATCGCCTTCAACAACTATTTGATGACCGGCATGGGCCCCTTGCTCTTTCTGGGCAATTTGCTGATGATGGCGGCGCGCGCGGAAGCCTCGGCCGAACGCCTGCTGGAGGTGCTCGATACCGAGCCGACGCTGGCTGCCGCGCAGAGACCGCATCGAGCGGCAACGATCAGCGGCCGCGTCGGCTTTGAGAATGTGTCCTTCCACTACAGCCGGCGCAATTCTGGCAAAGCGAATGCTTCGAATCGCGTCAGCGGCGATGACGTCTTGCACGAGATCAGCTTTACCGCGGAGCCGGGCCAGCAGATCGCGCTGCTCGGGGCCACCGGCTCGGGCAAGAGCACGCTGGTGAATCTCATTTCGCGCTTCTACGATGTCAGCGGCGGGGCGGTGACAGTGGACGGCGTCGATGTGCGCGATTGGGATGTGGACGCCTTGCGCGCGCAGATCGGCATGGTGATGCAAGAGTCGATTTTGTTCAGCGGCAGCGTGCGCGACAATATCGCCTTTGGCGCGCCAGCGGCGACCTTGGGTGAGGTGGTCTCGGCGGCGCAAGCGGCGCAGGCGCATAAGTTCATCATGCAGATGCCGGCTGGCTACGACAGCCTGGTGGAAGCGGGCGGCGCCAACCTGTCCGGCGGGCAGAAGCAGCGCCTCGCCATCGCCCGCGCCTTGCTCATTCAGCCGGGCATCTTGGTCTTTGACGACAGCACCAGCGCGGTCGATATGGAGACCGAGTATAAAATCCAGTCCGCGCTCGAATCGCTGGCGGCGGAGGCCACGACCTTCATCATCGCGCAGCGCATCACCAGCGTCACCCATGCCGACCAGATCCTGGTGCTCGATGACGGGCGCATCGCCGAGCGCGGCACGCACCAGCAGCTGATGGCTGACAGCCACATCTACCGCGAGATTTACGAATCCCAGCTGGGCGACGTGGCGCGCTAATGGAAAGTAACGCTTTTTTACCACCGAGGACACCGAGATTTTCGAGATCACCGAGAGAATAATCTGGCGACGGAAATTTTCTCTGTGTACTCAAGTGAACTCAGTAACACCAAGAAAGTTATGAGAATGATTACAGCATCAAAGAAATTGCCAAAATAATCGAATCTTCGTAGGGGCGAGCCGGTGGCTTGCCCACTCCTGTCATAGAGTTCTAGTGAGCCTGCGCATGACTAACTTGGAACTACTTCTGTGAACTCGGTGGCAAAAGATAAGGCAAAGACATTGGATTCAGATATGGCAGCAGTCGACGGTTACAAACGCGACGATTTGACATTTAGAATCATCGGCGCGGCGATGGCGGTGCATAGCAAGTTGGGAGCTGGCTTGTACGAAAAAATCTATGAAAATGCGCTATGCATTGAGTTTACACGTCGCGAAATTCGCTATGAGCGCCAGAAGCGTTTTACTGTACATTACGACGGTGAAGATGTCGGCGAAATGGCTGCCGACCTGGTCGTGGAAGAAGAAGTAATTGTTAAGTTGAAATCTGTAAAGGAATTGCTTCCGATACACGAAGCTCAGCTAATCGCCTACTTAAAGGCGGCGAAGCTGAAGACCGGGCTCTTAATCAACTTCAATGAAAGACTTCTTACGTCAGGTATCAAACGAATCAGTGTATGCATCAATCTCGGTGGTCTCGACAAACTCGGTGATCTCGGTGGTGAAAGATTTTGGTGTGCTCGGCGCACTCGGTGGTAGAAAATTTTGTGAATTCTCGGAACTGGAGAGCCGGTGACTAATCAAGGCGCGTCTAGCCCGCGGCCGCGCTTCATGGGCGGGCACGGCGGCGGCCGACCGACGGGCGAGAAAGCGAAGGATCGGCGGGGCACGCTGCTGCGGCTTTCGGATTATCTCAAGCCCTACCATGGTCGTTTGCTGCTGGTCGCGCTGCTGGTGGTCCTGGGCACGCTGCTTGGCTTGATCGGTCCGGCGCTGCAGGGGCGCGCGATTGATCAATACGTGATACACGCCGACCTCGAGGGCTTGGTCGCCATCGCCCTCTTGATGCTGGCGGTGTATCTGGCGCAGGGTCTGTTCACGGCGGTTCACGGCATCATCATGACGCGCGTGGGCCAATACTTCGTCGCCGATATCCGCGCGGCGCTCTTTCGGCATTTTCAGGCGCTCTCGATGGATTATCACGACAGCCACCGCACCGGCGATCTGATGAGCCGCATCAGCAACGACAGCGAAACGATCAATCAGATCCTCTCGAACGGACTGATCCAGTTCACGACCAACATCTTGTCGCTGGGCGGCATCATGGTCGCGATGCTGCTGCTGAATCTGCCGCTGGCGATCGGCACACTGATCATCCTGCCGATCATGCTCTACATCACCCGGCAAGTGACCGAGCGGACGCGGGTCGCTTTTCGCGGCATGCAGAAGAACCTGGGCCTGCTGAACGCGGTGATGGAGGAGAACATCACCGGCATCCGCACCGTGCAGGCTTATGCGCAGGAGCGCGCCGCCATCGCGCAGTTTCAGGAAGCGAGCGAAGCCTATCGCAGCGTCGGCATCCGCGCTGATTTCATCACAGCCGCGCTGGGACCGATGTTCACGACGATGATGATACTGTCAGTGGCGGCGACGGCGCTGCTGGGCGGCTGGCTGGCTTTGCGCGATATCGTGTCGGTTGGCGTGCTGGCGACCTTCGTCGTCTACATCATGAATTTCTTCCGCCCGATGCGCGGCATCGCTATGGTGTACAACCAGTTGCAATCGGCGCTGGCGGGCGCGGAACGCATATTCGCCGTCCTTGACGCGACGCCGTCCGTTACCGACGCGCCGGGCGCCGAGCCGCTGCGGGATATCCGCGGCGCCGTCACTTTCGACCGCGTTAGTTTCGCCTATGAGCCGGGCGCGCTGGTGCTGGAGGATATCAGCCTGGATGTCGCGCCGGGGGCGACGATCGCGCTGGTCGGGCCAACGGGCGCCGGCAAGACGACCATCATCAGCTTGCTCAGTCGCTTCTACGATGTCAGCGAGGGAATCATCTACATTGACGGCATTGATATCCGCGCGGTGACGCAGGATTCGATCCGCCAGCAACTGGGCATCGTCTTGCAGGATACCTTTCTCTTCAGCGGCACGGTGATGGAGAACATCCGCTACGGCCGCCTGGACGCGAGCGACGCCGAGGTGATCGAAGCGGCCAAGCTGGCGAACGCCGATGGCTTCATCCACCTCTTGCCGCGCGGCTATCAGACGCAAGTGTCGGAGAAGGGGCATAACTTCAGCCAGGGGCAGCGGCAGCTGCTGGCGATCGCGCGGGCGATCCTGGCTGATCCGCGCATCCTGATCCTCGATGAGGCGACCAGCAGCGTGGACACGCGCACGGAGATTCAGATTCAGGAGGCGTTGCTGCGGCTATTGGAGGGACGGACCGCTTTCGTCATCGCTCACCGATTGAGCACGATCCGCAATGCCGACCAGGTGCTGGTGGTCAATGACAAGCGGATTGTCGAGCGAGGCACGCATGACGAACTGCTGGCGATGGGCGGCTTTTATCACCAGCTTTACATGAGCCAGTATCATCGGCTGGAGGAAGTGGCGGTGTAATAACGCAACTCCAGTCGTTATTTTGTTTCACAATTTTACGCATTTGAGCTAGAATACTACAATTGTAACAAGTGCACTAACGACAGAGAGTTAGTTGCAGGTGAAATTCGTAGATCTATTTGCCGGTCTCGGTGGTTTTCACTCGGCCCTCAAGAGCCTTGAATGCGAGTGTGTATTTGCTAGCGAAATAGACGGAGAATTGCGGCAACTTTATCGCAAGAATTTTGGGATGTTACCTGTAGGCGATATACGCTCGGTGTCAGAAGCAGATATTCCTGAGCACGACATTCTCTGTGCGGGTTTTCACTGCCAGCCGTTTTCAAAGGCCGGAAATCAGAAAGGCTTCGAATGCCCCCAATGGGGCGATCTCTTCGACAACGCAGCTGAGATTCTCAGGCATCATTCCCTGACGAAAGTCCATAATAGTCAACCATGGTGGAACAATATGAAGTTTGGCTGTTGTTCAACTGGTCTCGAACGTTTGTCCGCAACCTTCAAACGAGACATTGCCGCCCTTATGATTGCGTGTACCGATCCTGATTGGGTACAGGAATAGTTCCTGCGATCCCAAGACCGGAGCTAAGACGTGTTTTACAAACCGTATTTCGGCGCGGCCTTCACAAATGACATATACCGCAGTCATTAGGGCACACCCCCGCCAAGCGCGTTTTTGTCCCAAAGTTCACCAACTGAGAAGTCTTCCAGCCAGTAGGCAAAATCATCCTCGCTAAGGCGTTTGAAAACCGAAACGCCATCGCTAAGTTCCACCCCAATCAAGTCGTCGATCGAGAACTCGTCCAGCAACGAGACGGATTGCGTTGCCACAATGACTTGCGTCCCTAAAGACGCTACTCGAAATAGCGCGCCAAGAAGCGTTATGGCATCCGGGGGCCGCGTCATCGACTTGAGCTTTGCTTCATTGTGACCGCGACCCAGTGAATAAGGCTGTCGATCCCTTCCGAGCATGACCAGTAGTTCACTTGCAAACAGGAATCGATCCCCAGCGCCAGGGACCAGAGAAAACTAATAAGCGTTCTGGCCAAACTGAATGTAAGGTTCGAGTTGAGGTGTTGTCTTCGATCCATAAGTCAGAATCCGATCTGCCCCGTCCTGCAGCCCTGTCCACAGTTGCAAGTCTTCCTCAACCATACGGCGCAGCATCTGAAAATAAGAGGTGAGATTACTCTTCCCGCCCCCGTTCGGGCCGATCAGCACATTGAGCGGGCCCAGCTCAAGTTCCACATCTTGCAGGGACTTAAAGCCTTTGATAATCAGCTTGTCGATGGGACGTTTCTCAACCACGGCGCTTCGCCTAACACTTCAGCAATTGACTGACAATAATAACATAGCATAGACTCGACGCGCGCCGCATCCCGCCGGGTCGAACACGAGCGCAAGCAAGCCCAAGTGAAGACCGCCGCAACTTCCCGCCGCCGTCGTTGGAACGAAAATTACGATTACGATATACTAAACCTAAGATGAAAACAGTCAATTGAGCCACACCTGACCACGGAGCGTCTCCTTATGACGGTGACAACAGCAGCCTCCAACCAGCCGCAGGCGCCCGATTTGCGCGCGAATCGAGGCTTTCTACTGCGAGGCGCCCTGCTGGCGATCATCGTGGCGATCTTCATGTCGCTCGGCAACGTCAACATCGGGGCGATAGGTCAGGGCTTGGGCTACGCCTTGGCCGGCGTCACCGTCTTCATGACCTTCCGCGTCTTGGGTTTCGTCGATCTGACGGTGGACGGCGCTTTTCCCATCGGCGGCGCCGCTTGCGCCATCCTTATCGTCAACGGGCACAGCCCCGAGTTTGCTATTTTGATGGGATTCGCCGCCGGCGCGCTGACCGGCATGGCGACCGCCCTGATCGACATCATCTTCAAAATCGAAGGTCTGCTCGCCAGCATCATCGTGATCACGGCCGCCTATACGGTGACCCTGCATGTGATGCAGGGCCGGAGCAACGTGCCCCTGCTGAATCAGGAAACGCTGATCAGCCGCCATTCCAAAGCCTTCCGCACTTGGCTGGTCGAGCAATTCGGCGATCAAATGCGCCGACAATCTACTAACCTCCTGGAGATCATGCTATTCGGCATGATCGTTGTTGTTGTGCTCGTGATCCTTTATTTATTTCTGCGCACTGAAATCGGATTGGCGATCCGCGCGACTGGCAAGAACTCGCAGATGGTGCGGGCGACCGGCATAAATCACAATCTGATGATCATAATCGGTCTGATGGTGGCGAATGGGCTGGCAGGCGTGGCCGGTTCGCTGGTGGTGCAGCAATTTGGCTTTGCCGATGTCAGTCTTGGCTTCGGGCTGATCGTGCGCGGCTTGGCCGCCGTGATCATCGGCGAGGTGCTGCTGCGCCCGCGGACGGTCGGCCAGCTATTGATCGCGGCGGTGACCGGCATGTTGATCTTCGATATTTCGCGCGCCTGGATCTTCAGCGCCCTGGACCTGCCAACCACCGACATTCAGTTTGTCAGCGCGCTGGTTGTGCTGGCGGCGCTGGGCACGCCGAGACTTTACGACCGCTGGAAGACGTATCGACAGAGGCATGGCGGATAGGTCAAAATATGTTATCACTCGACGATGTTTCGGTAACCTTCAACGCGGGCACACCCAACGAAGTGCGCGCGCTACAGGCTCTCTCCCTCTCGGTAGCGGAAGGCGAATTCGTCACGGTTATCGGATCGAACGGCGCCGGCAAAAGCACGTTCTTCAATGTGATTTCGGGCGCGGTTGAGCCCAACAGCGGTCGCATCACCCTCGACGGACGGGATATCACCTATACGCCCGAATTCCGCCGCTCCCACGATATCGGCCGCGTTTTTCAGGACCCCCGCCTCGGCACTTGCCCCGGCTTGACCATCCGCGAGAACCTGTCGCTGGCGGCTATTCACGGGCGCGGCGCCGGTTTTCGCCGTGATGTCAAGCAGGCGGATGACGCCCGCTTCTTTGCGCAATTGGAACGTCAGCATCTGGGTTTGGAACATCGACTGGACGCCGATGTCGCTCTGCTCAGCGGCGGGCAGCGGCAGGCGATTACCCTGGTCATGGCGACCTTGACCCAGCCCAAGCTGCTGCTGCTTGACGAGCATACCGCCGCGCTGGATCCGAACGCGGCCGAGCAGGTGATCGCGCTGACGCAGGACCTGGCGGAAGCGAACGACCTCAGCGTCGTGATGATCACGCACAGCATGCAGCAAGCCTGCGATTTGGGCGACCGCGTAATCATGATGAACCGAGGCCAGATTGTATTCGAAATCGCCGGCGAAGAGCGGCGGAACCTGAAGCCCGCGGACTTGATTGATCGTTTCCATTCTTTGCAAGACGGAACCGAACTCTCCGACGCTCAATTGCTGGGTTAGGCTCCTGACTCATGTGGGCGTTCAGCGCGCGGTTTACATACAAGTACGCAATATCCAACGTTGATGGAATTTCTGGCGGGAGCGGCCCGACGCAGTTGATGAGTCCCGCGCGGAAGAGTAGACTAGATACAGATTGAATCGCGCTGCCGGAGGTTCCACATGAGAAGGACTGCTGTGCTCTTGCTCGCCTTGACGTTGCTGACGTATGCACCGCCCGCCATGGCGCAGAGCAATGACAAGCCGACAGTCGCATGGTTGAAATGGGGCGATTCCAGGAACGTCGCCTTAGCCGAAAAAGCCATCCTGGACATGTTGCAGGTCTACGGCTTTATCAACGAAGAGGAACGCGCCCTCTTGGACGATGAACGCTCGATCGAGGGCGAGAATATAAATGTGATCTATGGCGACGCCCTCTTTGACCGAATGGAAGCGAACGCCATCATTGACAAAGCCATCGACCGAGACGCTGACGTATTCATCACCTTCACGACGCAGATGACGCAAATCGCCTATTTTGCCATTCGCGATTTTCTCGACCCGCCCAAGCTGATATTCACCGTGACCTCAGGACCGTACATCACCGGCGTCGCCCAAGCGCCCTGCGTCAAGCCCGACTTTGTTACCGGTACAGTGCCGGTAACAAATTATGAAGACATCGTCCCGTTGCTATTGATGCAAGATCCGGATATGAAAGTGGCGGGCGCCATCTACTCGCCCGCCCAGCGCGCCAGCGAAGTAGGGGTGCAGCGGATAACAGAAATCGCCGCGTCTCTGGGATTGACCATCGAAGCTGACACCATCATGGCGACGCAGGACTTGTATCAAACGGTCGAAAACCTGGCGAACCGGGGCGCGGAGGCGATCATCATCCCGATCTTCACTTTCCAAGGCTTTCAGCTGCTCTTGACGCTGTCATACGACTATGGGCTGCCGGTGGTCTTTTCCGCGCCACAGAACGCCTATCGCGGCGGGACGATCGGCGGCGGCTTCTTTGGCTTATACAAACAGGGCGTCATCGCCGGCAATATGTTGATCGCGCATCTCAACGGGGACATCGATATCGCCGCGACCAGCATCTACGAAAGCGATGAATTCGCCTTCGCCGTCAATTTGGACGCGGCCGATTTACAAGACGTCGAGATCTCACAGACGCTGCTGGACGGGGCGGCTTACATCGTCGAGAACGGGGAGACCGAGCAAGGCGTCTCCGCCTTATACCCGGAAGTTGAAATCACGCTGCCGGAGATGAGCCTCGAGGAGCGCCGGGCGGCCGACCTGGAATTGCTCGCCGGGCTCCAGTGCAGTCCCGAGATGGTCGCCGAGCAGCAGGCAGCTTTGGACGCGGCGGCGGAATAAACCGTACACATGTAATCGAATCACTCAAGGAGTGGAAAATGTTTCGGAAAACCCTGCTAGTCCTAATCGCTCTGTCTATGCTGATGACGCCATTAGCCCTGGCGCAAGACGCGGACAAGCCGACGATCGCCATCTTGCGCTTCGGGCGGACAGCGCTGAATGAACTGACGAGAATAGGCATCCTGGATGTGCTGCAAGCCTACCAGTTCATCAACGCCGATGAGCGCGCCCTTTTGAATGAGGAACAGGATCTGGCAGGCGAGCGCGTCACTATCATCTGGGGGGATGGCGGGATGGACCTGCCAACCGCCAATATCATGGTCGAGAACGCGCTGGACCGCGGCGCGGATATCTTGCTGCCGCTGATGACGCCGGTGGCGCAGATTGCCGCCAATCTCACGCTTGACCTGGAGCAGCCGCCGCTGGTCCTCTTCAGCATCGTATCCGCGCCCTACACCGCGGGCATCGCCGACGCGCCCTGCCTAAAACCGCGGCATATCGCGGGGACGCAGGCGCAGGTGCCATTCGATCAGATCGTGTCTCTGCTGCGCTTGCAGCAGCCGGATATTAGTAAGGTCGGCACAATGGTGGACGCGGCCGCGCCGAACAGCGTCAATGGGCTAGAGCAAATCACGCAATATGCCGAAGCGCTGGGCATGGCAGTTGAAGCCGCTCCCATAACGAACCTGTCGGATGTGCCAGTCGCCGCGGAAACGCTGCTGGACAAAGGCGTCGAAGCGATCCTGATCTCCAGCAGCGCTCTCGAAGTCCGCGGGCTATCCGCCATCACGGAAGCGGCGGCGCAATATGGCGTGCCCGTATATTCGCCGGCGGTCGGCAATGTCCACCGCGGCGCGCATGTCGGCGCTGGCTTCGATGACTTTTACCGCGAGGGCGTCGTGGTCGGGCGCATGCTGGCCGCCCATTTGGAAGGCAGCTTTGATGTTTCCTCGCTCGCCATTAACGCCTTGCCCAGCCTCGGGGTCGCGCTGAACCTGGATGCGGCGGCGGAAGCCGATATCAGTTTTTCGGAGGAACTGCTGGCGCTGGCGGATTATGTCATAGAAGGCGGCGAAAGCACCCAAGATCGGACGCCGCCCAGCCTGCCGGAGATGAGCCTGGAAGAGCGCCGTGAAGCTGATCTGGCTTTCCTGGCCGAACTTTACTGCACGGACGAGATGATCGAAGAGCAGCAGGCGGCCTTGGATGCCGCCGACGGATAGTCTTCGGCCTCAACCAAGCGCAGCATTTCAGCGGAGGGCGGTTCATGAGAATCGTCCTCTTTTTGTTTCCGCGCGATAGTGCTAGATTGATGTAGCAATCACAACGCAAAGGACAGGAACTATGCAAGTCGCGCGCTTGCACGGAGCGAGAGACATCCGCATCGCCAGCGAGCCAGTGCCGCCTCCGCCCGCACCCGGCGAAGTTACGCTGGACATCAAAACCGTCGGCATCTGCGGCAGCGACCTGCACATGTACGAGACCGGGCGCATCGGCTACACCGTCGTCAGCCAGCCCTTCGTCCTCGGGCATGAATTCATGGGCGCCGTCGCGGCGGTCGGCGCGGATGCGCTCGATGGCGAGCACCAGCTCTTGCGGATCGGGCAGCGCGTGGCCGTTGAGCCAGCCGTGCCCTGCTGGCGCTGTGAGCTGTGCGAGCGGGGCCATCCCAATCTCTGCCCCCATCATTATTTCTACGGGCTCTTCCCCGAAGATGGCGCCCTGCGCGAGCGGATGAACGTCTGCGCGCGCAACTGCTTCCCGCTGCCGGACGCGCTCAGTGATGAGGTCGCTCCCCTGCTGGAGACGCTGGGCGTCGCCATCCACGCCATTGACCTGAGCAAGATCCGCGTGGCCAGCAGCGTGGCTGTCATCGGCGCGGGTCCCGTCGGTCTGCTGCTCACGCGCTTGGCAGTTTTGGCGGGCGCGTCACAAGTCTTCGCTTTCGACAAGTTCGACTGGCGCTTGCGGGTAGCAGACGCATGGGGCGCGACTTATGCCTACAATGTTGAAGATTGCGATCCG
>JAPOYS010000083.1 GCA_026706455.1 Chloroflexota bacterium | reverse complement strand
GCCATTTTCAAAGTCGGCGCGCACCAAGCCTTCGCCGATGGTGTCAATCACGTGTACGCCGCCAAAGCCGTGCCAGAAACCGATGTCGAATGAATCGCCCATTGATTCGGCGCCAAAAACCAGCGTGCCGCCATATTGCGGGTCCTCTGCCGTGGCCGTCCCCAGAGAGATCAACAACAAGAGGACTATCAGTGTTATGCTGTAGATACGAAGTTTAGACATGAGCCGATACCTTTCTCTATTGATCACAACTTGCCTGCGAAACCAAATCAGCCTGTGGTTTCAGTTTGCTCGCGCTCTTGTACATTGTGTACAGATAGTCAACAAACTGTCCATCAGTGACGTGATTATAACGTGTATAAGTCGCAAGTCAAAAAAAACAGGCAATCCATGCGCGGCCTGTCATTGCGCGGTCGCTCGTCTACACTAGCGCGCCCGCATAAACCCCGGGCCCAGCTAATCATTGAGTTGCAGTATTTCGTTCGGATCAATGTCGCGATCAAAGTAGTCGCGCGCGATGACCCGGGCAAGCCATTCAGCGATGACATCGTAGCCCTTTTCTCCCGTCTCTTTGGTTGCCAGCGCTGGGTCGCCAATATGGCCGTAGGGTGTGTGTTCTTTGTAACGGCGCGTGGCGTAGAAGATGCCGCCGCCGGTCTTGATATGCTCGGCGCCTTGAATCTTGCGCATGTCTGCTGGCGGGACGTGATGTTTGACCGACCGATCCAAATGCACCAACTCCGGATGGGTGACCAGGATACGGGCGGTTTCGCCTTCGCCGCCGTGGCCTTCTTGCTTGCTGGAAGTCTGAATGGTGTGATAGACCTTGCTGAGTGGCGTCAGCCAATTGAGCACCATCGCTTGCGCGTCGGCGGTGCTGTCGACGAGATCTTGCGCCGCGACCATCATGACCGGAAGATTGCCGTCATGGCCATGCACGAGGGCGAACTTGCGAAACCCGGTCTCGTACAAGCTCAGGCATACTTCCTTCAACAGGCAGATCATCGTGTTGGAACTCAGGCTGATAGTACCGGCAAAATCCAGGTGAAAGCTGGAGGCGCCGAAGGGGATCACAGGCCCGATGACGACCGGGCAACCAAGCGCCTCGAGGCGAATCGCCGTCCGCCGGCAATTCTCCCGCGCTTCAAAGGAATCGGTGCCGAGCGGGAGATGCGCGCCGTGCGCTTCGGTTGCGCCAACGGGTAGCAGCAACACATCCGTCTCCCTCAAGGCCGCCTCGACCTCCGGACCGGTCATCTCGTCAAGGGTTGGCGGTCCTTTCTGTGAATAGAGCAGGCCTTGCTTCGCATCTCGGTCAGCGGACATTTGTTGCGCCATCTCTTTACAGTTTGTATAATTCTTGGATATATTGTTTATCATGGCGCGCGCAATTGCAAATCTATTTTGTGAATACGGATCGCAAGTTGATGCAGTCAACGGAATCAATGTCACAATGAATATTTTCGATCCCGGTAACGTGATCGACAAAGAGGCGACCTTTGCGCTGCTCAAGCGGATGTCGGTGGGCATCGCCAAGCTCTTCGCGCCGCACTGCGAAGTTGTGATTCACGATTTCAGCGACCTCGAATGCTCGATCATCCATATAGAGGGCAATATAAGCGGGCGAAAGGTTGGCGGCGGCGCCACGGATCTCTTGCTGATGCAGGCGCGCAACGGCGATGCTGTACGCGACTTTCACAACTATCAGACCTGCTTGCCCAACGGCAAAACCATGAAGTCCTGTACGATGTTCCTCCGCGAAGGAAGCGGGGTGGCATACGGCGCCTTCTGCATAAATCTGGACATCAACTCCTTCGCTGATATCCACCGTATCCTGGGCGATTTCCTGGCTGTGGACGCTGGAGCGGAGGTTAGCGAGACGCTTTCCGACGATATTCAGCGGACCATCCACAGCATCTTGCGCGAAGCCCTCAACGAGATTGGCGCCGAGCTGCCGATCATATCCAAGGACCACAAGATTGATCTCATCGCGCGGCTGGATGAGAAGGGCGCTTTCCAAGTAAAGCGAGCCGTGCCGCTGATCGCGGAGGAACTGGGATTGAGCCGCTCGACAATCTACAACTACCTGGCGGAGGCGCGGGAAAGGTCCGGCGCCGATGCGTAGAACGGAGCATAAGCGATGGCGCGCTTGAATGTCGTCCTGACCGATAAAGCGCCAGTCCCCACGAGTGGCTATAGTCAAGCCCTGCGGCAGGGCAACCTGCTGGTGACATCGGGTTATCTTGGCACAGCGCCTGACGGCTCTGGACTGGTCAGCGGCGGATTCGAGGCGGAAGCGCGCCAAGCGCTCGAAAATATCAAAGCGGTGCTTGAACAGGCCGGCGGCGCCCTGGCCGATGTCATCCGGGTCAATGTTTCGCTGACCGACATCAAGCGCTTTGACGAAATGGATGCCATCTACTGCGAGTACTTCAGCGAACCTTATCCCACCCGCAATACCATCGGCGTGAGGGAATTGTGGGGCGGCGCTCAAGTTGGCTTTGACGTTTGGGCGATCGTCGACGCTGAGTAGAGCTGATGTCCGCCATCCTTGAGCATATTCAAGATCAAGACGCCATCGAATTGACGCGCCAACTGATTAGAATCCCGTCGTTTTTGTGGCGGGAGTCCGCCATCGGGCGCTGGCTCGCCCAATGGATGTCGGAACGCGGCTTTGATGTCGAGCTTCAAGAAGTGCCATTGCGTGATGGCAGCGCAACCTATCAGGCGATAGGCAGGCTGCGCGGCGACGGCAGCGGTCCCTCGCTGATGTTATGCGGCCACACCGACACAAGCGACTGGAATGGCGAGGTATTCCGGCGCGACCAATGGCGCTACGACCCATTTGGCGCCGCGATTGACGGCGGCATGATCTATGGCTTAGGCGCGCTGAATATGAAGGCTGGCTTGGCCTCGATGCTGATTGCCGCGGAGGCGATTCGACGTTCGGGGGCGCCGCTCAAGGGCGACTTGATCGTCGCCTGCGTCGTCGCCGAGACTGGCGGCGGCGTGGGCGCGCTGCATCTGATCGAGAGCGGCTGCCGCCCAGATTATTGCATCGTCACCGAAGCGGGAAACCTGGATGTCGGCTTGATTTCGGTCGGGTATGTACAAGGGGTGATACGGGTGCTCGGCGAATTCAAACACCGCGTGCCCTATGTGAATCCAATCGAGAAAGTGATCAAGGTCATTGACGCCTTCAGTCCCTCCTACGTGCAGATCCCGCGCCAGCAGGATGGCGGCTGGCTGCGCTATCAGCCGCATCCCTTGATCCCGGGGTATCCGTCGATGGCGATCCGCGACATTGAGCACTACCAGGATGTGACGACCGTCGCGTTTGACTTGCGGATCGTACCGGGCATGACGGAGGACTCGGTGCGCGAGGACATGCAGGCGCGCCTTGAGCAGATCAGGCAGGCCGACGGCGAGTTTGCGTACGAGTTGCTGATACCGCAAAGTGAACAGCAGCCCAATATGCCGGCACGTGAAGCGACTGCGCTGGATGCGCCGGTGGTCCGAGAATTGATCGCGGCGCACAAGCAAGTTACAGGCGCTGAGCCGCGCGTCGGCGCCGGCCATCGTATTGGAGCGACCGCCGATACTTGTCATTTCAAGGGCGTCGGCATCACCTGCGTCGAGTATGGACCCGGATTCATCCCTGTTTGGCCGATGGTCGACGAGTGCGTTAGCATGGGCCAAGTGGTCACTGCAACAAAGGCATTGGCGCTGGCTGCTGGCGCCTTGCTAACTTGAGGAGGTCCAATGCATCATCAAGACATTCCCCTTGACGTTGTGGTCGACATTTACACACGGGTGCTGCGCATCCGCCGATTCGAGGAAGAGGTGGGCCGGCTGTTTCGTCAGGGTCAGTTGCCGGGCTTCGTACACCTTTATATCGGCGAGGAAGCGGTCGCTGCCGGTGTCTGCGCCGCCCTGACTGACCAAGATACCATCATCAGCACGCACCGCGGTCATGGACATGTGATCGCCAAAGGCGGCGACATCAAGCGCATGATGGCCGAGCTGTTCGGCAAGGCGACCGGCTATTGCAAAGGCAAGGGCGGTTCCATGCATATCGCTGATTTTGAGATCGGCATGTTGGGCGCAATTGGCATTGTCGGCGGCGGCCTGCCCATTGCCGTTGGCGCTGGCTTGAGCGCCTGGTACACGGACAGTGATCGCGTGTCGGTCTGTTTCTTTGGAGATGGCGCCGCCAACGAAGGCAGTTTTCACGAATCGTTGAATCTCGCGTCAACGCTGATGCTGCCCGTGATCTTTGTCTGCGAGAACAACCACTATGGCGAGTTCACGCCAGCGGTCAAGGCAATGAATATCATTGATATCGCCGATCGCGCAATCGGATATGGCGTCCCTGGCGTGGTCGCCGATGGCGCCGACGCGTTCGAAATGTACCGCGCAACCAGGGCGGCGGTGGAGCGCGCCCGCGGCGGCGGTGGACCGACCTTGATCGAAGCGAAGACCCACCGGCGCGGCAGCCATGCCGAGGGCGAAGAAGCCTTCTTGGGCGGGCAGACCTATCGTGACGAAGCGGAAACGGCGGCTGCGCAGGCGAAGGACCCGCTGCTGCTGTTGCATACGCATCTTAGCGAAAACAATATTCTGCCGGCCGAGCGATTAGAAACGCTGGATGCCGAGATAACTCAGCTTGTGAGCGAAGCGGTCGAAGCCGCCCGCAACAGCCCCGAGCCCGAAATAGAATCGCTTTATGAAGACTTATGGGTATAGTTTGACGCCGACTGACCGGGAGCAATTGAGTGCCTCGTAAAACCTATGTGGCGGCGATTCAGGAAGCCTTGAGCGAGGAGATGCGGCGCGACCCGCGCGTTTTCCTCATCGGCGAGGATGTGCGAATCGGCGTCTTTCCCAGCACGCGTGGATTGCACGCCGAATTCGGTGACAAGCGCGTCATCGACACGCCCATATCTGAACTGGCGGTGGCCGGCGCCGGGATTGGCGCGGCCGTGACCGGATTGCGGCCAATAGTCGACCTGATGTTCGGCACCTTTCTTTATCTCGCCTTCGACCAGATCGCCAATCAAGCGGGTGCGATGCGCTTTATGTACGGCGGGCAGACCAAGGCGCCACTGGTCTTTATGGTGCAAAATGGCGCTGGCAGCAGTGCTGGGCATCATCATAGTCAGGCGGTTCAGCAGTTTTTCATGAACATGCCCCAGATCAAAGTGCTAATGCCGAGCACCCCCTACGATGGCAAGGGCTTGCTTAAGTCGGCCATTCGCGATGACAATCCGGTTCTATTCTTGCATTCGCTCTCGCTCGGCGGGAAGCGCGGTGAAGTGCCCGCTGACGAATATACGATACCGATTGGCTTTGCAGATATGAAGCGCGCGGGAAGCGATGTCACGGTCTGCGCCGCCGGTCCAACCGTGTATACCGCGCTGGAGGCTTCCAAGACACTGGCGGCCGAGGGCGTCGAGGCGGAAGTGATTGACTTGCGCAGTCTGTCGCCCTGGGACAAGGAAACGGTCCTGGAGAGCGTCGCCAGGACGGGTCGTTTCGTGGCTGTAGACGAGAGTTTCCCGACTTGCAGCGCCGCCAGCGAATGGGCGGCGACAGTGGCTGAAGAAGCTTTTCATCAGCTTAAGGCGCCCGTGCAGCGCGTCACCAATAGGAATGTGCCGATGCCCTTCAGTCCGGTCCTGGAGAAGGCGGTCCTTCCGTCGGCGGCGGATGTGATTGCGGCCGTGCGCCGAACTTTGGCTTGAAGCGGGCGGCTCGCTGGTGAATTGTTTAGGAGAAAATCGTGTCTTTGGTTCCAATTTACATGCCGAAATTTGGAATGACGATGGAAGAAGGCTTGATCGTCGAGTGGTTGGTGGCGGAGGGTGATTCGGTCGCCGAAGGCGATGGCATCGTCGTGATTGAGACGGAAAAGGTCAGCACGGAAATAGAAGCGCCGGCTGGCGGCGTCGTGGTGGAATTGAGCTGCGAAGTCGATGACGAAGTCCCGGTTGGCGAGGTCATCGGCTATATCGAATCGGCTTGATCATGGGACGCCTGGCTGGGAAGACCGCGCTTATCACTGGAGCAGCTCGTGGCATCGGGCGCGCGATCGCTCTCCGCTTCGCCGCGGCAGGCGCGGATCTCGTACTCTGTGACCTGAATCTGGAAAGCCTGCGCGCTGTCGCCGCGGAGGCGGAATCTACTGGCGCCAGGACGCTCGCGCGTCAAACGGATGTGGCTGCGCGCGAGCAGGTTCAACAACTCGTGGACGAAGGCATGGCCGAGTTTGGCATGATACACACTCTGGTAAACAACGCCGGCATCTTTTTTAACGCGCCCTTTGAGCAGACCACCGATGAGCAATACGATCGCATCATGGCGGTCAACGTCAAAGGCGTGTTTCTCGTCTCGCAAATCGTGATCCGCCACTGGCTGCGGACTGAGATCAAAGGGACGATCGTCAACCTGGCTTCGATCGGCGCAGCCGTCGCCTTCGTTGATTCATCGGCCTATTGCACGACCAAGGGCGCGGTCGCGACCTTGACGCGCTGCATCGCGCTGGAATACGGACCGCGCGGGATACGCGCCAATTCAATGGCGCCCGGAATCATTGATACGCCCATGCTGCCCAGCCAGGAAGACAACGAACGCTGGGCGAACACGACGATACCGCTGCGCCGCTTGGGCGAACCGAAAGATGTCGCTGATGTGGCGCTGTTTCTGGCGTCGGACGAGTCACGCTATATCACCGGAGAAATGATCTTTGTCGACGGCGGCTGGATGCTCAATTAAGCTCGAAACGATGTCGGCGACATCGGCGAGGCGCGCGGCGTGAAGTTGCGGGATAAGGTGGCGCTGATCACCGGTGGCGGTTCGGGCATAGGCGCGGCCAGTTGCTATGCCTTTGCCCGCGAAGGCGCGCTGGTGGCGGTGGCGAATCGGACTCTGGCGAAGGCGGAAGCGGTGGCGCGCCAAATTGAATCCGAAGGCGGCCGCGCGATCGCCATTTGCGCGGATGTCTCCCTCAGCGCCGACGTGCGCAACATGATTGACAACACGGTAACTGAATTGGGCGCGCTCGATATCGTATTTAATAACGCGGGCTTCAGCCCCTCCGGGCGCGTCACCGATATCAGCGAAACTGACTGGGACGAGTGCCTCAATATCGACTTGAAGTCGGTCTTCTTGACCGCCCGCTACGCGCTACCCCGGATGATTGAAAAGGGTGGCGGTGTTATCCTCAATACGGCCGGGACCTTCGGTATTCGCGCCGCCGCAAACAAAGCGGCTTATTCGGTCGCCAAAGCCGGCGTTATCAACCTAACGCGTTCCATCGCTCTCGATTACGCGCGGGACAACATTCGCTGCAATGTCATCTGCCCGGGCTATGTCGATACGCCTTTGAATGAAGGCTTTCCAGCGACGGCGCGAGACGCGTTTTTGGAACAGTATCAGCCGCTGCGCGGGCTGATCGGCGCGGGAGAAGTCGCGGAGATGGCGGTATACCTCGCTTCTGATGCCGCCAGGATGATCACCGGTCAGGTATTTGTACTCGATGGCGGCCAGCAAGCGGGCCTTTTCGCCTGATGCCCACCATCATTCATGCGCGCTATACCTTGCGTGATGGCGTCGCGCTGGAAGATCTCGCGATCTGCGTCGACGGGGAAACCATTGTTGACGCCGGCGCCCTATCAGAGTTGGTCGCGCGCTATCCAGAGGCGGAGAAGGCAGGCGGAGACGGCTATGTACTCGCGCCCGCACTCACCAACGCGCATGACCACGGACGCGGCCTGGGAACGCTGGCGCTGGGTGTTCAGGATAGTTTTCTCGAACTATGGCTGAGCCGGCTTGCAATTCTTCCTAGTATTCCGCCTTACCTGACGGCGCTGTATTCCGGGTTGCAGTTGCTTCATTCGGGCGTGTCAGCTGTCGCTCACAGTCACAATCCAAACTCCTGGTCGGAACTTGCGGCTGAGCTGCCCGAGTCGCTTCGCGGCTATGCCGAGGCCGGCATTCGCGTGGCCATGCATCCGCCGATAGTCGATCAGAATCAGCTTGTATATGCCGAGCGCCAGCGGTTTTTCGACATGCTTCCGCCGGCATTGCGTGAAGCCGCGCGCGACGCAAATGGCATCGACTTGAGCGCGGCCGAATATTTCGCGATATTGGAGGATCTGTATAACAGCGCGCACGACAGCGAGCGGCATCGGGTACATATTCAGGTCAGCCCGGCTGGCGGTCAATGGTGCAGCGATGGGTTGATCATCCGGGCTTGCGAGTGGGCGCGCAGTCGGCACACGCGCGTGCAGATGCACCTGCTTGAAACGCAATATCAGCGGATATTCGCCCATAAGACCTGGGGCAAAAGCTTCCTTCGACATCTTGAGGATATCGGCGCCTTGGGCGACTGGCTCACATTGGCGCATATGGTCTGGGTTGAAGATGACGATATTGAGCTACTGGCGGAACGCGGCGTTGGCGTCGCGCACAATATCAGCAGCAACTTGCGTCTGCGCAGCGGCATCGCGCCAGTTGCCAAGATGGCGGCAGCTGGGGTCAAAGTCGGCATTGGCTTGGACGGGCATACGCTGGATGATGACCAGGATTTCCTGCGTGAAATGCGGTTGGCTTGGACTACTGGCAATCTGAGTGGGATGGCCTCGGAGGACCTCAGCGCGGAGACGGTGTGGCGGATGGGCGCAGACATCGCCGCCGACATCACATTTGGCGCGGACGCTCCACTGGGACGGCTTGCAGTTGGGGGACTCGCCGACCTGGTCTTGCTGGATTGGGATGCGGTGAAAGGAATCGGGACGCCGGCTGACTATCCATCGCGTGAGCTGCTGCCGACCTTTCTGTTGCGTCGGGCCAGGCGGGAACATCTGCGGCATGTCATGGTTGGCGGCGCATGGGTTGTGCGCGCTGGCGAACATGTAAATGTGGATATAACGGATGTCGAGCGTGAGATATGGGAGCGGCTGCAATTTGAACCGGGCGAGCAGGCGTCGAGACTTGACGCTTATCTGCGGAGTTTCTACCGGGCTTGGGACAATGAGGAATTGCCATGGCTGCGACGATAAAGCGACTTGCATATCGCAATGCAAGCCGTCGGATTGGCTTGATCCCCTCAAATCGACGCCGGATCACCGCGGGCAGCTCGCCCATTGACGAGCGCGTCGGTCTACAGCTGACGGCCGCCGATAGCGTCCGGGTTGATGTCCGGCCACTCCGGAGGAACTAAGGATGGGTTGCGGGCGACTAGGCGGGCTGAAGCGGAGCGCCGCTCAATCCAGTGGAAAGACCGGGCGCTTCAAGTGTTGATAGGAGGAGCGCGACAGATTGGCGCTGCACAAGCCGGCGGTGTCCATCTCGATTACGGCGGACGCGATGGGCAGGTAGGCGGCGCGATAGGCGACAGCGGATTTGACGACGATCATGCTCTGCGTTTCCGGTACGATGCCGATATGCCGCAATTGGGCGAGATCGAGCGGGGGCGTCTTGCGCTCGGTCAAAAGAATGTTCAAGCCCTCAACGCGGAGCCAGACGGACCGACCCATGTGGACCGTATCGCCATAAAACGAAGCGAAGTGATTGTCGGGCAATTCACACTCGAACACCCCGTCAGATAGCGCGCGCACTTTGCCGGTCACTGTCACCGGCGGCCCGTGCCAATCATCTACTTTGCCGCCCACCGCAAGCGTGACTTCGGCTCCATTACCTTCAGTCCAGCAGATGGCGACCGCTTCCGGATCAGCCAGTACGATTGGCCCTTCGCGGATGTCCTGCGCCAGCATCGCGGCAAGCGCTTCGACGCCTCGCGCGTAGGCGTCAATATGCGGATTGGTATTGTAAGCCAGCAGCACATCGGCCAATTCGACCAGGCGCGGGCTGATATTGCCGTGCATATCCAGCAGGACGACGATCGGCGCCGCGCCGCCGACGATGGCGCGGACGCGCGCGACAATGTCGGTCTCGGCGTCCAGCAAGCCTTCGGCAACCATCGCGCCGTGCAATGCCAGCAGAAGGCCATCCAGGGGCATGTGCCGCGCCAGTCGATTCGTGAGCTCGCTGAGGAGCTTGCGATAGGCCCCTTGCGTGATAATGCCGGCGGGCATGGCGGCGGCGTACAGGGTTGGCGAGAGCTGCCAGTTGAATTCTGTCGCGCCGTCGATCATCCCGCCAATACCGGTGCGCGGATTCCGCATGGACGAGAGCAATTCATCGCCGAAATGCAGAGATTGCGCCGCGAAGCCCGCCAGCGTCGTCATATCCTGCATAAAGCTGTGGGTCTCGTGGAGGATGCCGCCGATGGCGACGCGCGCTGCCGCTGACCTGGCGGCACCTGACACGCTGTCGTGAACCATGACGCTTAGCTCCGAGAATGATAAGGCTGCCTGATATGGGCAATGCCGTCGCCGGCCATCACGCGCGGGAGGCCGCGCAGCTTGATGATCAGGCCATCTTGATCGGCGTCAACTTGCGCTAGCTCTACACCGGTTGCGTCCAGGATTGCGCCGAGACGCTGGCCCCTTTTGACATTCTCCTGCAACGAGACTTCGCGCTGGAAGAACCCGTCGGCGCGCTCCGCGGTATCCAGCCAGACGCGCCGCAGTTGGTCGAGTTCAAAGTCGCGAATGCGCATGAAGCGCCTCAATAGTTCAGGAGTCAGCGCGGCTTGATATGGAGAATCGCGCTCGCTTCTATCAGCGGCAGCGGCTTGTCAGCGGTCATTCTTTGCAGCGCAACGGCGTCCTTAAACCCGATGCCGGTCAAGATGCCGACGACCGTTTCATCCCCGCGCAGACGCCCGCTCTGCCGATCCGCCTTGATCGCCGCCCAGACGACGGCGGCCGCCGGCTCAACAAAGAGGCCTTCGCGCCCCGCCAATTCCGCCTGCGCTTGGTAAGTGACCTCGTCGGGGATCGAAAGCGCCCAGCCATCCGATTCGCGCAAGTCTTGCAATACCAGATCGCCATCGGGCGGCGATGTCAAAATAATCCCGGAAACGAAGCTGGCGCAATCGTCCAAGGGCTCGACGGGGCGGTTCCCATCCCAGGCTTGCGTGATCGGGTCACAGCCCTGTGGCTGCACGGCGACCATGCGCGGAAGACGCGTGATACGCCCAGCGCGCCGCCACTCGTTGAAGCCCTTCCAGATCGAGCTCAACAAACCACCGCCGCCGACAGGCACATAGACGACATCGGGCGCTTCGTCATGCAATTGCTGGCAGATTTCATAGGCGATCGTTTTGGCGCCTTCCATTGCGTGCGGGCTGTTGCTGCGCGCGGTAATCAGCATGAGCCAATCATTGGCGGCGCACAGGGCTTCAATGTTGTCCCAGGTCGCTTTCTCGGCGGCGGGGTCGTAACCCAATCTTTTCACCGACATCACTTGGGGACCGTAGGACATGATCTGCGCGATCTTCGCCCGAGGCGCCCGCTCCAGCGTGAAGAGATAACCGTCGACGCCCGCCCGCGCGCCATAGGCGGCCAAGGAGGCGCCCGCATTGCCCGATGAGGTGGCCGCCCACGCTCGCCGTCCCAGCTGACGCAGGTAGCTGATGCCGACCGAGGCGATGCGGTCCTTGTAGGAGCCGGTGGGATTCAGTCCTTCGTTCTTGAAATAGATTCGCGGCTGGTCGATGCCGGCGCCCAACTGCGCCGATGAGACTAATGGCGTGTCGCCTTCTCCCAGGCTGACAATATGTTTTGCCTCGGTCACTGGCAGGCGAGCGGCGTAGCGCCAAATGCCGGGCAGCCGCGGCTGGAGCGGGATTTCGGCGGGCTCGTAACGCAGGTCCAAGACGCCGCCATCATGCGGGCAGTTCATCACGGTCAGGTCGGCGCAGGTTCGTCCACAAGCCATGCATATCAATTGAAACATTCGCGCGCGCCTTCCTGTACCAGGTCATGCGCATTGTAATTCCCGAGCGCTAGATCCGCTAGCAATTGCCGGCGGCTCATCGTGTTGGCAGGAAACGCCCTTCACCGGCTGCGGATGAACGGCCCCCATTCTTTTCCAGTTGCAAGACGGCATTCGAGTCGTCTCGCAGACTAGACGCTGCAGTCGCTGGCGGAATCGCTCTGTGATCTCTGCGCCCCTGCAGTTCAATTCCGGCCCCGCCTATGGTAAACTATCTCCCATGAATCTCATCGACTACGCCAACATCCTCATTCGCCGCGGCTGGATCATGCTGCTGCTGGGCTTCATCGCCGCCGGCGCCGCCTACGCCTTCAGCCGAACCATGGACCCCGTCTACCGCGCCACCCAGAAGGTGCTCATCGTGCCCAGCCG
>JAPOYS010000104.1 GCA_026706455.1 Chloroflexota bacterium | reverse complement strand
ATAGAGCATTGGTTTCCTAAACCAAGTGTCGCAGGTTCGAATCCTGCCTGGAGCGCAATTGCCAAGATCTAGCTTCGCTACTAATTCGGTGTCTTTTGACTTCGTTGGAAAGTATACGCGATGGATAGGCCTATGTTATGTCCGGTTGCAAGGGGCAACCGATTGATGATATGCACCGGGAAATAGCGGAAGAATTGGCTCGTGGCGCCGCGCTAACGTGATCAAAAGAAGACGCAGGGGCGACTTGCCAAGTCGCCCGAAGGAATCTCCCTATGTAAACGGGCGACCAGATAGGTCGCCCCTACACGGTCCGTGAAATTTCGAAATTGTTATAGCCCAATCTCCTGCGACTGCGCTTGAATATTCGCGGCGGCGGCGGCGGCGAAGTCTTCCAGCGGCAGCGCACCCAGATCCTCATCCGTCCGCAGTCGGACGCTGACCGTCCGATCGGCCGTATCGCGGTCGCCGACGATCAGCAGCCAGGGGATGTTCAGGCGCCGGTGCTGTTTGATTTTGGAGCGCATATTGCGATCCTGCAAATCGGCTTTGACGCGCAAACCGCGCGCCTTCAACAGCGCCTCGATCTCGCGCGCGTAGCTGTTGTGGCTCTCGCGGATGGGGATGATGATGGCTTGCGTCGGCGCCAGCCAGGGCGGGAAAGCGCCGGCGAAATGCTCGATCAAGATGCCGATGAAGCGCTCCAGGCTGCCGAAGGGCGCGCGGTGGATCATGACCGGGCGTTTGCGTTCGTTGTCGCGATCGACGTAGGTCAGGTCAAAGCGCTGCGGCAGGTTGTAATCGACCTGCACCGTGCCCAGCTGCCATTCGCGCTTCAGCACATCGCGCACGATGAAATCCAGCTTGGGACCATAAAAGGCGGCTTCGCCGGGCTCGAGATGGTAATCCAAGCCCAAGCCTTCGCAGGCGTCGATGATGGCGACGGTGGCCTCTTCCCACAGGGCGTTGTCGCCGACGTACTTGTCGCTTTCTGGATCGCGCGTGCCGAGGCGGGCGCGGAAGTCGGTCATGCCCAGCGCGTTGAAGACATGCTGGATCAGCTTGACGACGCCTTGGAATTCCTCAAGCAGCTGATCAGGCCGGACGAAGAGATGGGCATCATCGACGGTGAAACCGCGCACGCGCGTCAGCCCGCGCAGCTCGCCCGACTGCTCGTAGCGATAGACGGTCCCGAACTCGGCGTAACGCAGCGGCAGATCGCGATAAGAGCGCGGCTGGCTGGTGTAGATGCGGCAATGGTGCGGGCAATTCATGGGCCGCAGCAGGAACTCGTCGCCATCGACGTCTATCGGCGTGTACTGGCTGTCGGCGTAGTAGGGGTAGTGGCCCGAAGTCTTATAGAGTTCGATGTTGCCGAGATGGGGCGTGACCACCGGCAGGTAGCCGCGTTCGATTTGAATATCGCGCAGCCAGCGTTCCAGCGTATCGCGCAGCGCCGCGCCGTCCGGCAGCCAGAGCGGCAAGCCCTTGCCGACCATGCTGTCGATGATGAAGAGATCCAGTTTCTCGCCCAGGACGCGATGATCGCGTCTGACCGCTTCTTCCAGCCGCTGGCGATGCGCGCGCAAATCCGCCGGCGTCTCCCAGGCGGCGCCATAGATGCGCGTGAGCTGCTGGCGCTTTTCGTCTCCACGCCAATAGGCGCCCGCTGGCGGACGCAGCGAAATGCTGACCGCCTTCGGGTCGATGTCTTTGGTGCTGTCCACATGCGGTCCGCGGCAGAGATCGGTGAACTTGTTCTGCGTGTAGACGGTCAAGGTTGCGACCGGGTCCGCGATTGGCGCGCCATTGTCGTCGAGACGGCCCCTTGCCAAGTCTTCAATAAGTTCCAGTTTGTAAGGTTGATCGTGGAAGAGCGCGCGCGCCTCGTCGGGAGTCAGCTCGCGCATTGTGAACGCGTGCCGCTGCGAGAGAATCTTTTTCATTCGCCGTTCGACCCATTTGATGTCGTCTTCGGTGATCGCCTTGGGCAGGTCAAAGTCGTAATAAAAGCCATCTTCAATCGGCGGACCAATGGCGATCTTGGCTGCGGGGAAGCGTTCCAGCATCGCCTCGGCCAGCACGTGGGCAGCCGAGTGTCGGATCTTATAGAGTTGACTCTCTTCGTAATTCTGCTCAGGCATTCGATTTCCTCGATCCGATTCCCGCAGGTCGCGCCAAGTGTGATCCGAGCCCTGGACCGGCAGGCGCTGCGCGCGTCGCAGCCCTAAGCTCATGCGCGGCTTGCGGCGCGTCGCGGATTATAAGAGAGAATTCGAGAATAGATAAGGGGCTTTGGCGGCGGCCGCGCTCAGTCGTCGATGAGGACGAGCACCTCTTCAATGACGGCTTGGGCGATTTCTTGGGTCGTATGCTGGTTCGCGTTGCTGGCGCTCTCCACATCGTCCGCTTCGAATTCGGTCACGCGCGTGAACAAACTTTCAAAGACATGCTGCGCCACCATATTGTCGATGCTGTCTTCGATGGTCTGCAAGCGCAGGCTCTCAACAATAATATGGGGCGTATCCAAGACAGCGTAGCGAACTGACGGCGTCTCGGGAATCGATTCCGTCACCATCCAGGTCAGCGACAATTGCCGATGGATATACGACAAGGTAGCGAAGAGAGCGGTGTATACCGTGCCGTCATCCATGCGCACGATGACATCGCAGGCGTCGCCCTCGTCGTGCATCTCGCAAAGAATTTCTTCGGGGACAATCAACAGTTCGGCAATTGAAGTGGCGGACATCAGATCTCGTTTCCTAGCATAAGTACTTGCAATAGCTCAATTATATGCAAACTTCTATGGCTCGTGAATAAGATTATCGTGAATTGTAATGAATTTGTAAAATAATTCACAATGCTTTTTTCTATCGAGCGCCAGGCGCAAGGGTAGTGTCTAATGTGAAGGATGTTATCCGCCCCAAACGATTTGTAGGGGCGAGCCTTGGTTCGCCCTTAACCCGTCTTGGCAATTGAGGGCGACACAAGTGCCGCCCCTACACATAATCTTGCGTGAATCATGGCCACCAAGTTCGACATTCCCGGCGCAAGCTGAATCGTGAAAAATCGCGCTCGATCGACTAAGATAGCGCGAGCGAATTGGCGTAGAGAAAATTACGATGCAAAGCTCGGAAGAACCCAACCACCCGCTGAACCAAAGGCGAGCGCAGCCGATCATCATACAGCGCCGCAAGCCGCCGCGCGCGCGCGAAGATCAACCATGGCTGACATACGCGCTGATGGTCCTAAACGCCTTCATCTTCCTCGCCGGGTTTCTGGCGCCGGCGCTGGAGTTGGAACTCTTCCTGCGCGGCGCGCTCATTCCCCGGCTCGTCGTCGGCGAGGGCGAGGTCTATCGCCTGCTGACCGCGATGTTCTTGCACGGGAATCTCGGTCACGTCTTCTTTAACGTGTACGCGATCTTCATCTTTGGGAAAAGCGTCGAGCCGATCTTCGGGCGCGTTCGCTATCTGCTCATCTATCTGCTGGGCGGTCTCTCCGGGTCGGTCGCCAGCTTGACTCTGGGCGGCTTGGAGGGCGCGTCTGTCGGCGCCTCGGGCGCGGTTTTCGCGGTTTTCGCCGCTTACGGCTGGCATCTCTACCAGCATCGCCATCTCTACCCCAACGTAAAAGCGCAACTGCAGCACATGCTGTTTTTGATCGTGATCAACCTGGCCATCGGCTTTTTTCCCGGCTCGCGGATCGACAATTGGGGACACCTCGGCGGCCTGCTGTCGGGTCTCTTGCTCGCCTGGCGGATCGGTCCCCGTCTCTCGCGGCCGACAGCGCCGGTGAGGAGCTGGCGCGAATTTGCGAAGACCGACAGCAATCCGTTGGCGCTGCATCTGCCGGAGATCGTGCTTTATATCGGCGCCTTAGCCGCCGCTGTCGCCCTCGCCATCGCCTTGCTCGCCCCGCAATTGTGACAGGTCATGGCGCAGAAGCGCGATCTGCTGCGCCGCCTCCTTGCTCTCGCGCGTTAGCCTTGTGATAACCGTGGAGAAGTAGAGCTGGATGAAGAGCAGAAAGAGGACGGCCAGCAGAAAGAGCAAATTGGGCGGATGATGAATGTTGACCAGGGCGGCCAAGCTGTGCAAGAGATCCCGCCACATGCCGAGCGCAAGCATGGCGACCGCTGTGCCGAGCCAAAGCAGCGAATACTCTTCGCTCAAATGCCGCCGCCGCACCAGTTCCAACACAATCAGCAAGGCGACAATTGAGGCGCCCATCATGAAGATTGTCGAGCGGTCAATCATATCGGCTCCCCTCGAACCCGCAATTCTAATACAGCCGGTCGCGTCCCTCTCCTTCCCTAACATATCATGGAATCGAAGCGCGCATGTCGCAGCCATTGATTGAACTCGCCGGCGCTGCTGGCGCGCCGCCGCTGCACTTGGCGCCGGCCAACGGTTTCCCGCCGCGCGCTTACCTGCCCCTGCTGCGAAAGCTGCGCGCTTATCGCTGCGTTAGTTTGCCGCCGCGCGCGCTATGGGATGACCAGGGACCGCCGTCGGCTTATCGTGATTGGTCGGCTGATGCGGAGGACTTGCTAGCCGGTTTGGCTGCGCGTCAGATTGGCGCCGTGATTGCCGCGGGGCATTCCCTCGGCGGCATCGTGTCCATGTTGGCGCTGCTGAAGGCGCCGGAACGCTTCAAAGCCTTGATCATGCTTGATCCGCCGATCTTGCCGCCCGCGATGCTGGCTGCGGTTCGGCGGGCTTGGGACGACGGCGCGATTGAACAGATGCCGCTGGTTCAGGGGGCGCTCCGCCGCCGGGAGACCTTCGCCAGCCGCGCAGAGGCCTTCGCGCGCTTTCGCCATAAGCGGCTCTTCGCCGATTGGTCTGACGAATCGCTATGGCTCTACGTCGAGCATGGCGTCCGGCCGCGCGGATCCGGCGATGGTTTCGAGCTAGTCTGGAGCCGGGAGTGGGAGGCGCATTACTTCGCGACCGTCTATCTCAGGATTTGGGAGGACCTGCCCAGGTTGACGGGTTCGCCGCCCGTCCTCATCGTCCGCGGGGGCGAAAGCGACGCCTTCGCCGCCGAGTCTTTTGCGCGCCTTCGGTCATTGACGCCGGCGGCGCATTGCCTCGAGCTGGCAGGGCAGGGACATCTTTTTCCGCAAGCGGCGCCGAAATTAACGGCGCGCGTGATATTGGATTGGCTGGAATCAGAGCGGTTGTAGAGCTGTTTCGCTGAAAGCCCGCAATTGATCGGCATTGCGCCGGGGCGCGTCGATGAGAGGCCTCTACGATTTGAAGTGACCGGTGGATGGAAGCGGGCGACATGATATGTCCCCCCTACGATTGGACTTTGCGGGCGGGCGTCTCGCCTAGACGCCCCTACAGTTTGACCTTGACATTCGCCGTCCGCCACTCTACACTCGCATATCCGATGCCGAGATAGCTCAGTTGGTAGAGCGTCGCACTGAAAATGCGGGTGTCCCCAGTTCAAGTCTGGGTCTCGGCACAGAAGAACTCACCGCGCCGGTGAGTTTTCTTGTTGCCAAGGGCGGCCGCCGCAGCCTTACTCGGGCGCGATTGCGCTGGTAGGATTAGGCGCAGTCCGCCAGTTGTCGGCGCCCAAATGAAGAAGATCCTACTCATATCTCGTTGCCCGCCGGTTCCGCTCCACCTCGGCGATCGGCTGATTATATGGCATCTGGCGCGCGAGCTCTCGCGCCGCGGCTACACGATCGACTTGCTGGCGCTCTACGACCGCGCAGACGATCCGACGCTCCAAGACAGATACGCGGCGTTTTTCCGGCATGTCGAATTGATTCCGGAAGCGCCCCGCGCGCCGCTAAAGCTGCTTCGACGCTTGATTGATCCCGCTGCCCGCTTTACGCGCCGGGCGGAAGCGAGCTTTTGCCCGCCGCTCTGGCGGAGCGCAGCCAGCTATCTGGCACGCTTTGATTACGATCTGGTTCACTGTTTCGGCGCCGTCAGCGTCTACGACCTGCAACCGCTCTTCGCGCACATGCCGTCCGTCATCACGCCCTACGAATCGCATACGCTCTATTTGCAGTCGGCCGCCCGCCAGGGAGATTTGCAAGCTCGGCTGCGCCAGCCGATCGCGCGCCGATTCGAAGGCTTCATGTTCAGCCCTTATGATCGCACGGTCGTAATTTCGGAAGCTGACCGGGCGATGCTGCTGTCCTTGCAGCCGGCGCTGCGCGTGGATGTCATCCCCAATGGCATTGAGTTAGAGCGCTTCCAGGCGCGTCACAGTGGGCGTGATGAGGCGACGCTGCTATTCGTCGGCAATTACGATTACGCGCCCAATCAAGATGCGGCGCGCCTCTTGGTCGAGCGGATTCTGCCCGAAGTGCGGGCGGCGTCGCCGGCGGCGAAACTGCAGCTGGTCGGCGTCAATCCGACTGAATGGATGCGCGCTTTGGCTGAGGACCACATTGAAGTGACGGGTCCGGCGCCCGATGTGGCGCCCTACTTGGCGCGCGCGACCGTCTTCGTCTGCCCGCTGCGGATCGGCGCCGGCTTGAAGAACAAGGTGCTGGAGGCGCTGGCGATGGGGACGCCGGTCGTGGCGACGCCGCTCAGCATGGACGGCATCCATGCGCGTAACGGCGAATCGGCCATCGTCGCGCCCGTCGACGCCATCGCACAGGAAACGCTGCGCCTGCTGAAGGATGAGGCGCTGCGCAAGCGTCTGTCGCTCAATGGCCGAGAGCTGATTGAGACGCAATACAGCTGGGAGAAAACGGCAACCAGCTACGAAACGCTTTACGATGAAATCTGCCGGCTCAGATTATCATGAGTTGATCGCGCTCGGGCAGGGGTGGGAAGGGCGCCGCCGGCAGCGTCTGATACCAGTAAGCCACGGAAGCGATGTCATCCTGCAGCGGCAGATAACGGCGGTTGTAGCCCCAGCCCAGCGCCTGCATGGTCACGCGCAGGTCGGATTCAAAGCGGATCGGATCCATGATATGCCAGCGATACATGCCCATGCGCAGTTGCGATCGATAATCGGCGTCAGGGCGGATCACCTGGTGGAAGCCGGCGTAGGGCGTGGTGTAGGCGACATAGCCTTGGTCGTGCCGCGGGCTGGGATCAAAATTGTAGGAGCCGCAGAAATAATCTTCGGTGCCGGTGCCGCAGATGCTGGGGTATTCATCGCCGTCCATATAGAACTTGATTTCTCCTTCGCCCCACCAGCCGTTATTGTTCGAGCCCCAAGCCATATATGTGCCGACATAATGCCCGCGCCCTTGAATGCCGTCGACGATGGTGTAGACATCTTTGTAGGGCAGGGGATTGACGCGCCGGAATTGGGCGTGGAAATAAGCGGCGTCCGCCGGCACATCGGTCAGCGTATAGTTGACCTGGTAGTAGAGCGTCATCTCTTCTTCGGCGATATTGGTCATGGTCATGCGGCAATGCTCCCGGAAGGGCATCTCCCAGTAGGAGTTGAAGGCGCTGCCTGGATTGACGCATATCGGCAGCGAGGTCAGCTGGGCATATTCGCCCCAGCCGACGCCGAAGAAGTCGCCCACCGGGCATTCGACCGCCGGCGCTTCGCTCCCATCCCAATAGATACGCAGAATGGAGTAGCGCCAATTGCCCGTTGGCGTGAGCCAGATCTGCTGGATGGCGCCGGGTCCCGCGATATCGGCGATGGTGAAAGTCTCGCCGGCGGCGATGCGCACGGACGGCGACACCTTCCAGCCCAGCCCCAGATCACGCGCGGCGACGGCTCCGCTGCCCTCGGTCGCCATGCCGCCCGCGCCAACCGCCCCCGTGTAATTTTCGGCGCTGATCGACCGCGACTTCGCGTCGGACAAGCGCGACAAATTGCCCAGGTGCATGCCTAATCCGTTGAAGCCTGACATGATGCTCTCCTATATTTCTAGCTTTTTCAGCGGGCGAGCCAGCGGGTCGCCCCTACGCAAAACATGATTGACGGGCGACTCAGCGGGTCGTCCCTATGCAACACTTGATTTGTGGGCTACCTTGTAGGTCGCCCCTACAGAAATCTGCTACTGGCGCCGCTGACTTTTCTTCAATTGCTGCCCGTCGCGCTGCCCAGGTTATCGAAGTGCAATTGGAAAACATCGCATACATCCGGGTGCGAGCCGACATAAATGTAGCTGATGCTGTCGCCGCCGTAGGTCAGGCCGCCGGCGCTGGCGCAAGGCTCGATCGCGAAGTTCTGCGCGCTGGCTTGGTCTTCTTGCCCGCCAAGAGCGCAGTTGATCAACTCCTGGTTTACGCGCGATTGATTGATGACCAGCGTCGCGCCCACTTTTGGCGCTGTGAGCGTCGAACCGCTGTGCTGGTACCAGCGCGCCGCCAATGCGCCCCGATCCTGGAAGCATTGCAAGATCTGCTCCGCTTTGGCGATGGCGGCCGTGATGCCGATTTGGCCGCCCATCAGCGCCGCGCCGCCCAGAGCCGCGAAAGCGCTATCGATTGAGGTATCGACATCGGTTGCGACGTAGCCAGCGAGATTCGGCAGGAGACGTTGGGCTGAGTTGGCGTCATCGGCTTCGTTGCCGGTATCGCCGCAGGCGGCAAGCAGCGCGATGGTCATCAACAGGCATGCCAGTCTCATCTCGATAGAATCCCCGCCCGCTATTCTCACGCCACCTTCCGTACATTCTAGCAGAATATGCCTTTCGCGCTTAGCGGAGGCCCTAGGGACAGCGTTGAACGCGCCGCCAAAGCCAGCAGCCTCGTCAATCCGGCGGGGCTGCTTGGCGAGCGGCGCTGTGGCGAATGCGCGGCGCATCACCTAGAATAGCCGAAGATAACTCGATTCAGGAACAACAGAATAATGAAACTGCTACGATATGCCCTAGGCGGTGAAACCTATGTTGGCGTCTTGAATGGCGGCGAAATCATGCGGCTCGGCCTCCGAAGCCTAGCTGAACTGATGCCCGCGGACGCCGCCTTCGCCGAGACCGGCGACCTCGACAAGCTGGCTGACGCGCGCATCCTGCCGCCCTTGCTGCCCGGCAAGATCCTGGCGATCGGCCGCAATTACGCCGAGCACGCTCGCGAGTTGGACAATGAGGCGCCGAGCGAGCCGCTGGTATTCGCCGTCATGCCGAGCGCGGTGATTGGCGCTGGCGACGTCATCGAATGGGAAGCTGCAATGACGGCGCAGGTGGATTGGGAAGGCGAGCTGGCGGTCATCATCGGCAGGACGGCGCGCAAAGTCTCGCAGTCGGACGCGCTGGATTTTGTCTTCGGTTACACGGTCGCCAACGATGTCTCGGCGCGCGACTTGCAAACGCGGGACAAACAGTGGACGCGCGCGAAGGGGCTCGACAGCTTTTGCCCGCTGGGACCGGTCGTCGTCACCGCCGACGACATTCCCGATCCGCAGGCGCTGCGCATCGTCACGACGGTCGATGGCGTCGAAATGCAGCGCGGCGCGACCGCCGACATGATTTTCAGCGTGCGCCATTTGATCGCATATCTCTCGCGCGCCTTCACGCTGTATCCGGGCGATGTCATCTTGACGGGCACGCCGGCCGGCGTCGGCAAGGCGCGGAAGCCGCCGCAGTTCCTGGGCGATGGCTCGGTCGTCAGCGTCGAGATCGATGGCATTGGCAAATTGACGAATCGCTGCCGGGTGTTATAATCTATGCAAACGACGAAGATGAGGGACAACGATGGCGAGCGCGGGAAATACATTGCGACATGAATCCTCGATACTAGAGCGTGTTACGAAGGTGGAAACGAGCGTAGACACGGTGCTGACCCACTTCGCGACCAAGGCGGAACTGGAGCGTCATACACGCCTTATCGTGATGTGGGTGATTGCGACTCAGCTTGCGGTTGTCGGCATGATGGTCACGCTCTTCGGTATCGCCGTTGCTTTGTTCCTGAATTTCGCGTCATAGCACAAACGGCTGAATGCAGTGTACCTTCGTATGAACCGCATCCTCTTCGCCGCCGACTGTCTCGATGTGCTGAACGACAGCGCCGCCCTGCCCGACGGCTCAATTGACCTTATCTACCTCGACCCGCCCTTCAATTCCAACTCGAAATACAACCTGCCCTTCAAGGGGGTAGACAAAAATCACAAACCGGTCGAAGCCTTCGTCGACATCTGGAAATGGAGCGACCAGGACGCCGAGACCCTGGACGACATGCAGCGCGACCCGCGGACGCGCCCGCTGGCGACCATCATCAAGTTCGCGCAGGATATAGAACAGATGAGCGGGGGGGGGGGGCAGGAAGGGTACATCATTAGCGTCTTACTTGCTGAATATGGCGCTGCGCCTGCGAGCGATGCGGCGCGTGCTGAAAGATACGGCGTCGATATATCTGCACTGTGACCCGACGGCGAGCCACTATCTCAAGCTGCTGATGGACGCGATTTATACGAGAAAATTGTTTCGCAACGAAATCATTTGGGCATATCCACCTGGAGGCAAAGGTCCCAAATTCGCATTTCATCGGAAACACGACGTAATTCTCTATTTCTCAAACAGCGCGAAACCTACATTTAATCGGCAGTTCACGCCTCTTTCTGATTACGCAATATCGAAGTTTACTAAAGTTGATGAGGATGGAAGGAAATACAAGGAGTACAGAAATACGACCAGAACTTACTTGGAAGATGTTCCTGGTCGGCCAGTGCCATCAGTTTGGGTTGATATTCACTCATTAGGTCAGACCATCTCAAGCGAACGCCTCGGCTACCCCACACAAAAGCCGCTCGCCCTTATGGACCGCATCATCCGCGCCAGCTCCAACGAAGGCGACACCGTGCTCGACCCCTTCTGCGGCTGCGGCACGACTGTCCATGCCGCCGAGTCGCTCGGGCGCAAATGGATCGGCATCGATATCTCCAAGTTCTCGACCGGGCTCATCCGCGACCGCATCCTGCACAATTTCAAGTACCTCAACGGCGAAGACATCGACCTGCGCGGAACGCCTGATTCAGTCGCCGAAGCGCGGGTGCTGGCGCGGCAGGATCCCTTCGAGTTTGAGAAATGGGTCTGCGGCTACATCGGCGCGGAAGGCATGTTCCGCGAGCCGGGCGAACGCGGCGCGGATGGCGGCGTCGATGGCGTGCTCAAGTTCTTTCCCGTGCGCGAAGGGGTAAAGGTCAAGCCCGAATATGCCATCGTGCAGGTCAAAGGCGGCAAGGTCAGCCCGGACGCGGTGAAGGCGCTGCATGAAACCGTGCGCCGTTACGAAGCGACAGCGGGCGTCATGGTCTGCTTCGGCGATCAGCTGGGCACAGTCGAAAACCAGCGGGTCAAAGCGACATTCAGCGACGTCTGGGGCAGCTATCCAGTCATTCAGGGCTTCAGCGTCGAAAGCCTGCTCGGCGACGAGCAGTTGGACTTGCCGCTCTATGGCTACAAACGGCGCGGCGCGATGCTAGGGCTGTGAGGGGCGGCGCTATGCGGGATTCTGACCGAGAAGCTGTACAATGAGACCGACAGTTGCGGCCGTGGCGGGAATGCCTAGCCCGACGATCCACTTGATTGTACGCAGCTCCGCGCGCAGGTCGGCAAAATCATTCCGCAGCTTGCCTAAGTCCTCTTTAGTGGCGAGGTGTCGCAAGGCCTCTTCCAAGACGGCGATACGTTCTGATTCGCTGCGGGCGGCAACATTTTGAGCCATTTTCCGCCATCTTTGCCGAATGCCATTCAACTCAGCGCGACTATAATGTTGAAAGAGCGAATTGTCAAATGCCTCGGCCGCGCCGATTTCTCGCCCGCATGAACTGATACCGGTTGCGGAGAGGGCGACTCACCGAGTCGCCCCTACAATTTCTAATTATTTTGTAGGAGCTACTTCTGTGGTTAAATCATATCATGCCAAAACCCGTAACCATTGAAGACATTAAAGGCATCTTGACCCAGCCGGGCAAATCGCGGCTCTGCATCGTCAAGGTGATCACCTCGGAGCCGGGCTTATACGGCTTGGGCTGCGCCACCTTCACTCAGCGCATCTTCGCGGTCGCCGCCGCCATCGAGCGCCACCTGAAACCCTTCTTGCTCGGCCGCGATGTCGACCGCATTGAAGAGATCTGGAACATGTCGATGGCGCAGGGCTACTGGCGTAATGGTCCCGTGCTCAACAACGCTATCTCCGGTGTCGATCAGGCGCTCTGGGATATCAAGGGCAAGCGCGCCGGCATGAGCGTCTGCGACCTGCTGGGCGGCAAATCGCGCGAGGCGGCGCATGTATACGTGCATGCCGATGGCGGCAGCAAAGAAGAAGTCGCGGACAATGTACGCGCCTACATGGAGGCGGGCTTTCGCTTCATCCGCGTGCAGCTAGGCGGCTATGGCGGGCGGGGCAGCCCGATGGTCAAGCCGCGGGACGCGCCGCCCGGCGCCTACTTCGACCCGCGCGCTTATTGCCGCCGCATGCTCGACATGATCGCATACGTCCGCGAGCAGGTCGGTGACGAGGTAGAGCTATTGCACGATATTCACGAGCGGCTCGTCCCCATTCACGCGGTTGAATTCGCCAAGGACGTCGAACAGTTCAAGCTATTTTTCCTGGAGGACGCGCTGGCACCGGAGGACATCGCCTGGTTCCGCCACATTCGTAAGCAGTGCGCGACGCCGCTGGCTATGGGCGAACTCTTCAACAATCCGCATGAATGGCAGCTGTTAATCCAGGAGCGGCTCATCGATTTCATTCGTATGCACATCAGCCAGATGGGCGGGATCACGCCGGCGCGCAATGTCGCCATCTTCG
>JAPOYS010000038.1 GCA_026706455.1 Chloroflexota bacterium | reverse complement strand
TCGCCCAAAACCACAAGTCGCAGCGGCAGCGGGCGACCAGATTGGTCGCCCCTACGAGGCTCGCTTCTTTCGCATGACTAACTTGGAACTACTTCTGTAGTTAAGTCGTAAATGCCATGCCTAAGCTCGTCTACATCTCGCTGATGCGGCTGCCGACGGAGAAGGCGCATGGACTGCAGATTATGCAGAACTGCGAAGCCTTCGCCGAAGCCGGCTGCGATGTGACGCTCTGGGTCGCGCGGCGCTGGAACACGGGCGCGTTGGGCGCGGTCGCCGATCCCTTTGCCTACTACGGCGTTCAGGCGAACTTTCGCCTGCGGCGCATTCCTTGCATCGACCTCTTTCCGTTTTTTGCCCCCGATGGCATTGGCGCCAGATTCGCCTTTTATGTTTTGCTCGTTTCTTACGTCGTAGTCGCCGCTCTGTTGCTGACATTTACACACGCCGACATCTACTACAGCCGCGACGAATTCGTGCTGGCGCTGGCGTCTCGCTTGAAGGCGCGGCGCTCGTTGGCTTATGAAGCTCATCAGTTTCCGGCAGTGGGGCGAGGCGCGGCCTTGCAGCGACAGGTCGTAGCGCGCGTCGGCAGCCTCATCGCCATCACGCCGACCTTGCGCGACGACCTCCTCAGCCAGCGGAATGCCGACCCCGCCCGCGTTATCGCCGCCCATGACGGCTTCCGCCGGTCGCGCTTCCGTGACTTGCCAAGCCGCAATGACGCCCGCCGGCAAATCGGCTGGCCTGAAGGGGCTTTCATCGTCGGCTATGTCGGTCGGCTGCGGATGATCGGCTTGGACAAGGGCGTCGCCGTCTTGGTGGAGGCCTTGGCTGCCGTGGACGACGCCTGCCTGGCGCTGGTCGGCGGACCGGCCGAGATGGCGGAGGCGCTGCGACGGCGCTGGCTGGCGCTGGGCTTGCCGGCGGAACGCTTTCTCTTCGCTGGGCAGGTCCCGCCAGCGAAGGCGCCGCGTTACCTGCGGGCCTTCGACGTCTGCGCCATGCCCCATCCGCCAAACCGTCAATTCAGCCGCTATACGTCGCCGCTCAAGCTCTTCGAATACATGGCGGCTGGGCGCGCGATCGCCGCCTCCGATTTGCCCGCCTGGTCCGATGTTGTTGCCGATGGCGAATCGGCGCTGCTGCTGCCGCCGGATGACATCGCCGCCTGGTCCGAGGCGATCAATCTTCTGCGCCGCGACAGCGACCTGCGCCGGCGCTTGGGCGAGCGCGCCCGTGAGTTGGCGCTGGAGCGCTACGCCTGGGACATCCGCGCCCGCCGGATCCTCGCGCATATCCGTTCGGCTTGATCTATTCGGGGCGTTTTGGATCGCCTGCCTTACGCAAGTCTTGGCTTGGACGATGGTCCGCGTCTTCCGTTTCGCGCAAGCGCGCCAGGGTCGACTCGGCTGTGAATCGATCGGTATCGGCCCGCTTCATCAGCCTGCGTACGGCTTCATCTCGACGATCCGCGTCAGCCAGCGCCTTTAGCTCCGCCGCTTCCATTCCGCTGTCCAGCAGCAGTTTGCTGCGCTTCCGCTTATCCTCCACTTGCATGAATTGGTACATGCCGAAGACGAAGAGCGCCGCCATCAGCAGCAGATTCAATACGATGAAAAGTGCGAAGATCATAATTGCTCCTCGGCTGCCCGCCTAGCAAGTGATGTCCAAGACCTCCGCGCCAAAGACGCTCAAGCGCTAGTCACTGTTTGGCAAGCGGGCGGCGCTGGCGGGACAATAGTGAAACTGCAGCGCCCGGCGCCCTTTACCGCGTGAGAGTATAACATGAAGGACGTTCAGCCGAACTGACGCCCCAAATGCGCTTCCACGCTGTCGGCTACGCTTAGCCAGTGATCAGTATCCAGCAGGGCGACTTCCTCATCAATCCAAAAGGCCAAGGCGCTTTCGCGCGCTTTCGCCGTTTCCGGCTGCTGCCGAACAACTTGCCACTCCTCCACGCGCGCTCCGTAATAATGCTCGACCAGCTCCGCCATGATAGCGTTGACGGTTGCCTCGACCAGGCGACCGATGCGCGGCGGCAGCGGTCCCGGCTGCAGGGCATGCGCCAGATCTGACAGCGCCTTCATAAAGTTGGCGCCGCCGGGAAAGTCGAAGTTCCGTTGCGCTTCCGGCGGCAGACGCGCGGGCGCCGTGCCCGTGTTGACTATCTGCATCAGGATTTGCCGCGCGAACTTCCCCTCGCGGCAATATAGCTCGAAGGTCTCCAGAAAGCTCTGCGCCCGCTCAATCGCCACCGCCAGCGCGGCATAAAACTCCATGTCCATGAACAGGGTCTTCAGCAGAAACTGGCAGCGTTCTGGGTCGCGCGCTTCGGCGGCTTGGCGGAGTTGCCTAAGCGCTTCCACTTGCGATACGGTCGCGTTCACGGTTTCCATCCCGGCTGTAGAGGCGTTTCGCTGAAACGCCCGCCGTCCTTACGGTGCTATAATGCAATAGACGGCGGCAAATCACAAGGAACGCAAAATGGCGACCGCAACTATCGACAAAATCGCGGAATACCTAGGCGGCGACGCCGACTATTTGCTAAACCACCGCTGCCAGACGATCGCGCGCGACAGCCTGGCGCTGCCGGGGCCCGATTTCGCCGAGCGCGTATGGTTGGATAGCGACCGCAGCCCGCAGGTGATCCGCACCCTGCAGCAGATCTACGACAGCGGCCGCCTGGCTCGCACTGGCTATGTTTCGATTCTGCCGGTCGATCAAGGGATTGAGCATTCGGCCGGCGCTTCCTTCGCGCCCAACCCGGCTTACTTCGACCCGGCCAAGATCATCGAGCTGGCGCTGGAAGGCGGCTGCAACGCCGTCGCTTCAACTTTTGGCGTTCTTGGCTTGACCGCGCGCCGCTTTGCCCATCGCATCCCCTACATCGTCAAGATCAACCATAACGAGTTGGTCACCCATCCCAATACGCACGAGCAAATCATGTTCGGCACGATCCAGCAGGCTTGGGATATGGGCGCGGTCGCCGTCGGCGCAACCGTTTATTTCGGCTCGGCTGATTCCAACCGCCAGATGATCGAGGTGGCGGAAGCCTTCGCGCTCGCGCATGAATTGGGCATGGCGACGATACTCTGGTGTTATATGCGCAATCCGGCTTTCACGCTGGACGGCGTCAATCATGAATCCAGCGCCGATCTCACCGGGCAAGCCAATCACCTGGGCGTGACCCTGGGCGCTGATATTGTCAAGCAGAAGCTGCCGACCCAGAACTACGGCTACCGGGCGCTGAACAGCGGCGCCTCGTCCTATGGCAAGCTCGACGAGCGCATCTACACCGAGCTCTCAAGCGAGCATCCCATCGACCTGACGCGCTACCAGGTCGCCAATGGATATATGGGCAAGGTCGGCTTGATCAGTTCGGGCGGCGCTAGCGGCGCCAACGACTTCGCCGAGGCGGTTGCGACGGCGGTCATCAACAAACGGGCTGGCGGCATGGGTCTCATCAGCGGGCGCAAAGCCTTCCAGCGTCCCATGGCCGAGGGCGCGCGCCTGCTCAATGCGATTCAGGATGTGTACTTGAACGAGGAAGTTACGATTGCCTGAGCGGCGAAATAAACAACGGACGATGTAGGGGCGGCTTAGTAGGTCGCGCGCCCGTCACAAGCCAGCCCTAGCGCCGCCATCGCCGCGGACAGGATTTCGCGCGCAATGCCGAAGCAGTCGGCCAGCCCGCCGGCGACATCGGCGCTGATATCATGATCGCGCCGCTCGCCCTCGACGAACTGTTGCAGGACATAGGGGCGCAGATCGCTGTGGAAGCGCCACAATTGCCCGCCGACGACTTTCTGGATCACAATCGCATCGAGAAACTGGCCGCCGTCAGGCCGATAATCGTGAGTTGCGATGGCGCGGTAATCGGCGTCGCCGACCGGTTCGTCGTGCAGCAGGAAGCCATCCGTGCGCATGGGCGGGTCGCGCCGCAATCGGTAGAGATTGCCAGCTTCCTTCTCGAGGGAGTAATTCATGATCGGGCTGTCGGCTGAGGTCTGGCCATGCGGGTCAATCGGCAGCACGACATGGACCGGGAAGCCGACATCGACTAGAAACTTGCCGCCATCCAGCAAGACCACAATGGCGCTGTGGCAGCCGACCGCGCCGCCGATATCGTTGATGGTCAGATAGCCGTTGTAGCCGAGCTGCCGCAGCAGCGCGAAGAATGAGTAGTTGCTTTCGTAGCAGGTGCCGCCGGCACCATGGACGAGGTGCTCGTGCCAGAATGCCTCGCCCAGAACGATGCAGTCGGCGGATTCGGCCAGGCGCGCGCGGCGAACGATGCGTGAGGCGCTCTCCCAGGGCACGGTCTGCGTGTAGCGCTCGACCAGGAGGCGCAGCGTCGCCAGGTCGGCCGGCGGAACGGCTGGCAGTTCAAAGTGGCGCAGGAGGCGCTGCGCGAGCGCATTGGACATTGGCGGCTCGTACTTCATTGATGTTGCTGGATTCGCCGTCATAAACTTGATGATAGCGAATCCGCGCGCTGTGCGACAGGCGCGATATTCTAGCGGAAGCGATTGTTGGCGACTGCCGCGCCCTGCCGTACAATCGGGCTTCCGCCCATCCGCTCGTTTTAGGATCCCCATGCGCTACGCCGAAGTCGCGCTGAACGTGCCGGCGCGCAAGTCCTTCACCTATCACATCCCTGACGGGCTGGCGGGGCAGGTGGCGCCCGGCTCGCTGGCGCGCGTCGAGTTTGGCGTGGCCATGCAGCCGGCGATGGTTCTCGCTCTGCAGGCCGAAACCGACATCCCGGCGACCAAGCCAATCATCGAATTGCTTGATGCGCAGCCGGTGCTCACGGAGCGCTATCTCGATCTGGCGCGCTGGCTCAGCGAGCGCTGCCTCGCCCCGATTGGCGCTTGCGTCTGGCTGCTGCTGCCGCCGGGCTTCACCGGCAAATCCGACCGCCTCTATCGCTTTTTGCGCGATGAGCTGGACATTGATCAACCAACGCAATTGATCCTTCCGGGCGCGTATCCCAAGGCTGAAGTTCCGCTGCCGCGCCGCTTGCTGGAAACCCTGCGCGACCGCGGTCCCAAGCGCCTGCGGCAGCTCAAGAGCGCCTTCCCCAAGCAGCCGGTCGAAAGCCAGTTGGAAGCGCTGGAACTTGCCGGCATGGTCGCTTCCGAGGGGGTGTTGGCGCCGCCGTCGGCGCGGGCGAAAACAGTGAGGCGCCTCTATCCGTCTTATTCGCAGGACGATGCGCCGGCGGTCGCCAAGCGGTTTGGCAAGCCATCCAAACGAGCCGACCTGCTGGAATTAATCGCCGAGCGCGAAGAGGACGCGATCGGCCTGCAGGACGCGCTTGCGGCGGTTGGCGCTGTAAATCGCGCGCCGCTCAACCAATTGATCGCCGAGGGCTTGGTCTTCGTCGAAGAGACCGAGCGCGGCGAACAAGACATCATCGTTTTGGAAGCGGATGGCGAGCGCGTCAAGTCGCTGCTGGAATCCTGGCGTGGGACCGCCTTTATAGCGCGGCTGCTGCGCGAGCTGGATGAGCTGCCCGAGCCGCCAACGCTGCCCGAAGCGCTGCGGGCGACCGGCGCGACGCGCGCAATGATCAATAAGCTGATCAAAGGCGGCGCCCTGGAAGCGCGCGACGAACAGGTCTGGCGCGATTCGCTGCGCGATTTTGATTTCGTGCCCGACAGCGCGCCGAAGCTGACGCCCGATCAGCAGGAGGCCTGGGCGCGCATCGAGCCGGCTTTGCAGTCGGCGGCGGCGGCGCGTTTTCTGCTCCATGGCGTCACCGGCAGCGGCAAGACTGAAATCTACTTGCGCGCCATCGCCGAAACGCTGCGTCGGGGCAAGAGCGCCATTCTGCTCGTGCCGGAGATTGCGCTGACGCCGCAGACCGTCCGCCGCGTATCCGAGCGTTTCCCGGGTCAAGCGGCGCTTGTGCACGGAAGCCTGCCAGCCGGCGAGCGATACGATACATGGCAGCGGGCGCGCGCCGGCGACATATCGGTCATCGTCGGCACCCGTTCCGCCCTGTTCACTCCCCTGCCCAATCTCGGCTTAATTGTGCTGGACGAAGAGCACGACGCCAGCTACAAGCAGTCGCCTGGAATGATCGAGCCGCATTATCACGCGCGCGACGCGGCCAATTTTCTCGTCGACAAGCATGGAGCCGTCCTGATTTTGGGCAGCGCCACGCCCGATCTCGCCAGTTGGCATCGCGCCCAACGCGGCGCTATGAACTACTTGCATTTGCCGCAGCGCATCATGGGCCATCGCCAGCGGATCCAGCAGCAGGCGCGTCGCCTTGGCGTGAATCCGCGCTACCGGGTGGAGCGCGCCGACGCGCTCACAATCGAGCTGCCGCCGGTGTCCGTGGTGGATATGCGCGCCGAGCTTCGCGCTGGCAACACGAACATGTTCAGCCGCGAACTGCAGCAAGCTTTGAGCGAAGTGCTGGCGCGCGGCGAGCAAGCGATGCTGCTGCTGAATCGGCGCGGGCAGGCGACCTACGTTTTCTGCCGTGATTGTGGCTACGCTCTTGAATGCGACCGCTGCGACAGGCCGATGACCTATCATCGAGTCGAGCGATCGCTGCGCTGCCATCATTGCGGCAGCCGCGGCGCCCAGCCGGATTCCTGCCCCATTTGCGGCTCGTCTCGCATCCGCTATTTTGGCGCCGGCACGCAGCAGGTGGATGAAGCGCTGCGCGCGCTCTGGCCCGCCGCTCGCACGCTGCGCTGGGATATCGACAGCGCCCGTTCGCCGCAGATGCACTTCGAGATCCTCGATCGCTTTGTCAGCGGCGAGGCCGATGTTCTGATCGGCACACAGATGATCGCGAAGGGATTGGACCTGCCCTTGGTGACGCTGGTCGGCGTCGTCAGCGCCGATATTGGTCTGTCGCTGCCCGATTATCGCGCCGGGGAACGGGTCTTTCAATTGCTGACGCAGGTGGCTGGCCGCGCCGGTCGCGGTGTGCTGGGCGGCGCCGTCGTCTTGCAGACTTATCAGCCCGAACACTACGTCATCCAGGCGGCCAGCGAACACGACTACGCGGGCTTTGCCGCGCGCGAATTGAAAAGTCGTCAGGAGTTGGGTTACCCGCCGTATCGGCGTCTCGCGCGGATCCTCTTCAGCTACCCAAAGGCGGAGACGGCGCAGCAGCAGGCTGAGCTCGCGGCCGAGCGATTGCGCCAGATCATCGCCGAGCGCGATCTATCCGGCACGACGCTCATCGGGCCGGCGCCCTGCTTCTACAGCCGAATCGATCGCCACTATCGCTGGCATCTTTTGCTGCGGGGTCCCGATCCGCGCTGCGCGCTGCGCTCGCTCTCGCTTGAGTATGGCTGGCGCATCGACATCGATCCGGCATCCGTCCTGTAAGCGCTGGCTAGGCGAATTGTAGACACGGGACAAATAATCGTTACAATGTTGGCAATGGGGGTTAATCAAGAGTGAAATATGTGGATCATTCAGATTTGCGTCGCCTCGTTTTGGTGGTACGTCGGGATTCATTTGCTCTATCGCGAGGCGCTCGTCTGGTCGGCCGTCCGCGAGATTCCCTGGTTCCGCAAGACCTTCGCCGGACCGTCGAGCCGCAAGTGGGAGCGCTTTTGCCGCGACGGCGGTCTCGTAGCCCTCGCTTGCGGCGCGCTTCTCTTTGTCACGCTGCCTTTTGGGATTGGACTGTTTGGCATCATGGTCGCCACACCCGCGATGATTTTCCTGTTGTAACGCTCGTCGGCGATTTGGCGAGGAGGCGGACATGCGCAAATTCCTGAGTTTGCTCGTCGGCATGAGCATCGGCGGCGTCATTGGCGCTTTGCTGGCCGCGTTCTTTTCGCCAATGACCGCAGACGAATTGCAAGCGAGCCTGCAAACGCATTATCAGCGGGCGCTCGCAGCCGGGCGGAAGGCGAGCGCGGAACGGCGCGCCGAGCTGGAAGAGGAGCTTCGCGAGCTGCGCAGCCAATAAACTGTCTTGAGAAGCAGCGGCGCGATTCGTAAAAGTGGCGGGCGACTCACCGAGTCGCCCCTACAAGGCTTGTCCGGTAGTGTGTCAAAGTGCGGTTGTTTGAGTAGTTTATGTCTCCATACCCCCCACCCCAAACCCCTCCCCCATAAAGAGGGAGGGGCTTTTTCGCAGATTTCGGAGTTTCTAGCTCCCCTTCCCTCCTTGTGGGGGAAGGGGCCGGGGGATGGGGGTAGAATTGTGCGTCAACCTCCCAGTAGCGGACAAGCCCTACATTTTGCCGCGCCGGCGGGCGACCTATCCCGTCGCATTTCGTATCGGCTCGCCCATACATTCCGCATTGGCGAGCGTCTCAAAAGAGTCGCTCATACGTGATTGTGTAGTTAAGGGCGAGCGGCAGAGCTGCGTCGGTTGCAACGTGGAATCGCCTAATATCCGCCAACTGCCGGCGCGCCACATAAGAGGGACGCAGCGGTATTATGGCTACACAAACGCCGAAAAGATTCGAGTGGCGCCTGGACATTGAGGTTCTTATCGCCACCATCATGGCGCCCAGCATGGTATTCCTGGTGAGCACCGCGCTTAGCGTCGCCTTGCCGGCGATTCAGCGTGATTTGGGCGCGTCGGGCACGGATTTGATTTGGACCGTCAACGCCTACTCGCTGCTGCAAGCCGCCTTCATCTTCTTGAGCGGCTCCTTCGGCGATCACTATGGGCGCAAACGCGTATACCTTATCGGCATCATCATCTTCGGTCTGTCTTCGCTGGTCTGCGGCACCACGAATTCCGCGGCCGTCTTAATTTTGGGGCGGGCTTTTCAAGGCGTCGGCAGCGGCATGATGATCACCTGCAGCCTGGCGATCGTGGCCGCCTTCTTTTTTCATCACAGACGCAGTTGGTCAATCGGCGTTTGGTCTGGCTTCACGATGCTGATATCAGGCGCGGGACCAATCTTGGGCGGCTGGCTCACCGAATTGGGGATGTGGCGCATGATCTTCTTGATCAACGTGCCGCTCGGCCTGGTCGCTTGCCTGGTCTTGATCGCATACGTGCCGGAGAGCTATGACGAAGACGCGCCGAAGGGACTCGATATCTCCGGCACTTTTCTAAGCACAATGGCGCTGATGCTCAGCGGCTTCTTCTGCATTGAAGGACCCCGCCGCGGTTTCGACGACCCGCTGGTCTTGCTCTCCGGCTTGGCCGCCATCGCCACATTGCCGGCTTTCCTGTGGATCGAGGGACATAGCGACCATCCGATGATGCCGCTGAACTTGTTTCGCTCGCGCACCTTCACCGGCGCCAACACCCTGACGCTGCTGCTTTATGGGGCGATGAACAGCGTGCTCTTTTTCCTGCCGCTCAGTTTGATTCAGGTACAGCGTTATAGCGCCGCGGCCGTGGGCTTCGCGCTGCTGCCGATGTCGGTTTTCATGGTCGCTCTTTCGTTTGTCATGAGCCGCGTCCTTGATCGCTTCGGTCCGCGCCTGCCGCTCATATTTGGTCCCTTGCTCATCAGTCTTTCCTTCGTGCTGCTGGCAACGTTGCAGCCGCATAGCGGGCAAGACACGTACTGGACGACGCTCTTTCCGGCGATCTGCCTGTTGGGCATCGGCATGGGCGTGACGCTGGCGCCGCTGACGACCGCGGTCATGGCGTCGGTGGATGAGCATCATGCGGGCATGGCATCGGGGCTGAACAACACGGTGTCGCGTTCGGCTCAAGTGCTGGCGATCGCGGTCATGGGCGGCATTGTGCTGGCGCTCTTCAAGCAGACGCTGCTGAGCGACCCGACCGTGACCGCGCTGCCGAGCGACGCGCGCGCCTTGCTCTCGGCCGAGTCGGTCAAATTGGCGGAGACATCGCTGCCCGCCGAGCTGTCGCCGCTTGTGCGATCGCGCTTGCAAGATTTGATTCGGCAAGCCTTCTCGGACACCATCAATGTAATCATGTGGATCGCCGCGGGCTTGAGCCTGTTGAGCGCCGTGCTGTCGGCTCTGCTCATCGAGCGCGAGCTGCCCTTTCCCGAGTGAGTGGTTTCTCCCTGTGCGATAGACGCGTTCAAAACGATGCAACCGGGCTGGGATGCGTTATCGCTGGCGTATTGCGGGAATAATGCTTGATGGTCTTAGCTGTGCTATATTTAGGAGAAGAAAGTTGCAAGCATTTACGATAGAGAGCAATTGTGGTGGCAATTCACATACGGGCTGGTGGCCTCTCCACCGGGTTCTGGGTGCTGTTTGCAACGATCACAGCCGCGAGCATGGCCTATGTCGCCAGCACCTCGCTGAATGTCGCATTGCCCGCTATCCAAGTTGAGCTGGGCGCGCGCGGCGCCGATCTCATTTGGATTCCCAATTCTTATGTGCTGGTTCAGGCGTCGCTCATCGTCGTTACTGGCTCCATGGGCGATCATTTCGGGCGCAACCGCGTTTGCTTGTGGGGGATATTGCTTTTTGGTTTGGCTTCAATCTTCTGCGGCATAGCGACAACGACGAATGTCATCATTGCCGGGCGGGTGGCGCAGGGCGTTGGCAGTTCCATGATTGTGCCGAACAGCCTGGCGATCACGTCCGCCTATTTTAGCCGGCGAGGCCAAGGTAACGCATTTGGCGTATGGGCGGGGTTCACCGTGCTGATGGCGGGCTTGGCGCCCTTCTTTGCCGGCGTGGTTACTGATTTTGGCATGTGGCGCCTGATCTTCTTCATTCACATCCCGCTAGGCGTCTTGGCTGCCTTTGCCATCATTCGCTTCGTACCCGAGAGCTACGACAAAGACGCGCCTCGCCGGATGAGTCTTGTTGGCGCGCTGCTGATCATCCTTGGTCTGGGCGGGCTGTCCTTCGGCTTTATCGAAAGTTCAACTTTCGGCTTTGGCAGCCTGCTTATCATCGCCCCCATCGTTATTGGGCTGCTCGCGATAGCGCGCTTTCTGCATGACGAAAGAACTGACAAGCACGCGATATTGCCGCTGTGGCTTTTCAAATCGCCCACGTTTAGAGCCGCCAATCTGATCACGCTTATTTTCCATGGCGTGATCCAGCCAGCGGTGCTCTATCTGCCGCTAAATCTTATCCAGGCGCAAGGATACAGCGCCACCTTCACCGGGCTCGCGACCGTGCCGATGATCCTGATCGCGACGGTTGTCTCCGCCTTGGTTGGCCCCCATCTGGATCGGCGCGGACCGCGGCTGATCTTGACGATTGGCTTGAGCTGCTGCGCCTTTAGCCTTGTCATAATGAGCAATGTTGGCCTTACCGGCGGCGAATCGGATTACTTCAGCACATTTTTCCCGGCTGTGTTTCTGCTAGGAATTGGCTTTGGCATGGTCTTTGCGCCACTGACGATGGCGGCGATGGCCTCAGCGCCGGAGAACAATGCAGGCATCGCCTCCGGTGTCAATAATACGGTGGTGCGAACGGGGCAGGTGCTGGTCGTCGGCATACTGGGAGGGCTCGCCATCTCCTGGTTCGGCCAAAACTTGCAGAACGATCCTTATATTCTGTCGCTGCCGGCGGAGACACAAAGTCAACTGGCGGCTGACGCGGGCGATCTGGCCGAAACGTCGATACCCGATACGCTGACGGAAGACGAGAAGGAACGAACCCGTCTAGTGATAAGGCGCTCCTTCGCCGATATGTTTAGCGTCTTGATGTTGATCGCAGCGGCTTTCTGTCTGCTCGCTTCGCTGGTTGCCTGGTTCATGATTGATGACGGAGAGTTAGAGGCCCGGCGAAAGCGAGATATTGAAGAAGAGCCAAATCAGCGGGCAGGGCAGTTTGCACCAAACTAGCCCTGTGGATTCTCAGCATACACCGCCTCGCGAATCCCTTTGAGATAGCCGACTGCGAAGAGCCGCCCGATGGAAGAGTAGCCGGCTTTGTCGTTGTCGTCGCCGGCCATCGTCGGCACGTGATCCGGGCGCAGCGCGCCGCTGAATCCGATATCGCGGTAGGCGCGCATGCAGGCGACCATATCCGTCTGCCCGGCGTCATGGAAAGTCTCTTCAAATCGCTCGGCTGTGCCCGCTACATCGCGCATGTGCACGAAGAAGATCTTATCGGCGAACCGGCGGATGAGCCTTGGCATGTCGTCGGTCATCAGGGCGAAATTGCCTTGGCAGAGCGCGATGCCGTTCATCTCGCTTGGCGCAAGATCGAGCAGCCGCTGGAAATTCTCAACGCTGCGCATGATGCGCCCAAGGCCGCGGATCGGCGACAGCGGCGGGTCGTCCGGATGCATGGCCAGCTTGACGCGAGCCGCTTCCGCCACCGGCAGCACTCGCTCCAGAAAATAGTGCAGGCTGTCCCAGAGCTGCGCTTCGCTCACTTCGCCGTATTCGGTCAGCGGCGCGTTCCGCATCTGGCTGTGATCATAACCGGTGACCAGCGCCCCGCCGCGCGAACGAATCGTCGTCGAGCTGCGCGTCCAATTCAGCACCGGCATCCATTCGTAGCACCAGACGCCAATTCCCAGCGCTCCCATGCTATCGAGCAGCTCGCAGACGGTATCGACCTCTTGGTCGCGCCCGGGCAGCCCCAGCTTTGCTCGGGTCAAGGGCGGGCGGCTTTCGATCACAGCCAGCTGGAAGCCAAAGTCTTCGTAGGCGTTCTTGACCCGCAGCAGCGAGGCGTAGCTCCAAGGCGGGGCGGCGCCGTAATAGCCGTCGAAGTCGAGGGCGCCGACAACCTGGGTCAGGCCGCATTGGGCGACCAGGTCCCATAGCTGGGAATGGACGGGCGGCAGCATCTCGGCGATTTGGATCATGATCTGTCCTCATAGTCGTATGTCAGGCTATCGCATATTGTAAAGAGAATGGCAATTTATCACGACTGCTGTAGGGGCGAGAGACGGGCGGTGTCGGCGGTCGGTGTCTACGCGACCTACGCGCTCCTTGTCTCGCCCTCTCGCCCCCGACATGCGTCTTCTAACTGGGCGAGCCCCCGCCTCGTCCCTACACCAGATACGTTTATGCTCTAAAATACTTCTCATGCAAGCGACGATTGA
>JAPOYS010000080.1 GCA_026706455.1 Chloroflexota bacterium | reverse complement strand
TTTACCGCCGCATGCCGGTGTGGATGGCTGATGAGTTAGGCTTTGGCACCTTTGAGGATGATCCGACGCTGATTTTGATGCGGGAAGTTGATCACGGCGTCTGGAAGTATGTGTTTTGACGCTGGATTGAGATACCTGCTCGATACGAACATCTGCATCGATTGTGTCAGCAGAAGATATCCGCAGCTATTCGATAGAGTGCTCCGGCGGCATCAAAGTAGCGGCATTGCCATCAGCGCGATTTCCAAAGCGGAAATGTATGCTGGTTCGTACCGTCGGCGTTCGCCTACTCGGTATCGACAGGAGCGGGACGAGTTTTTTTCCCATTTTCCCAGCTTGCCATTTAATGATGCCGCAGCAGATGCCTATGGCCGCATACACGCATTCTTGAGAGACCGAGGGCAGCTCATGGGCGTCGCCGATATGCAGATAGCAGCCATCGCGATGGTAAACGGCTTGACAGTCGTTACGCGCGATTTGCGCGGTTTTACGCGACTCCCTGATTTATCGATCGAAGATTGGGCCACCGAATAACGGTCCTATTGGAATTCCCTCATGCCCAACCAACCCCACATCATCATCTTCAATCCCGACCAATGGCGCGGCGACGTCATGAGGCATCTTGGCAATCCGGCCGCGCTGACGCCGAACCTTGACCAGATCATCGAGACTGACGCTGTCTCCTTTCGCCACGCTTTCTGCCAGAATCCCGTTTGCACGCCGAGCCGCTGCTCGTTTATGACCGGCTGGTATCCGCACGTCCGCGGTCACCGCACGATGTTCCACATGCTGCAGCCGGATGAACCGGTGCTGCTAAAGGCGCTGAAAGACAACGGATATTATGTCTGGTGGGGCGGCAAGAACGACCTTGTTCCGCGGCAGAACGGATTCGCCGACTACTGCGATGTCAAGTATGAAGCGCCGCGCGAACTGCGCCCGAACCTGCACCGCGCTGACGAGTGGCGGGGCGATCCCGCGGGCGACAACTACTATTCCTTCTACGCCGGCAAGCTAGACTCGGGCGGCGAGGAAGTCTACTACGATAACGACTGGGCCATGGTTGATGGCGCGGTCGATCTGATTCGCAGCGCGGCGTCCGATCAGCCGCTCTGCATTTACCTGCCGCTGGGCTATCCGCATCCGCCCTACGGCGTGGAAGATCCCTGGTACAGCGCCATTGACCGCGACGCGATTCCAGAACGGATTCCGACGCCGGATTGGGAGAAGAAGCCCGGGCTCGTCGCCGGCATCTTCGAGCGCCAGCGCTTGCAGAATTGGAGCGAGGATCGCTTCACCGAATTGCGCGCCACCTATTACGGCATGTGCGCCCGCGTTGACGCGCAGTTCGGCAAAGTTGTCGCCGCCCTGAAGGAGCGCGGCTTTTACGATGACAGCGCGATCTTCTTCTTCTCCGATCACGGCGATTTCACCGGCGATTATGGCCTAGTGGAGAAGACGCAGAATACCTTCGAAGATTGCCTGACGCGCGTGCCGCTGATCGTCAAGCCGCCAGCCGTCCTGCCGATTCAGCCGGGCATCCGCGATCAACTGGTCGAGTTGATTGATTTCACCGCGACCGCTTATGACTGGGCGGGCGTCGAACCGGGTTACGACCACTTCGGGCGCTCGCTCGCCGGGCTGATCGGCGGCGCTGATGATGAACACCGCGACGCCGTTTTCTGCGAGGGCGGGCGGCGCTTCGGCGAAGAGCAGGCGATGGAGAAGGACAGCTCGTCCTTCTATGATCCGACTGGTTTGTACTGGCCCCGCGTGCAATTGCAGGGCAGCGAAGCGGGCGAACACAGCAAGGCGACCATGTGCCGCACGCGCGACTTCAAGTACGTTCGTCGCTTGTACGAACTCGATGAACTATACGATTTACGGCGCGACCCGGGCGAAGTGCGGAATCGCATCGACGACCCGGCCTACGCGGGAGTCGTGATTGAAATGCGCGAGCGGATGCTGACTTGGTATCAGGAAACCTGCGATGTCGTGCCCTACAAGACGGATCTGCGCTAAGAAGGTCGTCCATCGGCTGACCCGTGCAGACGTCTTCATGCGCGCCAGGACCTAATTCGCGACAAACGCTAGCCGCAGCCGGCGGTCACTTGGTACTGGACTCGCAGGCGCTGGTTGGCCGGCAGGCCTTCAAGGCGGCATTCGTCGCCGTTGCTCCAGATGATCCGCAAATCGGCTTTTGACGAGGCGCCCAAGCCAAAGTGCAGTGCGAGTTGGTTGTTGCCGCCCAGCCCGGCGCCGATGCGCACCGCCTGCATCTGCGTGACGCCGTTTGGCGTGGTCAAGTAAACGCGCGAACCGACCGCGTCGCGATTCACAGCGCCATTTCCGCGCAGATCCAATGACAGCCAACGATTGCGCCCGCCTTGATTCTGGTATAGGCGGTAGCCGCTGTTCCAGTTGCCCGTCACCAGGTCGAGATCGCCATCGCGGTCGTAATCGGCGTAGGCGACGCCGAGGGTCGGCAGCGCTGCATCAATGCCGCTGCTGGCGCTGACATCGTCGAAGCCGCGGCCTCCGCTGTTGCGGAACAGGGCATCGGCGCGCGGATTCATAAAGGTGGTTTCCAATTCGGGAAAGGATTGGAAGTACTCTGTCGAGGCGACATAGAGGTCTTGCCAGCCGTCATTGTCATAATCGAAGAAGGCGGCGCCCCAGCCGACGCCGGCGTCGGGTCCCAGGTTGATGGCGACGCCGGCTGTATGGGCGCGGCTGCGGAAGGCGCCCTCATCATTGCGCAGCAGGTACATCGTATACACCATGTCGGTGATGTAGAGATCAAGGTCGCCATCGTTGTCGTAATCGCCCGCGTCGACGCCCATGCCGTTGATCAGCAGGTCGGCATTGCTCGCGTCTGAGGCCTTGGTCCAACACCAGTGACCGCAGCCGGCGCCGTCGTTGCGCCAGAGCGCGTTGCCGATCGCGTTCTGCAGCTTGTCGTTGACGACATAGATGTCCTGGTCGCCATCGTCATCGAAATCGAAGAAGGCTGGCGCGAAGCCAGCCCCGAGCGTCAGGGCGTAATCCAGAGTCAGCGTCACATCGGTAAAACTGCCATCGCCGTTGTTGTGGTAGAGACGGTCCTGTTGGGCGCTGAAATCGACCGGGTCGCATTCGGGGTAGCAGGACCAATTGGTCACGTAGAGGTCAAGCCAGCCATCGCTGTCGTAATCGCCCCAGGCGGCCGATGTGCCCTTGCCGGTGTCGCCGATGCCGGCTTCGGCAGTGACATCACTGAAGCCCGCGCCGCCATCGTTGCGGAAGAGCCGGTTGGCGCCGTAGTTGACGATGTAGAGATCGAGCCAGCCGTCGTTGTTGTAGTCAGCCCAGGTGGCGCCGCCGCTCGGGACATCGGGCAGGCTGAGTTGTTGCGAGTGCGCGGAGACCGAGAAGCTGCCGTCGCCGTTGTTTCGATAAAGCGTGTTGGGGTCAAGATTGCCAGTGACGAAGAGGTCGAGCCAGCCGTCGCGGTCGTAATCGCCCCAAGCCTGCCCGATCGCCAGGTAGCCCTGCATCGCCTCCTGGTCGTCCCAGATGGCGCGGTGTGTCGCCGTGATGCCCGCTTCGACGCTGACATCGCGGAAGATGGATTCGTCTGACTGGGCGGATGTGAATGGGCCTGATACAAAGCCGACCAGCAGAATGAGAAATCGGATAGCATTTACCATAATGAAGACGCGCCTCAAAGTTATAAAGACTGTAGGGGCGATCAACCTGATCGCCCGCTATGTTTGACTGGTCGGATGCGGGCGACCTGATAGGTCGTCCCTACAAGTTCCTTCGTGGGCGGGTATCTTACGCCCAGCATTGAACCCCTGGAATTACTGAAAATGCATTTAGAGCGGCGAATACGGGCGACTCTGCGGACCGCGTACCCTGATTCGCCTGAGCCTTTAGCGCGCTGTCGTCCGCGCGTAGGGCGGCCAATCAAGCGGCACTCCCAGTTGCTCTTTTAGCAGGCATTGGAAGTCGCGCAGGCAGCTTTCAGTGTTTCGCACTTGCCGGGGGCTCAAGCCCTTGTCGAGACAATAAGCCGCCAGCGCGCCGGCCGCCTCGCCGATATTCCATTCCACCGGATGCAGACGGTAGCAGCCATTGGTGATATGCGTCACGCCTAAGTTCTTGCAGGCTGGCAGCAGGTTTTCAACGCGCTGCGGGATGAGCGCGCCCAGCGGAATCTGGAAGGGATAGCAGCTGATGTCGATGTAGTTGCGCAAGCCGGTGCTGGGATGCAGGTCGATGCGATAACTGCCGATGCCGACGCTGTCGTCGAATTGTTCGGCGGAATCAAAGCCCGCGCGCTGCTGCACGCCGACGTGCTCCTCCAGCACAGTGAACTCAGCCAGAATGCGGCGCGCCTCGCGCACGTAGACATACTTTGCCATGCCATCGCTGGTGCCGACCACATCGGGTCGCAGTCGCAAGCCGGGATAGCCGTAGCCCTGCCCATCCGCGCGGGGCGCTTCGGTCTGCATCCAATACAGAAAAGCGAAACTCAACTGCTTGCATTCGCGCAGCGCCGCCTGCTTCACATCCTCAGAGACGCCGAGCAGGGGCTTCAGCCAATAATCGATCTGGGGCCAGTTCACGAGCGTGATGTCGCTGGGGAAAGCGCCCTCGGGATAATGTCCTTTGTATAAGATGCGGCGGAAATGCCAGAGGTCGCCCGGTCCGCCGGTGTAACGATGGCGGAAATCGGCATGGAAGATTTGGCGATGGACCGACTCCAGCGTTTGCGGGCTGGAGTAGTACCAGCTTAGCTGTTTGTCGGGCCAGAAATCGGCTTTGTACTCGCGCCAGAAATCGTAGTCTTCCGGCTTGTCGATCGTGTGGTCTTCGCCTTCCAGGTGATCAAGGGCGAAGCACCAGGAGATCGACTGCTGATCAAGCGGCAGCGGATCACCCTCGACGGCGTGCAATTCGCCGGTCTGCGCCTGGCTCTCAGCGCCGATGATGGATTCGACCTCCGCCAATTCAAGCAGGTCGCCGAGCTCGGTGGCGTCAAGGATGTAGGGCGCGCTGATGACGACCTGGTCGCCCGCGCGCGTATCCTCCAGCGTGACCGCCAGGACGCGATCGCCATCGGTCTGTGCCGCCACCGGGATGTGATAGAGCAAGACTTCGAGCTGCCGGCTGGAACGGTAGGGCGCGAGCATCTCTTCGATGACCGCCAAACCGATGCGCGGCTCGTGACAAAGACGGCTGACGTTGCCCTGGCCCGGATTCCAATTCATGGTATAGCGGGCTTTTTCGGTCAGCGGGTAATTGCGGCGGTAATAATCGCGCACGCCATCGGAGAAGCGCATGTAAGTGGCGGTCGCGCCGCATTGATCGACCCAGGGATTCTCGTCCGGCGGGACGGCTTGGGCGGTCAGCTGCCCGCCGATCCAGTCGGTCTCCTCGCTCATGATGACCGACTTGCCCAGGCGCAAAGCCGCTAGCGCCGCGCCGATCGCGCCCGTGCCGCCGCCGACAATTAGGATGTCCGTGCTGCGTTCTTTCATGGGATTTACCTTTATTCGCAACTACATGCCCGGCTTGCTCGGCTCGCCGGCAGCGATGACATGCCCTTTACCCTGCTTGGGCTGGTAATGATAGCCATTCCCGACGCACCAATCGTCGATCGGGTTGGGCCCGCCGGTGAAATCAAAATTGGGATTGTCGTCGACCGGTTCGCCGACAAGGTAACGCTCCATCGGCGAGAGCTTTTCCACCAGGTCGGGCGCCTGCCGCCGATAATCGGTCGGGATGACCCAATCGTAGCTGTAGCCGATCATGACGGCTTTGCGCGTGCGCTCAGACAAATTGGCGGCGCCGGCATGCCAGGTGCGGTTCTCGAAGAAGACGGCGTCGCCCGGGTTGAGCAGCGGCTCCACCTTGGTCGCGGGGTCGACTGCGCCCGCCGGGATATCGATGGGCGCTTTGAGTTGGTTGCTGCGCGCCGCCATCATGGTGACGCCGGTGTTGGGTTCGCTCAAGTCTGTGAGATAGTAAGCGACCTTGAGCGAATGCCGCGGAATGTGCTGATCGCCCAGGTCACGCATGGACATGTAGTGGTCGCGATGCCAGCCGGGGATGCGTCCGGTGTCGGGAGAGCCGGGCGGATCGGGATCTCGGTAGATCAGATGGCTGGTCAAGAGCGACAGATAGGGGCTGAGCAATTGCGCCACAAGCGAGAAGACCTTCGGATTGGTGATCAGCGGCAGGAAAGCCTCGTCCATTGAGACGCAGTTGCGGAAGCCATCGTACAAGCCGCCGGGCCGCCGCTGGCGGTTGAGCTCGCGGTCGGACGCGATTAGTCGGTCGCCCGCTTCGATTAGCGCGGAGACGGTTTCGGCGTCGATCGCTTCGCGCATGATTAGGTAGCCTTCTTCATCGAATTGTCGCTTTTGCTCCGGCGTGATTTTGACGAAGTCCATCGCCTATGCCTCCATCTCTAAGGGGATGTGTCTACGCTCCCCCGCGTATAGCGCCGCTAGTTCCGCATCGCTTCGTTTGCCCACTTCAGTATAGATTCTATCCAAGAGTTGACCGCGCGACCCGGCGAATGTCGCTAATTCCGGCGCATCTGCCCAGCTCGTCCAGTTGGCGCGGTCTTCATCCGAGACGGGCGCGTCAAGCTTGGCTTCGTAGCCAGCGCCCAAGAAGCCGCGCAAAGCGAAGAACTGCAGCGCGTCGTAATGCTCGTCGCCGGGCGCCGCGTCTTTGTAATAGGTGAGCACCGCGCCGGATCGCAGCAGACGCCGCTGCATCTCGATGACGTTGGCTTTGCGAACCGAATCGCCCTGGTCGAGGCTGACGTTGATGGCGACGCCGGCCGCTTCCCCCAGCGCCATCCAGCAAGGCTCCATGCGCAGGGTGCTGAAGCCGATATGCGTGCCGGAAGCCGGCGCTGGTATCAGCAGATTTTCGACTTCCAGCGGCACGATGACGCCGTAAGGCACGCTGTAAGGTTTGGTGGGGTAGGTGAAAATGCCGTCGGTGTGCGGTCGCCCTTCTTCGCGTTTCAGGCAGGCGTGCGAGTCCAGCGCATAATGGCTGGCGGTGACGCTGGTCATGTGCTCGCGCGAGCCCCGTTTGGAGAGGGCGTCGTGGGCGGTGAAGAGATATTCGCCGCGGATGCGCCGCCCCTCGCGCACATAGATTTGACGCGGAAAGTTGCCATTGTCGCTGAATTCGTCGGCCGCCAGCCCCCAGCGATTGCAGCGCGCGCGGAAGTCGGCTGGCAGCTCTGAGTCGTTCTGCGCGAAATAGAAGAGCCCGAGGATGTAATCGCGCAGGCGCCCCGCGAAGCGATCGCGCCATTCCCAGCTGGCGGTGGGGTAGGGCCAGTTCTCTTCCGGCAGGTCGGTCGAGATGAAGGCGGCGTGCTGATTGTTGGCGTCGACTTTGCCATTAGGCACGCGCGCCATATTGGTGATAGCGCCGATGCCGTCGAATTCAAGCGGCGTTGGCGGGCCCGCAAAGCGATTCAGCCGTACATCGTCGATCAAGGAGACATACTCGGCGCGATTGTAGGTCGCCGGCTTTTGGATGCGCCTCATGTTCGCCGGATTATCGGTCAGCGCCAGGCGGTAGTTGTAGGACTGCACGGCGTTGTCGCCTCGTCCGCTGGTGTAGGTCTCGTCGACGAGCGCGCCCCAGCGCTGGTAGAATTTGCCGGCGCAGGGTTCGCCGTATTCGTCCGCGCCTTCGCGCCCCAGCATGTAAGGCGCGCCGGCCGCCGCCGCCAGATCGCCTTCGTAGGTGGCGTCGACGAAGACCGCGGCGCTGTAGATTTCCGCGGCGCCCGTCTCGCGGTTGATGATTTTGATGCGGCGCAGCGCGGCGCCGTCTTTGATCGCGTTGCTCGGCTCATGATTGAATTGCCGCAGCCTGCGGACTTCGAGCCCTTCACCGGCGTCGGCGATCATCGCGCCCAGGACCAACTCGGCGACATGCGGCTCGAAGCGATAACCGTCCGCGCAGTCGACTGCTTGCGGCGAGTCGGCGCCGTAGGTATCACAGTAGTGTTGTTTGATGCGCCCTACGAATTCCAGGAAGAGGCCGCCGGTAGCGCCTTTGGTGTGGATATCGGTCGCGCCCAGTCCATTGGCGGGCAAGCCGCCGATGCGCGCCGTGCGTTCGAGGATGGCCGCGCGCCGTCCCGCTTTGGCGACGGTGATGCCGGCCATGATGCCGGCTGGCGTCCCGCCGACGATGACGGCATCGTATTCAAACGTGGGTGGAGATGTCATCGGGGAATCCCTGCATTCGTTTGTACGACGGGCGAGCCGCCGTCTCGCCCCTACAGTTGCTGGTATGACAGGCTCTTTATTCCTTCAAAACAAGCGATACCAGCACCTTGATTTTCTCGTCGGGAGCGAGCGCGCCTTTAATGCGCAGAAATCCGCCGAAGTGAGCAACCTTGCAAAATGTCACCGCGTCTTTCGCCGTCGGCAAGCTCATCGTAGTGCCCTCGTCGACCCAGCGAATGCCGTCGGCTGAAATCTGAACATGAGCCTCGGCCCCGCCGAAGTCCGTGTCGACATCCAGCGCGCGCACGAAAAAGATCGCTTCGCTCGCCCAGGCGGCTTCGTAGGGCTCAGTGGCGAAGTCGCCCTGCCAGAGGACGTTGCGCTCGACGCTCGCCGTGTAACTTCGTCTGAGAGGCATGGCTAGAAGTCTCCCGAAAGCAAAACCGAATCGACGTAAAAGAAGGCGCGTTTATCGCGATTGGTCTGCACCCAAAAAGCCGCGTTCAGCATGCAGTTGAGATTGGGCATTGCCGGGATGGTGATGTATTTCAGGGGGTCGCCTTCGTAGATGAGGTCATTGCATTGGAAACCGAGGAAGCGCCGTTCAGCCAGATCAAAATTCACGCGCAGATAGTGCCAGTTCATCTTGGTCGCGATTTCGTTGTAGCAAAGGTCCTGCGCCGGCGCATGGACGAATTCCCAGAATTCAGGACCGAGATGCGGGGTCGACACCGTCTCGCCTCGATCGCCGATTTGCTGGAAGGCCGGCGTTTCTCCCTTGACTTGCCAGCGTTTGATCATCTCGCCGCCCTGCGCGTTGAGGTAACGCAGATGGGGCATCCAACGGATATCCGGGTTCATGCCGTCCTGCAAATCGAATAGCACGCCGAATGCGCGGACGTCGTCAGCGGAGAGACGCAATTCCGAAGCTTCCGGCTTGAAACAGAAATAGGCTTCCAGCTGAACGGGTCCCGGCTTGCGAAATGTCACGCGCTTGATGCTGGTCGCGAGCGAGCCTTCAGATGCGCGGCTCGCGATCTTTAGCGCGTAGGTGCCTTCCATGGAGCCGGCTGTACCGGTATCCCACATCGTCAAATTGCTGATCATCGGCGGCCGATAATCGGCGGAAAGCGGTATGATCGAGTCCAGCGTGCGCTCATAATTGCCGATCAGTTCAGACCAGCCGTTCACGCCTTCGTCAAAGTCGTCATAGAAGATAATCCGCTCCAGCGGATCGAAGCGGCTTAGGCGAGGATCAAGGGCGAGCATACTCATTCCGTTCTTTGCGGCGCCCCAGAAGTTTCAATCCCGGTCGCCGCAAGCATCAACTAGGCCTCCATCAGCGAAGGCAGCACATACCACTCTTCTTCGCCGGGCGAATCGTATTTCATCCAATCGGTGTCCGGTGAAGTGAGGATGTCGACCAGTAGACCCATTAGGGCGCCCCGCCTGATGCTTGCGATTTCGACGGTGTTGGCGCCGTTGATATCATCCATTTGCTTTAGCTCGGCTCGGATCCATTCAAAAGAATCGCCGTGGCTGTATCCTTCCAGTTTCACCGCGTTGGCGTATTTCAGAATATTCAAGATACCTGGTTTTTCCATCGCATCCAAGCCTTTCCGGCGCGGCGTCGGCTGCGCTGCTTTGACAGTTTGAGCGAAACGCGATACACTCCATCTGGGCGGGTTCGCAAGCGGCGCGTCTCGCCTAAGTATAACCAGCAGGCGGAAAACTGCAAATCAAACCGCGCTGCCGGTAAACTGTGAAGGGCTGGCTGCAAAGCCAATAGATTCGTCCGCTTACATTCAATAGGAGAAAACCATGAAACGTATACGCTTGTTAACCCTTGTTGTCGCTCTGATGGCGCTCATGTCCTTCGCTTTGGCGCCGGCGCTGGCGCAGGAATGCGAGGGTGAAGTCATTGAACTCGAGTTCATGAATTGGTGGGGCGCCGCCCGCGAAGCGCTGATGGACACGCTAATCGGCCACTTCGAGGCGGAGAACCCCTGCATCCGCGTCATCAATCAGGTCCAGCCTTGGGACAATCGTGCTGAATTGCTCGCCACCGCTGCCGCCAGCAGCAACCCGCCGGGCATCATCATGTCCACGCGGCCCGAGACCTATCACTTTGCCATCAGCGGTTTGATCATCCCCATCGATCACTTCGTGGATGCGCATGGCACCGACCTCAGCGTTTTCTATGATGGCGAGATCGGTCTGCAATACTGGAATGGCGAGCTTTACGGCTTGCCGATGCCGACCGCCGGCGGTCTAACCAGCTTGTACATCTACAACAAAGACATGCTGCGCGCTGCCGGCTATGATCCGGAGTCTCCGCCGAAAACCTGGCAGGAGTTGGAGGAGATGTCCGCGGCGATTACCGTTGCCGACCCGATGGGCGTCGATGTCATGGGCGCTGAAATAATCGGCGATGACTGGGCATTTGTCGCCTGGCTGTATACCAACAACGGCCGGTATTCCTCGGATGATGGCCGCACCTTGCTCTTCAACAGTCCTGAGGGCGTTGAAACGCTCGAATGGATGGTCAACTTCACCAACAACATAAACGGCGGCGTGGAAAACGTGTCGGACTTCTTCCAGGATACGGCCTTCGCCCAAGGCGATCATCCTTGGTTCGAGGACCAGTTGGCGTTCCTGCGCATCAACACTTCCTTCTATGGTCACTACAATGTGAACGACCCGGAAGGGTATGCCGATACAAGCCACTGGGGCACGATGCTGCGGCCCTACAACGGAGACAATCCGGATGCTACGCATGCGGGCACAACTGGCTACAACTACAGTGGCGCCTGGGCTTACACGATTCCGACGGTGCATCCGCCCGAGAAGCAGGAAGCGGCTTTCAAGTTCGCCGAGTTCATTGGCGTGCATCCGCTCGGCGGCTGCGCCTTCCTCTTCGCGCAGAGCCGGCCCTCGCCGGTGAAGGAATGCAACGAGAATCCGGCTTACTATGAAGTGAATCCCACGTGGTCGGTGGTGCTTGAAGGCTTGGCTACCGATGTGGCCGTATCGATCACGCCGGTGCAAGGACAGTTGGCTGAGATCCTTTCCAACGCTATCGAGGAAGCGCTATTCGGCGTGAAGTCGGCCGAAGATGCGCTGAACGACGCCCATGCTGAGATGCAAGCGATCCTGGACGAGTTCTGGGCGGAGTTTGACGCCGCGAATATGTAGGGTGGATATAGCCCCCTCTCTAACTCTCTACCCGACGGGTCAGCCGCCGGCTGACCCCTACAGGTTTCATCCAAGCAGAATTGTAGGGGCGAGCCACCGGCTCGCCCGCCAGGCAACAGCTTAGGCGAAAATCATGCAAGCGTCCTTGAAATCAAAGCATAGCCAACCAGAAACCCCGATGAAACTGCGGCTGCAGGAGTGGTGGTTCCGCAATCGCGCCTTGATCGGCTTCGTTTTCATCTTTCCCTGGTTCGCCGGCTTCATCATCTTTGACGCGCTGCCCTTCATCTACAATCTGTACCTGAGCTTCACCGATTATCAGATCGGCACGGTGGGACTGCCGCCCTGGATAGGTTTTGATAATTACAGCAAGATCTTCACCGATGACAAGCTCTTCGGCAAGAGCATGTACAACACGGTGTACTATCTAGGTTTCAGCGTGCCCCTGCGCCTGATATTCGCCTTCTTAATCGCGCTGATTTTGAATTTGCGCGTGCGCGGCATGGAACTCTATCGCACATTATTCTATGTTCCGTCAGTCGTGCCTTTGGTGGCGGCGACGGTGATTTTCGCCGGTTTCCTCAACACGCGCTACGGCTTTCTCAATCAGTTCCTTGTCTTGATAGGCGCAACGCCGGTGCGCTGGCTGTCGTCGCCGGATGCGATAAAACCGTCGCTGATTTTGATTAGCTTGTGGGGCTTCGGCGGGCAAATGATCATCTTTCTGGCCGGCTTGCAAAGCATTCCGGATGATCTTTACGAGGCGGCGGCGATAGACGGCGGTACTGGCTGGCATCGCATGGTATACATAACCGTCCCACTGATGACGCCGACGATATTCTTCAATTTGCTTTTGGGTTTGATCGGCGGCTTCCAGATTTTTGAGCAGGTCTTCATCCTCTTGGACACGAATGGGGGACCTTTACAGGCTGGACTTGTATACATGTTACATGTGTACAACAAAGCTTTTCGTGATTTTGAGTTTGGCTATTCGGCCGCGCTGTCTGTGATTTTGTTCCTGATCATCTTTGTGTTGACTATCATGCTGGTCTATACCTCCAATCGCTGGGTATTTTACGGGGATGCGCAAGATGATGAGACGTAAGCTTCGGATGTAGGGTGCAGGCATGATTGAAGATCCCAGAGCAAAGATGGTTCGCTACATCATCATCTATACGGTGCTGACCGCCGGCGCTATTGTAATGATGGTGCCGCTGCTCTGGACGGTCTCGACTTCGTTGAAAACGCGCGACAAGATCACCATTCGTCGGCTCGAATTGATCCCGGATCCGGTCGCTTGGGAGAATTATCCTTACCTCTTTGAGGCGCGTCCGATCCTTCAATATACGCGCAATACGATGGTAATCGTGGTGGCGTCACTGTTCGGCGCTTGGGTGCCCTGTACGCTAGCGGGTTACGCCTTCGCGCGGATTGCTTTCCCGGGCCGGAGTGTTTTCTTTGGCATTTTGCTGGCGACCATGATGCTGCCTTATGTGGTGCGACTAATTCCCTTATTCCTGTTTTTCGATGAGATCGGCTGGACGCGCACCTTCGGCC
>JAPOYS010000030.1 GCA_026706455.1 Chloroflexota bacterium | reverse complement strand
ACGGCGGATATGGTCGCCGTCGGAGCCGCTGGCTGCGCCTGCGCGCCGAAGGGCAGGGCAAACAGACTGATGAGAATGACGATCAGCCATCCCGGGCGGGGCGCCAGCATAGAACGAATGGGCATAGGGAACGCGCGCATAATATTCTCCCGGCAACTGGGAAATTCCGAGGCATTATTAATGTGCATTGTATTGAGAACCGCGCCTCGCGCAATTCAATTGACGGGATATTCAGTGTGAATGGCAGGGATGGACTGCGCGACAAAGCGCATTGTGGCAGAGCGAGGAAGAGGTTATGGGGGCAAAGAGCGCTTTAGCCGGGCAATCGGATGAGGATGAGAGCGGCGATGGCGAGACCGGTGCCTATCAGCCAGGCAGTCATTCGATTGAGGCGCTGTTCGAATATCTTTTGCAACTGCGCGGACTGCGCTTCCAGCTTGGAATCAAACTGCGCAGACTGCGCGTCCAACTTGGAATCAAACTGCTCAGACTGCGCATCCAGCTTGGAATCAATTTTCTCGTCCAGTTGATCGTAGCGCTTGTCAATCTTCTCGTCTAATTGACCGACTTGCTCTTGCAGATGCCCGATGTGAGTTTCTAGGCGAACGATATCAGCCTTGGTCGCCAGGTGAGGCTGTTCCGTATCCCGTGCGCTTTCCAAGCCGGCTACGCGCTCGCCCAGGTCCACAACCTGCTCGACGACCCGCTCCTGCGAAGTCCGCTCCAATGATTCGACTCGCTGCGTCAGGCTGGTATCCGCTTCCGCCACGATGCCTCTCTTGTAAAAGATGATTGAACAAAGTCTAAGCGAGCGCGGACGAAAATACAAGCCACGCCGGTTGACCGCATTTGGTCAAAGCCGCCGCTGCGATTACAATTGGGATGAGGAGGCGGCTTATGAACAAACTGCGACCCGATTCCACCGTGCGCACGACCTGCCCCTATTGTGGCGTCGGCTGCCAAATGGATCTGCAAATCAAAGACGATTTGATCTACCGCGTCGAAGCCCCCTTCGACAGCGCGCCCAACTACGGCAATCTCTGCGTCAAGGGCCGCTTCGGGCTGGACTTCGCCACTCATCCGCGCCGCTTGAAGAAACCGCTGATCCGCGATGGCGCGCGCGGGGTCTTCCGCGAGGCCAGCTGGGACGAAGCGCTCCACTATGTAAGCGAGAAGCTGTCCACGATCGTGCGCGAGCATGGCGGCGACAGCGTCGCTGCGTATGCCTGCGCCAAAGCGACCAATGAGGACAACTACGTATTTCAGAAATGGATTCGCGCGGTGATGAAGACGAACAATGTTGATCATTGCGCGCGCCTCTGCCACGCCGGCAGCGTCACCGGCTTGCAGTTGGCGATCGGCTCCAGCGCCATGAGCAACAGCATCGGCGAGATGGAGCATCTCGATACCTTCATCGTCACCGGCAGCAACACAACCGAGACGCATCCGGTCATCAGCTTATTCCTCAAGAAGGCGGTGCGAGCGAACGGCGCCAAGCTGATCGTGATTGATCCGCGCCAGATTGAGTTGACCGATTTCGCGACGCTCTGGCTGCGGCAGAAACCGGGCACTGACGTCGCCGTATTCCAGGCGATGGCGAACGTCATCGTGACCGAAAATCTCTTTAATCCGGAGTTCATCGAGGCGCGCACGGAAGGCTTCGAGGATTACATTGAATCGCTGGAGCACTCTACGCCTGAATGGGCCGAGGCGATCAGCGGCGTGCCCGCCGACGATATTCGCCAAGCGGCGCGCATGTACGCCACCGCCGAGCGCGCCGCCTTCTACTGGGGCATGGGCATCAGCCAAAGCACGCATGGCACGGACAACGCGCTTTCGCTGACCAACTTGGCGCTGATGTGCGGGCATGCCGGCAAGCCGGGCACGGGGCTCAATCCCCTGCGCGGCCAGAACAATGTGCAAGGCTGTTCAGACAGCGGCGGCTTGCCCAATGTTTACACGGCTTATCAGTCGGTCGCCGATCCCATTATACGGGATAAGTTTGAAAGGAGCTGGCGCACGGAACTGAATCCAGAGCCGGGGCTGACGGTCACCGAGATGGTCGATGGCGCGCTGATGGGGCAGATCAAAGCGATGATCGTCATGGGCGAGAACCCGATGATGAGCGAGCCGAACCTCTCGCACGCGCAGCACGCGCTGGAGGAATTGGACCTGCTGGTCTGCATCGATATCTTCATGAATGAAACGGGCGAAATGGCCGATGTGATTCTGCCATCGGCGAGCTTCGCTGAGAAAGAAGGCACCTTCACCAACAGCGATCGGCGGGTGCAGCGCGTCCGTATGGCGCTGCCGGCCGTCGGCGAGTCGCTCCCGGACTGGCAGATCGTCTGCGCCCTGGCGAAGCGCATGGAAGCGGAGTTGGGAATCCGTGACAGCGTCGGCTTCGACTATGCCGACCCGGAAGCAATCTGGGAGGAGATGCGAGCGCTGACGCCGGACTTCTATGGCATCACCTACGCGCGCCTGGACGACGAAGGCGGCGTGCATTGGCCCTGCCCGGCGGCTGACCATCCCGGCACGCCCTATCTCTTTGAAGACGAGTTCCCGCGCGGCAAGGGCAAGTTCTGGTCGCTGGAATACGGCACGGACAGCGAACTGCCGGACGACGACTATCCCTATCACCTTACAACTGGACGCGTGCTATTTCACTGGCATGGCGGCACGATGACGCGCAGCTCGCGCCTGGAAGAAGCTTTCCCCGTGCCAATCGTCGAGATGCACCCGGCCGACGCCGGCGCGCTGAAGGTCGTTTCGGGTGATTGGCTGCGCATCACCTCGCGGCGCGGCTCGGTCGAGTGTCAAGTGATGGTGACGGGCCGGTCGCCAGCGGGCACGCTCTTCCTGCCCTTTCACTTCGTCGAGGCGGCCGCCAATCTGCTGACGCTGGACAAGATTGACCCGCGCGCCAAGATTCCCGATTTTAAGATGGCGGCGGTTAAGCTGGCGAAGGTGGAACGGGCGGCGACCGCGCTTGAGCAGCAAGGCGCGATCAAGGACCCCGTGCGCTATGTGCATTAGGCGTAGCCACGACACTGCGCCGATTCATTCCATAGCGAAACCGCTGATGCTATGATGGGACGAAAGGGGCAATCATCATGAGCGAGCAATTGGCCACAGCGCTTCCAATAGACGAAATCCGCGAATACTGCGCTAGCCAACCAATTCTGCGTCTTTCGGTGTTTGGCTCGGCCGCGCGAAATGAATTGAGGCCGGAGAGCGATGTCGATTTTCTGGTTGAATACAAGCCCGATGCGCCTGTCGGTTATTTTTCAATGGCGCGACATATGAGACAGTTAAGCGAAATCGTGGGACTCCCTGTTGATCTGTGTACACGCAACGGATTAAAGGCTTACATTCGACAAGAAGTGGACGCAAGCGCCAGGCTCATCTATGCCCAAGCTCCGGCGGAATGATCGCTCCCGTCTGAATGATATGTTGCATGCCGCGCGAATCGCAAAGGCTTTTGTCGATTCCGCTGACCGAGAAGCGGTCGAAAGCAATATAGTGATATGCAATCTGGGTTGGCCAAGTTGATTCAAGACATCGGAGAAGCAGCCACCGAGTTACATCAGAGGTTCAAACGCGGCATTCATACATCCCTTGGAGAGACATAATTGACATGCGTAATCACTTGGTACATGTCTACACCGACATTGATTTTGACGTGCTCTGGAAAACTGCCGTAGAAGATCTGCCACCACTGATCTCACAGCTTGAAACGATACTCTCAACTGAAGATACGTTATCATGAATCCAGCTTACCAGCCGGACACGATCTTCTCCCTCGCCATCATCGCCGGTGGGCACGCTCTTCCTGCCCTTCCACTTCGTCGAGGCGGCCGCCAATCTGCTGACGCTGGACAAGATTGACCCGCGCGCCAAGATTCCCGATTTTAAGATGGCGGCGGTCAAGCTGGAGAAGATGGAACGGGCGGCGGCCGCGCTTGAGCAGCAGGGCGCAATCAAGGACCCCGTGCGCTATGTGCATTGAGCCAGCTTTATGCTAGAATAGCCACGCGCATGTTATCTAGATATGTAGGGAAGATCATGAGCGACATAGTGGCTCCACGCGCCTTGCCGATCGAAGAAATCGGCGCTTACTGCGAAAATCAGCCAATTGCCCGCTTGTTACTGCTAGGATCAGACTTTGATGCCTGGTTGCGACCGGAATCGGAGACCGGAATGCTGGTAGAGCATCTTCCTGATGCGTCGGTTAGCTATATTGACATGGCGCGGCAAGAACGCGTATTGAGCGAGATTCTGGGCGCCGCAGTTGACTTGCGTACACCAAACGAGCTTGAACCAACTAGTAAGCAGCAGATCCTTGCCGGAGCGACGCTTGTCTTTGCCGAAGACGCTGGCGAATGATCCAACCCGTCTGCGCCACATGCTGGAATGGGCGCAAACTTCGGAACACCTTGCCGCCCGTGAAACACGGATTTCCCTCGACGAAAGCCTAGCGCTACGATTGGCGCTGATCAGAACGCTGCTAGTCATAGGCGAAGCGGCGAACAACGTAACGGCGGAATCACGACGAGCGTATTCCGCCATTCCATGGGCTGATATCATTGGCATGCGGCACAAATTGGTTCATGTCTATTATGCTGTAGATTTGAACATAGTCTGGACTACAGTCTCAGAATATGTTCCACCGCTGCTTGCCGAACTGCAGCGCATTCTAGAAGATGACCCGCGCTGACCCCAATGACTGGAGAGAATGTAACCGTGGGCGAGACCGTCACGATTAATCTGCCGCTGGAAGAAATTCGCGCCTACTGCGAGACGCAGCCCATAGAGCGCCTGTCGCTGTTTGGATCGGCCGCGCGAAATGAATTGAGGCCGGAGAGCGATGTCGATTTTCTGGTGGAATACGAGCCCGAGGCGCCTGTCGGATATTTTCCATGGCGCGACGTATGAGACAGTTGAGCGAATTCGTGGGGCGCCCCGTTGATCTGTGTACACGCAACGGGTTAAAGGCTTACATTCGCCCAGAAGTGGACGCGAGCGCCAAGCTAATCTATGCGCTCAAATCCTGAGCATGATTCGATTCAGCGCGGCAAGTCGCGCGATACAAAAGTAGGGTAGCGCTATGAGTGAGACGACAAAAATCAACCTGCCAGTGGAAGCTATCCGCGCCTACTGCGAGACGCAGCTGATGCAGCGCCTGTCGCTTTTAGGACCTGCCTTTGACGACTGGCTCCGTCCGGACACCGACATTGGCTTGCTGGTGGAATATGCGCCCGGCGCGCCGATCGGATACTTTGCTATGGCGCAGCAAGAAATTGATCTGGGCGAGATCATCGGACGCAAGGTTGATTTGCGCACGCAACAGGAAATCAACCGCTACTGTCGCAAACAGTTAGTCGACACTGCGGCGCCGATTTACGAACCGCATTCAAGCGACTGACCATGTGCGGCTCGTTCAGATGTACATGGCGGCTCAAGATGCGCGGCGCTTCGCCAGTCGCAGATCACGCGTTGACTTGAACCATGACCGTCAGCTTCTCTATCGCTTTGGCAAAAGCTGTCGAAAATATCGGTGAAGCCGCCAGTCATATTAGCGTCGGCGCCAAGTCTACACACCAGCATATACCATGGGCGCAAATAATTAGCATGCGACATCGCCTGGTTCACGCCTTTGACGACATCAATCTTGATGTGCTGTGGAAGACCGTTGCCGACGACTTGCCCCAACTCATCGTCGATTTGCGGCCGCTTGTTGAGGAAGATCTGCCATGACCGCGCTCTCCCTCGCCATCATCGCTGGCGGGCAGAGCCGGCGCATGGGGCGCGACAAAGCCTTCGTCGATCTCGGCGGCAAAACGCTGATCGAACGCGTCATCGAGCGCAGCGCCCACCTGGGGCAAGCCGAGACGATCCTCATCACCAACAGACCGACACAGTACGCCCATCTCGGTTTGCCGATGCACCGCGACGTTCTGCCGGATAAGGGATCGCTTGGAGGGATATATACCGCGCTGGTTAAAGCCGCGAGCCAGTATGTGCTCGTGCTCGCTTGCGATATGCCCTTCATCAGCAGCGACCTGCTTCGCCTACTGATCAGCCATATCCGCGCCGACATTGACATCGTCGCGCCGCGCGTCGCCGGCTATCCGCAAGGGCTGCACGCGATCTACAAGAAAACCTGCATTGAGCCCATCGCGCGTCAGTTGGCGGCCGACCGGCTGAAAATCATCCGCTTCTACGACCAAATGCGCGTGACCTATCTCGACGAGACGGATTATGCCGCGTATGATCCAGAAAGCCGCTCCTTCGCCAATGTCAATACGCCGGAGGAACTGGCGAAAGCGCAGCGTCTGCTCTGCCCGAAAGAGTAAGCTCAGCGAAGGCCGACGCCACAATCTGTTACAATGTGGCTATGACCTTTCATTCGCGCATCGATACGCTTCTGTCGATTTACGAAGGGCGAGGGCGTGAGGCGCTGTTGCCCATCCTTTGGGAAGTGCAAGGCGCGTACGGCCACATCAGCCCGGAACATGTGCGTCAGATCTCCCATCTGCTGCGCGTGCCGGAAGCCGACATCTTCGGCGTCATCGGCTTTTACACGCTCTTCCACGGCGAGCCGACGGGCCGGCGCATCATCCGCGTCTGCACCGACCCGATCTGCGCGCTGGCTGGCGCCGACGATGTCTTGCACAGGCTCTGCGAAGCGCTTGGCGTCCACGAGGGCGAGACGACCGCCGACGGCGACTACACGGTCGAACACTCGCCCTGCCTCGGCTTATGCGATTACGCGCCGGCCGCCCTGGTTAGCGCGCGCGGCGAAGCGGATGTGGCGCTGCCGCATGTTTCGGCAGATAGCCTGTTGAGCGATTGGGACGGCCAGTATTTCACGCCGGCGGGCAACGATCGCTCCGTGTTGCTCAAGCCGATGCTGCGCGCGGCGCCGGAGACCTTGGCGCAATACGGCAATTACGCGGCGCTGCGGCGGGCGGTCACCGAGATGAGCCCGGATGATGTAATCACTCAGGTGGAAGCCTCCGGCTTGATCGGGCGTGGCGGCGCCGCTTTCCCCACCGGGCTGAAATGGAAATTCACGCGCGGGGCGGCCGGCGAAATCAAGTATGTGGTCTGCAACGCCGACGAGAGCGAGCCGGGCACCTTCAAAGATCGCGTGTTGATGGAGCATCGTCCGCATCTGCTGCTTGAGGGCATCGCACTGGCCGCCTATGCGATAGGGACGGACAAAGCCTACATCTTCATCCGCGGCGAATACCCCAAAGCGACGGCCATCCTGGCTGATGCGATTCGCGAGGCGGAAACAGCCTGCGCCCTGGGCGAACGAGTTTTCGACAGTGACTTCTCGCTCGACATTGAGTTGCGGCGCGGCGCCGGCGCCTATATCTGCGGCGAGGAAACGGCGCTCTTTGAAGCCATCGAAGGCAAGCGTGGCTTCCCGCGCATGAAACCGCCCTACCCAACCACATTCGGTCTATTTGGCAAACCGACTGCGGTCAACAATGTCGAGACGCTTTGCGCCGTGCCAGGCATCATCGCGAAAGGCGCGGACTATTTCAAGGCGATCGGCAGCAACGGCAGCGCCGGACCCAAGCTGGTCTCCGTCAGCGGGCACGTCAGGCGCCCCGGCGTCTATGAGATTGAGCCGGGCATCACCTTGCGCCACTTCCTGGAGGCGATCTGCGGCGGCCTCATCGGCGACTTGCAGACCGTCCTGATGGGCGGCGCGGCTGGCACGTTCATCAAGCCGGAGGACATTGACGTCAAGCTGACATTCGAGGATCTGCGCGAAGCCGGCAGCACCTTCGGCTCAGGCGCCATCATGGTCTTCAATCATTCAGTCGACCTGCGCGATGTGCTCAAGCGGCTGGGTCGCTTCTTCCAGCACGAAAGCTGCGGCAAGTGCTTCCCCTGCCAACTGGGCACGCAGCGCCAAGTCGAGATCCTCGAGCGGCTGGACGCGCCGCGGGCAGGCGACTCCGAACGCTTGCTGGATATCGGCCTGACGATGACGGAGGCCTCCATCTGCGGCTTGGGTCACACAGCCGGCATCGCCGTCATGAGCGCGATTGAGCAGTTTCCGGAGCTGTTTGAGAAGGAGTTGTGATATGGCATTCGCACAAACATTGTGGGAAGCAGGGGAAACGAGACGATCAACTCCGCCGTCAATTGAGAATTGTGACTGCCGATTAGGAATGATGAGAATTGACGACAATCATATTTCACTTGTATTAACTGACCCGCCATACTTTATCGATGGAATGGATAGCAACTGGAATTCACGGAAGCTCAGGAAACGAGTGAAGCCCGGAGTTGTGGGAGCTCTCCCAGCTGGGATGAAATTCTCGGCTGAACAAGGTCGAAACCTGCAGAAATTCTTGCAACCAATCGCGGAAGAATGGATACGGATATTGCGTCCGGGTGGGTTTGCTCTGGTCTTTAGCCAGAATCGACTCGTACATCGAACGGCGCTTGCGCTGGAGGAAGCGGGTTTTGAGATACGAGATGTGCTACTGTGGAAATATGAGGGACAGGCCAAAGCATTCACTCAAGAACACTTTGTCCGCAAGAGCAATTTGAAAGAATCTGAAAAAGAACGGCTTATAAGAAAACTAGGCGGCCGGAAAACCCCACAGCTTAAACCCCAAGGCGAATTGATTGTGCTTGCGCAAGCGCCTAGACAAGGTACATTTGTTCAAAATTGGGATAAGTGGGAAACGGGGCTAATTGATGTATCCGATCCATATATAGACAGAGGGCGATTTCCTGGAACGGTAATTTCCGTCCCCAAGCCCAAGAAACGCTTCGGTCATATGACTACAAAACCAGTAGATTTGCTGCGCCATCTAATCAGGATATTCTGCGCTCCAGGATCACTGGTGTTCGATCCATTTGCAGGTTCAGGCTCGACCGGCGTGGCCGCCCTGCTTGAAAGGCGCAAATTCCTGGGCTTTGAGATTGAGACAGATATGGCAAAACGCGCCAATGAACGAATTGGGGAGCATTGGTCCAGTCCAAAGAGCATCCGCCGATGTAAAGAAGAAAATACTACAGTTCCTGAGAGATCTTTTTAATGGGGTAGGCAAATGAGCGAAGACGACATCACACTCACACTCACACTCGACGGCGACCAGATTGAAGTCGCCAAAGGCGCGACACTCCTTGACGCCGCGCACCTGGCCGGCGTCGACATCCCCGTCATCTGCTACCACGAAGCGACCTCACCCAATGGGCTTTGCCGTATCTGTGTGGTCGATGTCGATGGCGGGCGCGTCTTGCAGCCGGCATGCGTCGCCGAATGTCAAGCCGATTCCAAAGTGGAAACGCGCAACGAACGGGTCGAGCGCAGCCGCCGCACCATCCTCGAAATGCTGAACGCCTCGGTGAATCTGGATGAAGCGCCCGAGATTCAGGCGATGATGACCGACTACGACGCCGACGATGCCCGCTTTCCTGACGCCAACCTACGTGAACATACGGTAATTGATGACAATCCATTTTATGTGCGTGATTATGAGCAATGCGTATTGTGCTGGCGCTGCGTGCAGGTCTGCGCCGAAGACGCGCAATTCACCTTCGCCTTGACCCTGAAGAACCGCGGACACGACACCTCAGTCGCCACTGCCTTCGACATTTCGATGACCGAGTCGCCCTGCGTCTTCTGCGGGCAGTGCGTCGGCGTTTGCCCGACCGGCGCGCTCAAGCCCAAGCTGGAATGGGGCCTGGAACAGGGTTGGAGCGCCGCTGAACTGCGCCAAAATACGCGGCGCGGTCGAAAGCGCAGTCCGGAAGACGACGATGGCGAGTAAAGCGCGGGAGAAACTGGCGGGCGCCGTCCCTTTCACTTATCAAGTCGTCGACGGCGGCCAGGTCCGATCGGTTGCGGGCGGCGTCATTGACGAACAGCTGCTGGCCATCTACGTCAATGGCGAGTCATTGGCGACGATGATGTGCAGTCCGCTGCAGCTTGAGGCGCTGACCGTTGGCTTTCTGTACAACGAAGCCGTGATCGACTCCGCCGCTGAGATCGGCCTGCTGCAACTCAACCAGAAACAGAGCGTCGCCGATGTGATCCTGACGCGCGATGATGTGGCGCTTCCCCGGCGCATGATCCTGACGACCGGCTGCGGCGGCGGCGTGACCGGGCAGGAACTCTCGAAGGAGTTTCCGGCGCTCGAATCGTCGTATCGGACGGAACCGGCGCGCCTGCTGCGTTTGATGCGGCAATTGCAGGGGGCTGCGCGCTTGTACAATGCTGTGCGCGGCGTGCATACGGCTGTGCTCGGCGATGAGAGCGGGCTGCTGGTCAGCGCGGAAGATGTCGGGCGGCACAACGCCGTCGACAAGGTGGCTGGTCAAGCGCTGCTGGCTGGCATCAATACGCGCGACAAGATTTTGCTGACCAGCGGGCGCATCAGCTCCGAGATGCTGGGCAAGGCGCGGCGCATGGGCGTCCCAGTCGTGGCCAGCCGCACAGCGCCGACCAGCGTGACGGTTGAGTTGGCGCAAGCCTGGCGTATCTGCGTGGTCGGCTACGTCAGGCAGGGTGGCATGCGCGTGTACACCAACGGCTGGCGGCTGGGGCTGGATTAGTTGCCGCGGACCTGGCGTCAAGCGGGTGATAGTTTGGCCTTCTATCTCCGCGCCTCCGCGCCTCTGTGATAGAATTTTTCTACTGACGCTTCGAATCGGAATCAGAACGCAATGCCTTCGCCCGAGTTCTTTCAGGTCGTACCGGTCGCCGACGCTTTGGCGCTGCTGGACGCGCACTGGCAGCCGCAACCGCAGCCCGAGACCATAGCGAGCGCCGACGCCCTGAACCGCGTCCTCGCCGCCGATCTGCATTCGCCCGAGCGCGCGCCCGCTTTCCGCAAGAGCGCGGTCGATGGCTATGCCATGAAGGCGGCTGATACCTTCGGCGCGAGCCAATCGCTGCCGGCTTTTCTGCAAGTGCGCGGCGAGCTGAAGATGGGAGAAGCGCCGCAGGACGACATCGACGCGGGCGAAGCGCTGCTGATCCACACCGGCGGCATGCTGCCGACGAGCGCCGACGCCGTCGTCATGGTTGAGCTCACACAAGCGGTCGGCGCCGACGAAGTCGAAGTCATGCGGGCGGTCGCGCCCGGCGAGAACGTCATCCAAGCGGGCGAGGATGTCGCCGAGGGCGACTTGATTCTGCCGCGCGGGCATCGTCTGCGTCCACAAGATATCGGCGGCTTGCTGGCAGTTGGCGTCACCGAACTCGCCCTGCTGCCAGCGCCGCGCATCGGCATACTCAGCTGCGGCGACGAACTGGCGCCGCCGGGCGCTGCTCTATCGCCGGGGCGCGTGCGCGATATCAACGCCTACACCTTGAGCGCGCTGGCGGGAGAATGTGGCGCGCTGCCCGTAAGGCTGGGCATCGCCGCCGATTCGATGGACGACTATCGGCGGCGGGCGGAAGCGGGTTTCGCCGCCTGCGATATCCTGCTCCTCAGCGCTGGCAGTTCCGTTTCGGCCCGCGATTACACGCGCGATGTGATCAACGGGCTGGGCGCGCCCGGCGTCTTGCAACACGGCTTAGCCACCAAACCGGGCAAGCCGACCATCCTTGCCGTCTGCGACAACAAGCCGGTCATTGGGCTGCCGGGCAATCCAGTTTCGGCGCTGCTGGTGGCGCGGCAATTGCTGCCTGTCTTGATCGCCCGCTTCTTGCGCCAGACGCCGCAGTTGCCGGCCACGGTACGCGCCCGGCTGTCACAGCGCGTCGCCTCCGTCAGCGGCAGAGAAGATTGGCTGCCGGTCAGGCTAATCGAGTCCGCAGACGGCACGCCAATAGCGGAACCGATCTTCGGCAAATCGAACTTAATCTTCACGCTCGTCAAAGCCGATGGCTTGCTGCCTGTGCCGCTAAACACCGGCGGTTTCGACGCCGGCAGCATCGTCGCCGTGCAGCCATTCTGAGCGGCGGACGACCGATGGCGAAGCGACAGATCTATCTCGACGATATCCCGCTGGACGAAGCGCGGGCGATATTGCAGGCGGCGCTCGCCGCAGCCGGCGCAGCCTCGCCCCTGGTTGGCGAGCGCGTCGCTTTGGCCGACGCCCTGGGCCGCGTGACGGCTGAGCCCGTACGCGCGCTCATCTCCTCGCCGCAGTTTCACTGCGCCGCTATGGATGGCTACGCGGTTTCCGCATCGGCGACGGCTTCCGCCCGCGAGACGCAGGCGCTTCCCCTGCGCCTGGGCGTCGAGGCTTTTCCGGTCAACACGGGCGATCCGCTGCCCGACGGCGCCAACGCGGTCATCATGATCGAAAACGTCAATCATCAGACCGACTCGACCATTCTAATTTATGCGTCCGCCGCGCCCTGGCAGCATGTGCGCTTGATGGGCGAAGACATGGTTGCGACCGAGACGATTCTGCAGGTCAATCACCAACTGCGGCCTGTGGACCTGGGCGCGCTGGCAGGCTGCGGCCATCAGCAGGTGGCGGTCAGGCGCAAACCGCGCGTACTGATCATCCCCACCGGCGGCGAGCTCGTGCCCATCGACAAGAAGCCCGAGCGGGGCCAGCTCATCGAATACAACAGCCTCATCCTCAGCAGCCAGATTCGCGCAGCCGGCGGCGAAGCGCAAGTGACGGACATTATCGGCGATGATGAGAAGGCGCTGCGCGCAGCCTTGGCCGACGCCCTCGCGTCAAAACCGGACCTGATCCTGATCCTCTCCGGCTCCTCAGCCGGCAGTCACGATTTTAGCGCGCGGACAATCGACGCCCTGGGCGAAGCGCTCGTGCATGGCGTCGCCGTGCGGCCGGGGCATCCGGTCATCATCGGCATGGCGGCGGCGATACCGGTTATCGGCGTGCCCGGCTATCCGGTCAGCGCGGCGCTCACCGGCGAGCTATTCATCGTTCCGCTCATACGACAATGGCTCGGTTTGGCAATGCCGGAATCTGCAACAATCGAAGCGACCTCGACGCGCAAAATCACGTCGCCAATCGGCGATGACGACTTCGTTCGCGTGGCGCTGGCGGCGATTGACGGGCGAGTGCTGGCCACGCCCTTGCAGCGCGGCGCCGGCGTCATCACATCACTTGTCGAGGCTGACGGCTTGGCGCATATCCCACGCTTCCATGAGGGCGTCGATCGCGGCGACAAGCTCAATGTTGCGCTCTACCGCCCGCCCTCCTCAATCGAGGGGACAGCGCTGATCATGGGCAGCCACGATCCCATGCTGGATCTGCTGGCAACGCATATTCGCGAACGCTCAGTCGATCAGCGGCTGGCCTCGGTCAATGTTGGCTCGCTCGGCGGATTGATCGCCCTCCGGCGCGGCGAAGCCCACCTGGCTGGCTGCCATCTTTTTCATCCTGAAACCAAAACTTATAACATTCCTTTCGTCCAGCGCTATCTTGGTGAGGACGAGGTGGCGCTGGTGACCTTCGCGCAGCGCGAGCAAGGCTTGATCCTGCCGCCCGGCAATCCGCTGGGCATCGCCTCCATCGCCGATCTGCACGGCCTACGGTACATCAATCGGCAGCGGGGCGCGGGCACGCGCGTACTCTTCGATCATCTCCTGGCGCAACATGAGATCTCAGCCGATGAGATCGATGGCTACGAGCATGAAGAATACACGCATCTGGCGGTGGCGGCGGCGGTGGCTGATGGCATTGGCGATTGCGGCATGGGCTTGCGCGGCGCGGCCGAAGCGATGGGCTTGGACTTCATTGGGCTGACCTGGGAGCATTTCGACCTGGCGATTCCAAAGCGGCATCTGGAATTCGCGCCGGTGCGGACGCTGCTGGCTGTGCTGGAAGACGACGCTTTCAAGCGCGAGCTGGGCGCGCAGAGCGGTTATCGCAGCGACGAGACGGGGCGATTCATCGACTTCTAAGGGAATTCCCGCTAGAGGAATTGGCTGAAATCGTAGCTGTAATCCACCGAGGGCGTGCGCAGCTGCGCGTCCATGCCGCCGTCAACGAAGATGCGCGTGCCGGTGATATAGGCGGCGTCGTCCGAGGCGAGGAAAGCGACGGCGGCGGCGATATCTTCAGGCATCCCTTGACGCGGCAGCGGGATGACTGCCGCCGGCGCGACTGGCGAGTCGCCGACCGCTGTGCCGTGCTCGACGCGCGTGCTGCCCGGCACAACCGCGTTCACGCGAATATTCAGCGGCGCCAGATCAAGCGCCATCGCTCGCGTCGCCGCTTCAATCCCGCCTTTGCTGGTGTCGTAGCCGAACATGTGGCGGTGGGCGCGCGAGGCGCCGCCGCTGCTCATATTGATGATGACGCCGCCGTGCCCCCGCTTCGCCATAAAACGAGCGGCAGTCTGCGCGCAATAGAACATGCCCGTGAGATTGACATCCAGCGTTCGCCGCCAGGCTTCATCGCTGTAATCGAGGAAGTTGGCGATGACGCCCGGCTTGTGCACGAAAGCGGCGTTGTTGACCAAGACATCGACCGCGCCGAAGACTGCGACCGCCGCGTCAAATAGCGCCTTGACCGACGCGCGCTCGGCAACATTGCAGCGAACGAAGATGGCTTTATCGCTCAGTTCGGCGGCGAGCGCGTCGCCGGACCTGTCATCAACATCGGCGATCACGACATTGGCGCCTTCAGCCGCCAGGCGCCGGACGCAGCCCGCGCCGATGCCGTTGGCGCCGCCGGTTACGATTGCGGTTTTGCCTTCCAGTCGCATGGCGATTCTCCAATCAACCCTTGTTCTATGGGCGACTCACAGAGTCTCCCCTACATCGCGCATTTTTGCGGCGGGCGACCTGATAGCCCGCCCCTACACTTTCACATCAGGACAGGTGTATACGGGTCAGTCGGTGGCTGACCCGGCAAGACGCGCCAAGCTAAAAGCCGAACTGTCGAATTCGCTTTCGCCGTCCAGCGCCATCCCCGCCAGCGCCTCGCCGACAGCCGCCGAATGCTTGAAGCCGTGCCCCGAGCAGGGCGAGGCGATCACGACGCGCTCCGACTCCGGATGAAAGTCGATGGCGAAATGCTCGTCGGGCGTGACCGTGTACAAGCAGACCTCAGCGCGGATCGGTTTGTTTCGCAAGCCATCCAGGCGCGGCAGCGTCAAGCGATAATACATATCGTCGTATTCTGCGGCGGTGACCTCACGGCTGACGCTATCTGGATGCGTCGACCTATGATACTGCTCGGTCACCAGTTTAACGCCGTTCACGCCGGCGGGCGGCGCCGGAAAGACGCTCCAGAAGTCCGCTAGCGTATCCCCGATCCAGATAACCCAGGGGAATACTTGCGGGTCAAACTGGCGAATATCTTCCGCCTCGAACCAATGAATGACTTGACGGCAGACCCTCAGCCCGGCGCGGGCAGCGGCTGGCGCCAGATCCACCATCCAGGCGCCCGCCGCCAGGATCAGTCCGTCGGCTTGGTAGCGGTCCCGCTCAGTTGTCACCGTGACGCCGTCAGTCCGCGCTTCATAACCGATTGCGCGTTCCCCCGTTTGAATGGTCGCGCCGCCTTGGCGCGCCAGTTCGAGCTGCGCCTCAATGCAGCGTTCGGGGCGCAGGAGGCCGGCGCCTGGCTCGTAGTAAGCGCGGTCGCACTCGCGCGGTTTCAGCAGCGGATGCCGCCGTTTAATTTCATCGGCGTCGATGACCTCGTGCGCGATGTCGTGCCCAGCCGCCACGCGCTCGGACGCTGCGACAAAATCGCCTTCGCCATGAAAACTGGCGCTGTCGCCGGGCGGCGCGATGATTAGGCCGCCGCTGCGGTGAAAGAGCGTCCGCCCGCTTTGCGCCTCGAGCTCGCGCCAAATCGCATTCGAGCGCTGAACGAGCGGCACATAGAAGTCGCCCTCGCCGATGGCTTCTCGCGTGATGCGCGTATCGCCGTGGCTGGAGCCCAGCGTATGCGGCGGCTCGTAGCGATCGATGCCGAGGACGCGCGCCCCGCGCTTGCTCGCTTGATAGAGCGCGGCCGCGCCCATCGCGCCCAAGCCAACCACAATCACATCGTAACGTTCCGCCCTCATGCCCTCCGCTCCTTTCGCAGCGCCACTATTCTGAATGAGCCCCATGATCGCGCGATGGAGAGGGCTCCTTCTTTTGCGTTGGCGCCGCCGATTCTTGTCGCTGCCGCCGAGCGGCTGTCGCCACCGCGTCGATGGACATCGTCGCCGGGTCAATCGCCAGGCCATAATCGCGTTCAGCCGCCGCAAGCGACACATAGCCGGCGCGCGCATCAGCCAGGACGCGCGCGGGATCGCGCTCAAGAGGCGGACCGAAGCCCCCGCCACCCGGCAGTTCCAGGATCACGCGCTGCCCCGGCTGCAAAACATAATGGCTCTTGGGATGCGGGCGCCCGCCATCGGAAAGCCGCAGATCGCCGGCCGCGCCCGGCGCCCCGCCGAGCAAGCCCAGCGCCGGGTTCTCGGTGCGGTCGTACATGCAGGAGTGGTTCGCGCTTCGGCCGGTGATGATCTCCAACTCCATCACCTGGCCCAAGCCGCCTCGAAAGCGACCGGGACCGCCGGAATCGGGCCGCAATTCGCGGCGATGCATGAGCAGGGGCGCGGCCGTCTCAATCGCTTCGACTGGCACACCCATGATGCCGCTGGGGAAGGCGGTCGCCGATAGCCCGTCGCGGTCCTGCGCCGCGCCCATGCCGCCAGCTGAGAAAAAGATATAGGCGAATTCATTTCCATGCGCATCTATGCCGTCCATCATCGTATTCCACAAGCCTGCCGAGCCATTGGCGATCACCTGCCCGGGCACGATCTCAGCCAGCGCGGTCAGAAGCGGCTGACTGACGAAATGCCCGATCAGGTGGCGAGCGCTGACCGGCGCCGGTCGCCTGCAGTTGAGAATGGAGCCGAGCGGCGCGCGCACCTCAATCGGTCGGAAAGCGCCTTCGTTGTTGGGGATGCCGGGCGCCAGCGCCGCCATCAACGTGTAGGTGGTGTAGGCATGCGTATAGTTCAGCACGACATTGATGCCGCGGTCGACTTGCGGCGACGAACCCTCGTAGTCAACAGTCAGATTGTCGCCGGCGACGGTGATGGCGCAGGCGATCGTCAGCGGCTCATCGAAACCGTCGATCATGATCGTGTTTGTGTAGCGGCCATCGGGCAGCGCGCCTATCGCGGCCCGCAGCGCAATCTCCGTGCGGTCCAGGATCTGCGCCGAGACCTCCTCGATATCGGGCAGGTCGTATTCGTCCAGCATTTCGATCAGTTTGCGCGCGCCGACCTGATTGCCGACTTCCTGCGCGTAGATATCGCCGATCACTTGATCGGGCACGCGAACGTTGGCGCGGATGATATCGAAGAGTGCGCTGTTCGCCTCGCCCGCTTTGAAGAGCTTCATCAGCGGGATCGCCAGCCCCTCTTCGTAGAGCGAGCGAGCGTCGCCGCCCATGGTCGCGCCGCCGATATCGACGGCGTGGCAGGTGTTGGCGAAATAGGCGACGCCGCGCCCGCGATAGAAGACCGGCGAGACGATGGTCAAGTCGAAGAGATGCCCAGACGCTTCCCAGGGATCGTTGGTGATCAGCGTGTCGCCGGGTTCCAGGCTATCGATGGGATACTTGGGCACGACGAATCTGCGCACGCAATTCGCCATTGTATTGATATGGCCCGGCGTCCCGGTGACCGATTGGGCGATCATATTGCCGCTGCGGTCAAAGACGCCAGCCGAGAGATCGCCCGCCTCGCGCACGACCGTCGTGAAGGACGAGTGAATCAGCGCGGCCGCCTGTTCATCGACGACCGAAATTAGACGGCGCCAAATCACTTCCAGCGTGATGGGGTCGATCATGCAAGCTCCCCTCGCTTCAACAGCAGGCAGCCGCCGGCCGCCATCCGCGCCGACCAGCCGGGGGTGACGACCGTAGTCGACGCCGCCTCTTCGATGATGAGCGGACCCTCCGCCGACCAACCCTGCGCGAGCTGCTCGCGGCGATAGACCGGCGTCACCTGCGGCGCTTGATCGGGCGCCAAGCGTACGGGTCGGCAGGCATACGGCGCGCCATCCCCGGCTGGCGCTTCAGGCGCAGCGATTTCAATGGTTGGCTTGGGTCCACTGATCAGCACGCGCCAATTGACGGCTTCAATTGGCACGCCATCAGCCAACTTTCCGTAGAACGCGCGATACTCGTCCTCAAAGACCTGCTGCATTTTGGCAATGTGATCTTTTGTCAGCGTTTCCAGCGGGAAGGGCACGCGCACCTCGTAGCCCTGCCCCACATAGCGCATATCGATGTTGAGACTTGCTGAGATGTCGGGCGCCGGCACGCCAGCCGCCTCGACGATGCGCCGGCCCTCGCGCTCCAATTCACGCAGAATGGCATTGACTTCGGCTACGTCCAATTCGCGTAACTTGGCGACATAACTGCGGGTGAAGTCAAAGGCGATGGGCGCGGTCAGAAATCCAAAGGCGGAGCCGACGCCGGCCAGCGGCGGGATGATGATCTCGCGGATGCCCAAGCCCTGCGCCACCCCGCAGGCGTGCACGGGTCCGGCGCCGCCCGTAGCCACCATGCAGTAGCGGCGGATCTCGAGCCCGCGTTCAGCGGCGTGGACGCGCGCGGCCGCCGCCATGTTCTCATTCACCAACTGATGCACGCCCCAAGCCATTCTATCGAGTGTGAGGTTGAGCGCCGCCGCCAGCCCGGCGAATGAAGCGCGCGCCTTCTCGACATTGAGCCGGATGCTGCCGCCGGCGAAATAATCGGGGTTGAGATAACCAAGAAGCAGATCGGCATCGGTGACCGTTGGTTCGCGCCCGCCGAGCCCATAGGCGGCTGGACCCGGCGCCGAGCCAGCGCTTTGGGGACCGACCGCGGGCAAGCCGAGTGGATTCAAGCGGGCGATGCTGCCGCCGCCAGCGCCAATTTCAATCATCTCGATCATCGGCGTCATCAGTGGCAGTCCGCTGCCTCGCTTGAAGCGATGCGCATGCGCCACTTCCGATTGATGACTGATGGCCAGGTCGCCGGCGCGGGTCAAAGCCGCTTTCGCTGTCGTCCCGCCCATATCGAAGGCGAGCACATCGGAACGCCCCAAGAGCCGCCCCCAATAGACGCCAGCCAGCGCGCCGCCGGCCGGACCGCTCTCAACCAGCCGGACGGGGAAAGCGCGCGCCGCCGCCACCGTGGTCGTGCCGCCGCTGCTAAGCATGATGTTCAATGGCGCGCGGATGCCGCTGGCGCCCAAGCCAGACGCGACCCGCTCCAAATAACGCTCGGCGGCGGGCTGGACGTAAGCGTTGGCGCTGGTCGTGGAAGCGCGCGGATATTCGCGCATGCCGGGCGCCACTTGATGCGACGCCGATAGCGAGACAGCAGGCAGCTCGTCGCGCGCGATTTCCAGCGCCGCCAGTTCATGCGCCGGGTTGGTGTAGGCGTGCAGGAAGCAGATGGCGACCGCTTCGATGGTTTCAGCACGCAGCGCCGCGCAGATTTCACGCAAGCAAGCCTCATCAAGCGCTTGCCGGACGCGTCCATCAGCCAGTATTCGTTCGGGCACGTCAAAGCGCAAGCGCCGCTCAACCAAAGGCGCTGGCTTCTTCAGCGCCAGATCGTACATATCGTAGCGCCCTTCATTGCCGATCTCGACCGCGTCGCGAAAGCCGGCCGTCGTCAGCAGCGCCGTCTTGGCGCCCTTGCGTTCGATCAGGGTATTGGTGATCAAGGTCGTGCCATGCACGACGTAACGGATGGACGCGGGCGCGAGCCGCGCATTTTCCAGCAGGTTCGCTACGCCAGCCAGCACCGCCCCTGATGGATCGGGATAGGTCGTCAGCAGCTTTTCGACGGTGATGGTTCCGCTTACAGAGTCCAGGGCGACAATGTCGGTGAAGGTGCCGCCGATATCAACTGTCAACAAGATGGGCGGCGCTGTCATGGACGCTAGACCTTCGGGCTGGATCGTGGATAAGAACGCGCCCAATCATAAGAGTTGCGCTGGGGGCTGTCAAGCAAGCGAGCGCGCCCTGCCAATTTGTTTCCAGGTCTAATGCCGTTACAATTCTCTGACGCACAGCCTGCGCGCGAAGATCTGTATCAAGAAAGGACAGACGGGATGGCAAGGGAATGCATAAAGGTCGGTATCATCGGGACAGGCGCGATAGGCAGCCTGCACGCCGACAATCTGATGCGGCGCACCATGAGCGCCACTGTGGTCGCAGTCATGGATATTGACGCGCAAAAGGCGAGCGCCGTTGCGGCCGCCTGTGATGGCGCGCGCGTTTATGCCGACGCTAGCGACCTGATTGCCGACCCCGATGTCGACGCGATTCTTATCGCCGCGCCCGATGTGACCCATGCCAACTTCGCGCTTGCTTGCATTGAGGCGGGCAAGCCGGTGCTCTGTGAAAAGCCGCTGGCGACCAGCGCGGCCGACGCCGAGCGGATTGTCAAGGCGGAACTAGGCCTTGGCCGGCGGCTCGCGCAGGTCGGCTTCATGCGCGAATACGACCGAGCGCACAGAGACTTGCTTGACCTGCTGCAAAGCGGGGCTATCGGCGCGGCGCTCAAATTCCGCAGCGCGCACATCAATCCCGTTTTCCACCGCGAGCTGACGATTGACTCGGTTATCACGAATTCGCTGATCCACGATATTCACTCAGCGCGCTGGATCATGGGCGCCGAGATCAGCCGCGCATTCGTGCAATGGCTGCCGTCCAATCCGGCGCAGCCGCGAAGCGCCCGCCTGGCTGATCTGCAGGTTGCCTTCGCTGGCGGCGCGATCGGCAGCCTCGAATACAATGGCGATTCCGGTTACGGCTACGAAGTGACGGTCGAAGTCACGGGCGAAAAGGGCATGATTACGACAGCGGCGCATCCCAGCCCGGCGCTGCGCCGCGCGGACGCGGTCTCGCAGGCGATCACGCCGAACTGGCCTGAACGATTCGCGCAAGCCTATATTGATGAAGCGCAAGACTGGATTGACCACATTCGACGAGGCGAGGCGGCCGGACCCTCCGCTTGGGACGGTTACATGTCGCTGCTTGCCGCCGAAGCCGCCATTCGTTCCTCACAGACGGGCGTTCCGCAGCCGGTTCGCGCGGGCGAGCGACCGGATCTGTATTAGGCATTCTGCCTCAGAATACCGGGGCGTCGGCATACCAGTGGTCGGGCAGAGCGGCTCGCTCGGCGGCCAGCAGCTCGCGCAGGATCGCATCGGCATCGGCGATTGAATTGGTCAGCGGGTCGGTCATCAGCGCGCGCCGCAGCAGACTGTAGTCCGCTTTGATAATGGCTTCCGCCGTGAGCTCGTGCGCATCGAGCACAACTTCTTGCAAGCCGCGCAAGCCACGCGGCATCTCGCCGACGGGTAGCGGCCGCGGTCCGTCCATATCCACATCGCAGAGCAACTCGAGAAAGGCGTCGTCAGCCATATTGCTTACAGCCCCGCGATTGTAGGTGTTGATGTAAAAGCGCCGCCCCAAGCGACCAGCCATGTTTTCGATGATATCGGTGGCGTGGTCGGGGCCGAGCGCCTTCATATACTCGCCGATCGGCCTCTCGCCACTGATGAAGGCGTCGACCTGCCGCCACATGGCAGCGTGCCGCTCATAGCGCGGCTCGGTTTCCCAAATCGATAGCGGCGGTATCTCATCCGGCAGAAAGCCGTGACCCTGATAAAAGCGAAGGTATTCTTTCGTATGCGACACGCAGACGGGCACGTAGCCGAAGATCTCATACAGCTGCCAGGCTATGGCATTGTTGTGCAAGGCTTTTGCGCCTTTGTCGCCGTCCATGCCGCTATAAGCAGCTTCTTGACGCAAGGATTCCGCGATCGGCGCCCTGAGATCGCGCCCGCGATATTCCGCTTTCAGCATCCAGGTGAAATGATTGACGCCGGCGATGCGCAGGTCCAAGTCGCGGTCGAGCTCAGCAGTCCATTCGTCGGCCTCCGCGATGAGGCGCCCATGGACGGCGTAGCGCGCTTTGACATGCGGCATGTGCAGCGAATCGCAAAGGGCGAAACTCTTTAGCGCTGGCGCGTAACGGGCGATCGCCATGCCGTTGACAGCGCTGGGATTGATGTAGTTGATCACCCAGGCATCGGGGCAGAGGCGCTCGATATCGGCGACGCAATCCATGATTATGGGCAGTTCGCGCATGGCGCGGAAGATGCCGCCGGGTCCAATCGTATCGCCGCTGCACATGCGCACACCATACTTTTCGCTGACCGCGCAGTCGAGCCCGCGGTAGCGCACCGTATCGACGGCGAAGCTGAGCACGACAAAATCGGCGCCGGGCAGGACAGCGCGCCAGTCGGAAGCCGTCTCGATGCGCAAGTCGACGCCGCTCTTGGCGGCAACCATTTCGGCCAGCCGTCCCATCTTCTCGGCGCGTTCGCCGTCGCTGTCAACGAGCGCCAGCGCGCCGCTGTTGAGATGCGGCGAGTGAACCATCTGCCAGATGGCTTGCCGCCCAAAGAAGAGACTGCCCGCGCCGATGACGACCACTTTGGGCTTTTGCCGGACTGTCATAGTACGCTCCCTTTTTATGCCAGCCTCCGGCGGTCGTCGCGCAGCCAGCCGTATCCCACGATCTCCGTCAGCAAGGTCGATCTTGCCAATGCGCGCGACATCATCCAGCGCGGCGCGCTATGCGGAACGTGTCTGGCGGCGCCCCCTGAAATGGCGCGCCCGCCGCCGATGGGATTCGCGCGCTGGTTTTTTCGCCGGGACGGGCTCTGGCGGCGCTGCAACCGCTGACATATAGGGATGCTCGCTGACAACGGCGATTCGTTCGCGGATCAGCGCTTCTATATCGCGCAGGTACTTCCGTTCAGAGACATCGCAAAAGGAATAGGCGATGCCGGCTGCGCCCGCCCGCGCCGTCCGCCCGATGCGATGCACATAGCTTTCCGGAATATTCGGCAGATCAAAATTGATGACGTGGGTCACGGAATCGATATCCAGTCCTCGCGCGGCGATATCAGTCGCCACGAGGACGGCCGTGCGTCCAGACTTGAATTGCGCCAGCGCGCGCGTCCGCGCAGACTGCGATTTGTTTCCGTGAATCGCTTCAGCCGGGATGCGGGCTCGGTTCAACTGTTTGGCCAAGTTGTTGGCGCGGTGCTTCGTGCGGGTGAAGACGAGTACGCGTTCCGACGCGGGATCCCGCAGAATATGCTTCAGCAACGCGCGTTTATCGCCGCTTTCCACAAAGTAGATTGATTGCGCGATAGTATCCACAGTTGTCGCTTGTGGATTCGCCGCCACCTTAACGGGTTTTTTCAGGATGCGCTTGCTCAAGTCTTGAACGGCTTGCGGCATCGTCGCAGAAAACAGCATGGTCTGGCGCGCCTCGGGCAAGCGCTCGATAATCCGCTTCACATCGTTGATAAAGCCCATATCCAACATGCGGTCGGCTTCATCCAGCACGAAGAACTCAACTTGGTCCAGCCGAACAAAGCCCTGATTCATCAGATCTTGCAGACGGCCCGGCGTCGCTACGACGATATCGACGCCGCGCTGCAGCGCATCGACTTGAGGCTGCTGGCCGACGCCGCCAAAAATCGCCACGCGCCTGAGCGAGCTTCCGCGGCTGAATTTGCCGAATTCTTCATCAATCTGCGCCGCCAGTTCTCGCGTAGGCGCCAGCACCAGCGCGCGGATGGGTCGTCGGCCAGCGACCGGATCCAGCATTTGCACGATGGGCAGGGCAAAGGCGGCTGTTTTGCCGCTGCCGGTCTGGGCGCAGCCGATCAAATCACAGCCCCTCAGAATCTGAGGGATAGCGCGCTTTTGTATTGCCGTCGGCTCGGAATAGCCAGCTCGCTTGACGACGCGGAGCAAGGCCTTGTTCAATTCTAGCTTGTGGAATGACATAGGGTTTAGTGGTTTCTCGATGGTTTACACGATGGGGAAGTTCCAAGTATCGACCATAATCGCGCATAATACTAGGTCGGTCAACTATTGGATACGAATTGGTCTGCGCGTCGTGTATCATGCGCGGAACCGGTTACCAATACAGACCATACACGGGGCAGGATATGAGCAACCCATACGAATACGCCGAAGCAAATCAGAATCGATTCCTCGACGAGTATCAGGAATTGCTGCGAATCCGCACGATCAGCACACAGCCGCAGCACGCGAAAGACGTGGCGCGCGCCGCCGAGTGGCTGCAAGCGATGATGCTCAAGATCGGCATGAGCCGCGCCGACGTGATCTTGATGCCCGAGGGGCGCTGCCCGCTGGTCTTAGGCGAATGGGATGGCGCCGGCGCCGATGCGCCAACGGTGCTCATCTACTGCCACTATGACGTGCAGCCGGCCGCGATCGCCGACGGCTGGCACACGGAACCCTTCGAGCCCACCATCAAAGGGGACCGCCTCTATTGCCGCGGCGCGGTCGATAGCAAGCTGCACGTCATGGCGAATCTGAAGGCGGTTGAGTCCTGGCTGGCCAGCGATGAAAAGCCCAAGGTCAACATCAAGGTCGTGCTGGAGGGCGAAGAGGAATCCGGCTCCGAAAACATCAATGCCTTCATCGCCTCAGAGCCGGAGCGCCTGGCGGCCGATATCGCGGTGATCTCCGATGGCGCGATATTGGCGCCGGATCAGCCGAGCCTGACCTATGGCTTGCGCGGGATCGCCGCTCTCGAATTGCATGTGCGAGCGCCGATCAGCGACCTGCACAGCGGGCATTGGGGCGGCTCGGTGCACAATCCGATCCAGGCGCTGTGCGAGATCATCGCGCAACTGCACGACGAAAACGGGACGGTGACTGTGCCCGGCTTTTACGATGATGTGGCGGCTGTGACCGCGCAAGACCGCGCGCTCTTGGAAAGAGTCGAGCCTTACCTGCAAGCCGAATGGGATGATGTGGTGAGCGCGCCCGCCGTCTGGGGCGAGCCTGAGTACATCTTGCCCGAACGGCTCGGCGCGCGCCCCACGCTTGAGATTAACGGGATTCAGGGCGGTTATGCCGGCGCTGGCATGAAGACGGTGCTGCCGGCCAGCGCCTTCGCCAAGATCACCTGTCGACTTGTACCCCAGCAGGAGCCGGCGCGCGTGCTAAATTGCCTGGCTGAAACCATCCAGGACATCGCGCCGGAGACGGTCACAGTGGAGGTCCGCCCGAGCGAACCGGGCGCCGAAGCGGTCTTGCTGGATATCGACGGCTTGGCGATGGCGGCCGCCGCTCAAGCCTACCGACAGGCTTGGGGCGTCGATCCGGTCTACGAGCGTTCCGGCGGCAGCGTGCCCATCTGCGTCGAATGCGCCAAGGTGGCGCGCGAAGTGGTGATCATGAGCTACGGGCTGAAGAGCGGCCGCGCGCACGGACCCAACGAGAATATCTACCTGGCGAACTTTTACAAAGGAATCCAGGCGATGATCACGTTCATTGATGTGGTCGGCGAGGGGCGGGGCTAAGTGGCCCAAATCCAGCCAACAACCAGATGCGCAAATGTTGACCGTAGCGGTTCAAGGAAGTCCTATCTCATTAATCATTAGGGTAGGAATTGCTCTACGCCAAGTAGAACGCTACCAATTAGAATAAGGATGATTATCGCCGCAATTACCTTGTGCGACCACGTTACCATACTCCCCTTGTCATCTACTATACACGCGTTGTTTTCGTAAATCTGCAGATAGGACTTCTGCATAATCTCAGAGAAATACTCGGGATCACAAGCAGACCAGTCTTTTACGTTCTGTTCAGATGGTTGCATCGGGTGTGTCCGCAGTCTTCGTACCCAGAGTGTGCGAATCGATAGAATGGCTACTAGGGCGCAGAGGCTAACAAGCAGAATGCTAATAGTAGTTGCGAAAAGATAGGCGAGGGGCTGATTTCCGAAACGCTGTTGCAAGCGAGCCTCTCCCGCGCTAAAGGGCAGGTTGAGCGCGGCGACGATTCCTGCTATAATGTTTACAATTGTGAGGTTATGCATCGCTTTGGATTCCAAGGTCCTGATGGCATCCTTCTGCGATTGAACGTGTGCTTGTAGCAGTTGCGTTACATTCTCTCCATTGTGCATTACAGTGGTTTCATCCGTCATAACGCTCCTCGGAGGCAACTATGGACGACAAGAACAAACAGCAAGATGATGGACAAGCCCAGAGCACGGTCTCCAGTGGTACAGACGCTGTAAACGGGGGTCCGCTCCCTGAGTCATCCAGACCTCGACCCGAACCTTCTTTTGGAGAAATAACAGAAGGCGAATCAGGCGCATCGCTGTGGCAAACAATTAAGATGGCTTTGCGAGAATAAGTCGATATCCACGTAATTGTATCACGCTTAATCCGATGTCAGTCAATCCCGCAGTACGCGAGCGCTTGCATGAACAACTCTGATCAGTCACCGAGCGAAAACGAGCCTCCTGCTCCATCGAATAGTTCGCCTAAATAAGGCGATGGAAGCAAGCGGCCCGAAAAACCAAAGCCGCGTCCGAAACCTTCCTCTGGATCAGTTGATACCGAGCGAAATACGCCACCTCGACGGCATACTAATCGAGGCGCGCAAGCTTAAGGCTTCTGTACTCAAGCAAGCAGTAATTTGCGATTCTGTGCCGTGCCCGGCATAACTGTCTCGGCCTCTTGCAAATCTTCCACAAGGGAATCCAGGCGATGATCACGTTCATTGATGTGGTCGGCGAGGGGCGGGGCTAGGGCTCGGCGCTGCCGCCGATCTCGCCAAGGATTACGCGCTCGTCATCCAGCAATTGCAGATCGCTCGCAAGCGCTCGCTGCGGCAAGAGTTCATCGCCCTCGTCTCTAAACAGAGCCAGCACGATCCAATGCGCGCCGTCTGCGCCCGTCTGAGAAGGGATATTGACGGTCAGCGACTGCGGGTAGATCAGCGAGGCGCCTGGGCGCAGCATCCAGTAACGGCTGTGGGCCACCGCTGGCGCCCGCTGGCTCGCGACTGTCTCGCCGCTGTCCTGCGCGACCAGGCTGAGCTCAACCTCAAGTCCCGCATAGCGCCCTCGCTTGGACGCCGTGAACAGTCGAACGTGGACAGCCTCGTCCGCGCGCCGGTCGATGCGATAACCGCGCAGACGTACTGCCAGCTCGAACTCCACCGATGCCGGCTGAGCCAGGAGTTGGAGTTCGAGGCTGGGAATGCGCGAGTTGACAAATAGCATGAGAAGCCAGATAGCGGGCGTCACGGTCATGACGTGGCGAAGGCGCGCATTCGGCGTCGGCATCGCATCCGCAAACATGCCCAGCATGCCCAGCATTGCCAGCCAAATGCCTAAGAGCTCGCTGGCTTCCTCCAAAAGCGCGAAATTGAGACAGCCGTCCAGGCGCAACAAGCCTAAATCGCCACAGCTCTCAGGAATGAGCTCGATGAAGACGGCGCCCGAACCGGCGATCACAAGACCGACCGGAAAGCAGAGATACCACATCATACTTGACCGCGGCCTGCGCAGCGCCACCCGCAGCGCGCCACTTACCAGCAGCGCGCCCAGTGCGGCATAGTATCGCTTCCAATGCTGAAATTGTTCGTGCAAGACAAAATATTCATCGAGAGCCAGGAAGAGGATTACGCCGCCGACGGCTGCCAAATAGAGGCTCTGACCGCGGAAGCGCCTCCGCTGGAGCCAGGCTGTCCCCAGCGCCAAGATTGCGACCAAGGCCAATTGCGTCGACGCGAGCGTACTGGGGATATTGTATTCCCGGTTCGGATCCCAGAGCCAATAGAGGTCGCTATGGATAGGCAGCAGCCCGAGCGCAATGCCCAGCGACAGCGCCTGCACCAGTAACGCGGCGCTGGCCAAGACGCCAAAGGCGGGCGACAGTCGGGGGATCATGCGCCAGAACGCGAACGCGCAAATTGGCGCGGCCAGCAGCAAGACAAGGATGCGGTTGACCGCTGCGGCTGAAACAACTAACTGCGAATTATCCAAAGCGAGTCTCGCCTCAATTGATTAGCGCGCTGGAACTGGATTGGCGCGCTGCGGCGCAGTCATCATTTTGCCAAAAACATCGGGCGTCGAGAATACGTTGCGCCGCGGTCATGACTGCAGTCTTTGCTTCGCCACAGGCCTCCTCCGGCGCATGGCGGCGCAACCGGCAAGTTTACACTTCTTTTGCAGACAGTTTACAGGCTGCTGAAACATTCGGCGCGCGGCTCGCTTATACTGCGGCTAAGTCGAATGCGAAAGCCATCGACTTCTGAGCAAAGCGGAAAGGAGAACTGTCAAAATGAGGCTCAAACGATTCACACTACTCTTCATGCTGCTTGCGCTGCTGACGGCTGGCGTCAACGCTGGTGACGACCCCAGCCCGAAAGCGTACGCCGTCGCCGGTTATTGGCACAGCGGGCCCAGCGTCTTGCTGGCCGACCCCATCGTCCAGGAAGCGACCGGCTTGGAAGGCCAGGACTTGCGCGCGGCGCTGCAAGAAGGCAGCAGCATCAGCGAACTGATTGAAGCCAAGGACGGCGATGTCGAGAGCGTTGTCGCCGCACTGGTCGCGCAAGCGGCTGACGCGATCCAGGCGCAGGCTGCGGCTGCCATTGATAGCCTGGAAGCGGGCTTCAACGAGGCGCTGGACGAAAGCCACCGGCGGCGATTCCCCTGGTGGCGGCGGCGCAATCCCGTGCGCGAGCGCTTTGGCGCCTGGGGCATGGACCAAACCATTGTAGAAGCGACGGGCTTGAGTTTAAGCCAGCTGAAAACGGCGCTGCTGCGTGGGGCGACGGTTTCCGACCTGATCGAAGCCAACGACGGCGATAGGGCGGCGACTGTGTCTGCGCTGGTGGAGCAGGCGACGGACGGCATCAATGCAGCGGCAGACGCCCGCATCGAGAGCTACGAGGAAGCGGTAATCGAAGCATTCGAAGCCGACTTCAGCGACAGCTCGCGGCGCTGGCGGAAATGGCGCCCGCGTCATGGCGCCTTCTTCAGCTTCTGGGGCAGCTATGACAGCAGCGAAGCCGCGCCTGAAGATACGAGCCAGCAAGCGCCTGGCGAAAGCCAAGAAGAATCGACCGGCTGAATCCCCCGTTCAGCTGTGGGAAGCGCGGGCTTGCGGCTCGCGTTTCCCGCTTATTCGGCAGCGTTTACCACTCCCAGCGCCCCGCGTCCAAGACCACCGCCTCATCCTCACCGGGCCAGGGCGGGGTCGTCGCGATGATGAATTCAAGCGGGACATCGCCCACGTTGCGGAATTGAAAGCGCGCGCCCAGCGGGATCGTCAAACTGACACCTGGTTTTACATCAAGAACCTGCTCACGCTCGCCCTGTTTGCGCCAGACCTGCCCGTCGCCGCGCAGAAAAAACCAGACTTCTTCAACCGTGCGGTGAGTCACCGGGATCGACACGCCGCCGACTGGCAAGCTGCAATGTACGACGCTCGCGCCCGCCAGGCTGTGCAGCAGGCGTATCTCCGAGCCGTCCGGCGCCAACAGGTCGTAGGCTGCTTTGACGCTGTTGGATTCAAAGGCGGGCATCAGCGATCACCCCTGCAAAGCCTCCCAACGCGCGCGTGTCCTGTCCCAGACCTCGGGATTCAGCAGATGCGGCGGCCGCTCGCCACGCAGCGCCTGCACCACCTGCTCCAGGGCGTGGATGGTGAGGCGCGGCCGGCCCGCCACGGTCGAGCTGGCGATATGCGGCGTAATCACGACATTGTCGCGCCCCAATAGCGGATTGCCCGCCAGCGGCGGTTCCGGATCCGTCACATCCAAGCCGGCGCCAAAGAGATGCCCGCTGTCCAGGGCGGCCGTCAGCGCCGCTTCATCAACGTGGCCGCCGCGCGCTACATTGATGAAGACGGCGCCCGCCTTCATCTGGGCGAAACGCTCGGCGTTCATCAGCTTGTAGGTTTCGTCATTGAGCGGCAAGTGCAGGGAAACGAAGTCCGAGCCCGCCAGCAGTTGCTCTAGTGAACTCGCCTTTTCCACGCCCAGCATGGCGAATCGCTCGGCGTCAATATAGGGATCGTAGGCGACCACCTTCATGCCGATGGCTTTGGCGATGCCGCTGACGTGCCCGCCGATCCGCCCCAAACCGATGATTCCGAGCTGCGTGCGCTGCATCTCCAGCGCCACATACTCGCGCGCGAGGTTTCGCCGCTCGCCGGCCTCCAACATGCGATTCAGCTCGTTTTCGATGCGCTTAACGGCGCGGGCCACCGTCATCATTAGCGTGACCGCCAGTTCCGCCGTCGATACGGTCGGCGCGTCCGGCGCGTTGACGCAGGCGATGCCGCGGGCGCTGGCCGCGTCCACATCAAGCGTGTCGTAGCCGACGCCGGTGCGGGCGATGATCAGCAGATTGGGCGCCCGGTCCATGGCGGCGCCGTCGAAAGCGCGCCCGCCCGCGATGACGCTATGCGCCTCGTCCAAGCGGTGATAGGGGTCGGAGTCGAGTCGCTCGCCCGGGCAAATGCCCTCAGCCACATCCGCAAACATAGAGCGGTATTCGTCGGGCACCGTGGATTCAAACCATATCTTGAACATAGGGTCCGCTTCCTCTCAACCAAGAAGAAAGATGTAGGGGCGACACAAGTGCCGTCCCTACGCGCAGCATTAGCAACTTAAAAGTGGACGTTCTCGTCAACGATCTGGCCCGCGTCGTCCGTCTCTTCGCGGATGAGCTTGAATTCGGCGGTCAGCGCGCGATTGAAGGCGGAAATATCGGAACTGTGCATCACCAGATTAGCGCCCGCCTTCACCCACTCGATCTCGTGATGCGTGAAGTTGTGATGGATGCCGATGCCGACGCCTGCCGCCCGCGATTTGCGGATGATCGTGCGGATCGCTTCGTCAAACACCGGATGGTCGTACTGTTCCGGCAAGCCCAGGCTGCAAGACAGGTCGTGCGGACCCACTAGCACGCAGTCGATATAGGGCGAGCGCAGAATCTCATCCAGCCGCTCCAGCGCCGGCGCGCTTTCGATGTTGATGAAAAGCGCCTTGTTGGCATTGCGCGCCGCCAAATAGTCGGCCAGCTCCGGCTCCAGCTCGGTCTCGCCAGCGAGCGCCGCGTTTAGTTTGTCGCCCTTGAGCGGACCAAGCTTGACGGCGCCGGCGAGTTCCTGGACCTGCTCCGGATATTCAACGTAGGGCGCGATGATGCCGTGCGCGCCGCCATCGACCGTCATCTGCACCAAGTAGGGATCCGGTTCCGGGATGCGCACCACCGGCGCCAGGTTGAGCGCGGCGAAGGCGTTGCACATCCAGGAGATCGTATTGCGGTCCTGCGGCGTATGCTCGGTGTCAATGAAGACCATGTCGAGATCGAGGTTGGTTACGACGCGCGGCCAGATCGGCGAAGGCGAATAGATCGCCGTGCCGTAGACGCGCTCCCCCGCGCGCAGCGCATGTATCAGTTCTTGTCCATTCATGCTTTCGTCTCTTGTCCGTCGGGCATGCCAGTTAGAAGCGGATATTAGCCCTTGCGCCGGGATAAGTCAAAGCTAAGTAGGCGCATGGCGCAGGAGCAAACTTGTCGCTGGGTATCGATCTAGCGCAAAAAAGAGCCGATACAATGTACCGACTCGCAAAGTAACGAAGCAATCTGAACTAACGGCCGGATTCTAAGTCCGCTAATCCTTGACGAAACCCATCGGCGGCTTATAGTCTACTTCAAAGTGTTCAATCAGCGCGTCAAGCTTGCTGTTAGCCACCGCAATGGCGACCCTGTTTTGCTCGATTGCTTCGCGATTCTGATCAATTGCAGCAACCATCGTCGGCAAGACTTGATCCAATCCGTCCATGATTTTATCCTGCACATTGCGCAGAGCTTGATATTCATCTTCCATTCTCTGAAAGCGCGCGTCATTTAGCATTGTCAGACCTCTTGGCGGCGGGATAATTGTCGATTTACGCTTGTACCATATCACATCTCTATCTTGCAGTCAACAGATTGACGCTAAAGGAGCCAGGAGTTCGCCAAGTAAGGCCACTTGCCAGACGGCGGCTCGGCGACAAGAATACGTCCTGCTCGCACCTGGTTTAGCAGGAAAAGTGCTGTCTGTGTTCAGTTCAAAACGGGAGCGGCGGCTCTGGATCGCGCTGGGCATCGTCTTGGTCGCGATTTACGCCACGCTGGGGCAAGCGCCAGCGATTGTCGCTGCGCTCGGCGCCGATATTCTGGCGAACGCCGGGACGAACCTGGTCTTCGCCATCATCGCGCTGTTGGTCGTGATCCCGGTCTTCTTCATCGACAAGCGTCTCGCGCGCGTCGAGATCGCGGTCGGCGCTGGCATCCTCACCGTGTATCTGCTGGCTTGGCTGCGGCTGGGCTCATGGGAAGAGCGCACGCACTTATTCGAATACGCTTTGGTGGCCGCGCTGATTCACGAAGCGCTGCTGGAACGGCGCGATAACGGGCGCCGCGTTCCCGCGCCCGCGCTTCTCGCCTTGGTCGCATCAATTCTTCTGGGCTTCATAGACGAAGCGGTTCAGTACTTCCTGCCCAACCGCGTCTTTGAACTCGTCGATGTCGCCTTCAATTGCATCGCCGCGACCATGATAATCGGTGCGAGATGGCTGCTGACGCGCACGCGGGCTTGGGCTCGAGATCGCCGGAGTCGCGAATAGCCTAGCGCAGCGCTGCCGTCGAGGAGCCTCCAAGCCGATGAAAGCGCGCGATTAAACTAGACACGGGAGGTTCGCTGTGCGACTTGGACTGAACATCGGCTATTCGGGCGCGCGCATTGAGCTACCGTTGGATCTAATCCTGGAGGCCGATCGCCTTGGTTATCACGCCGTCTGGACCGCGGAAGCCTACGGCTCGGATTCCGTTACGCCGCTGGCTTGGATCGGCGCCTTGACGAAGAACATCAAGCTGGGCACTGGCATCATGCAGATGCCGGCGCGCACGCCCGCGATGACGGCGATGACAGCCATCACGCTGGATCAGCTATCGGGCGGTCGGGCGCTGCTGGGGCTGGGCTTATCCGGACCGCAAGTGGTCGAAGGCTGGCATGGGCGTCCCTACGGCAAGCCGCTGGCCAAGACCCGCGAGTACATAGCCATCATCCGAAAAATCCTCGCGCGCGAAGCGCCGCTTGTTCACGATAGCGAGCAACATCAGATTCCTTACCGCGGCGCCGACGCCACCGGCTTGGGCAAACCCTTGAAGAGCATCCTTCACGGCCGCCCTGACATGCCCATTTATCTGGCGGCGATAGGACCCAAGAATGTCGCGCTCGCCGCCGAAATCGCCGATGGCTGGCTGCCCATGCTCTTCGCGCCCGCTCACTATCGGGACTCATACCAGGCGGCGCTCGAAGCCGGCTTCGCCAAAGCGGGACCTGGCAAGAGCGCCAAAGACTTCGATATCGCGGCAGCGGTCACCGTGATGATCGACGATGAACTGGAGGCCGCCTATAATCAGATCAAGCCCATGCTCGCCCTTTACATTGGCGGCATGGGCGCGAAAGGCAAGAACTTCTACTACGACCTGGCTTGCCACTATGGCTTTGCGCAGGCAGCCGATGCGATTCAGGAGTTCTATTTGGAGGGGCGCAAGGGCGAGGCGATCATGGCTGTCCCCGATGCGCTGGTGGATGCGGTCGCCTTGGTTGGCTCGAAGGCGCGCATTCGCGATCGCCTGCAAATCTGGCGCGACGCGCCGATCTCGACGCTCAACGTAACGGTCTTTTCGCTTGATGCGCTCCGTTTCCTGGCGGAAGAAGTCCTGTAGCGAGGCGCCGCATGCTGGCAACGCGGGCTGCGCTCAAGCCAGTGCAAATCGGCGATATTACCCTATCCACGCCGCTGCTGCTGGCGCCAATGGCAGGTCACAGCAATTACGCCTTTCGCCGGCTCTGCCGCGAGCTCGGCGGCTGCGGTCTCGTCTGCACCGAGCTTATCAGCAGCAACATCGTCAAGAACTCACGGGAGCGCGCGCTGGGACGATTCGACTGGCGGGCGCATGAGCGGCCGGTCGCGGTTCAGCTCTTCGGCGCCGACCCGCAGATTGTCGCCGAGGCGGCGCGCGTCGTGGTCGATCATGGCGCCGACATCGTCGATATCAACATGGGCTGCTGGGTGCCCAAGATCGCGAAGAAGGGCGGCGGGGCGGCATTGCTGCGCGATGTTAGGGCGGCGACGGCCGTGGTCGAGGCGGTGGTCAAGGCGGTTGACGCGCCGGTGACGGTCAAGGTGCGCAGCGGCTTTGAAGATGGTGTGGTCACGGCCCTGCCCTTCGCCATGGCGGCCGAAGAGGTCGGCGCGCGTGCCGTCGCCGTTCATGCGCGCTTCGCCGGGCAAGGTCATGGCGGCGATGCCGACTGGGATGTGATAGCTGCCGTGAAAGACGCCGTGCGCCACATGCCCATCTTCGGCAATGGCGATGTCCGTACCGGCGCCGATGCCCGCCGCATGCTCGATCACACGGGCTGCGACGGCGTGATGATCGGACGCGCCGCGCTCGGCAAGCCCTGGCTCTTCGGGCATATCGCCCATTATCTGGAAACCGGCGTCACGCTGCCCGAGCCCTCACGCAGCGAACGCGCATTGCTCGCCCTGCGGCACGCGCGGCTGACGCTTGAAACCACGCGGCTGTCGGAGCGGGTCGCCGTGCTCGAACTGCGCGGACAGATCAGTAAATATCAACTGGATGAGCCGGGCTCGCGGCGCCTGCGCAATCGGATTGTGCGGATCAAATCGTACGCAGAGTTGGAGTCGATTCTGCTTTCTGTATCAAATGCAGACAGTTCTGATCCGTAATAGCGTAGTTGACTGAGCAGTCAATTTTGCGCCATGTTCTGATAAGTGTCTGTATGTGCTGTAAACGGAAAGCGGAGTGAATCCAATTGACAAGCTGGCTCACGTATTCAATCTTGATACCTCTGTTTCCGATCTTCACCGCAGTGCTGATTTCATATCTCAAGGGCGAGCCGAAATGATGTGGAGAGTTCTTCGCTGTCCCTGTTTGCCATAGGCAGATACCGACGAGTGGCAACGCTGCTCGTACCTGGAATGCTATTTTGCGCCGTAGTCTATGGTATAATTTTGACGAATGTACACTCGAATGCGCCTGACATTGCTGTAGCAACTATCGCTGAACTCGGCGCGGGAATTGGAATTATCTCATTTGCGGCCTGCAGTTGGCTACAATACAAGTTGAGGCGTGAAAAAACCTCGCGTCAGTAAGGGAGCGACGCTATGCCAACATGGATTGATGAGTGGATGGTCCTTTACGTCGTTGTGCTGACAATAGGATATATCGCCATTTTCGCCTTTCTTGACCGCCATAATCGGCGGAAGAAAAAGGGAGAGCGGGTGGATAAGCCCAGCAGCCAGCAGCAAATTAAAACAGAGGTGAACCGCACATCCAACTAATAGCTTGCCCACAATCTTCTAACAGGCAGGCCCGCTCGCAACTGGCGCGATAACCAGTTCGAGTGGTTTTTTTATTCCACAGGTGATGAACAAATCGGCGATGCGTGTAAAGTTAGGGTGGCTTGCTCCCTAACCTATTGCAACCTATTCGAAAGAAACCAACATGACCTACCTCGTCACCGGCGGCGCCGGCTTCATCGGCAGTCATGTCGCTGAAGCGCTGCTGAAACGCGGCGAGCGCGCCCTCATCCTTGACAACTTCAACGACTTCTATGACCCGGCCATCAAACGCGGGAATGCCACGCGCCTCAGCAAGTACAGCAACTGCAGGGTCTGTGAAGGCGACATTCGCGACGCGGCGCTGATAAATCGTCTCTTCGCCGAGCATGAAATCAAGCGCGTGGCGCATCTGGCGGCCATGGCTGGCGTGCGCGAAAGCGTCGGACAAACGCGTCTCTACATGGACGTCAACCTCACTGGCACGCTGAATCTTCTCGAGGCGGCCAAAGCAGCCAGCATCGAAATCTTTGTGTTGGCGTCGACCTCATCGGTATACGGCAGAACGGAGGTATTGCCCTTCGTAGAGTCCGACAATGCCGATCGTCCACTGGCCGCCTATCCAGCCAGCAAGCGCGCCGCCGAGTTGCTGGCGCACACCTACCACAACCTCGCCGGCATGAACGTGACTGTCTTGCGTTTCTTCAACGTCTACGGGCCCGCCGGCCGCCCGGATATGATGCCCTGGCGCCTGATGGAGGCGACGCAGACTGGTGAAACCATCAAGCTCTTCAACGGCGGCGATATCCATCGCGACTGGACGTACATCGGCGATACGGTGAGGGGCGTCCTAGCCGCGCTCGACAAAGGGCTCAGTTACGAGATCATCAATCTCGGCTGTGGCGCGCCAATATCGCTGGCGGATTTTGTCGAGATCATCAAAGATTATTCGGGCAAGAATATCAATACTGTGTCTGTACCCACGCCACCAAGCGACCCGCCAATCACCTATTGCGACAACAGCAAGGCGCGCGAACTGCTCGGTTTCACGCCTTCTGTTTCCATTCAGGAAGGACTGCGGTTGACCTGGGACTGGTATCGGAAATTCCACGGCTTGTAGGCCTCTCAGCGCTCAGCCGCCGATGATGCCGGGCTGATGTCGCGCGCCGCCCATCAACTGCCGCACGATCGCCGACGGATTCGCCACCTTGTCCAATTGCGCCCGCATGTCTTCTTGCGTCAGGAAGAAGGGCCGCGTATACATGCCGAGCAGGGCGCTGCGAGCTCTGTCCGTCCGGTTGGGCCGTGCCGTATGCCAGAGCGCGCCATGAAACACAAGGGCGCCTCCGCGGGCGCCCGTCAGGATTTGCGCCTCCGTTGGCCATTCTTGATTCCATTCGCCCGGCGGCGGGTGACCCTTAAGATGACTATTGGGCAGATAACCCGTGCCGCCATTTTCCTCCGTGAAGTCGTCCAGCAGCCATATCGTCTGACCACATACCCGCTCCAGCGGCCATGGCTGGTTGATCCACCAGTAGGGATAATCCGGATGCCAGCCGTATTTTTCGAAACCGGGATAGGCTGTATTGGCCGACCAGGTCGAGCAAACGATATCGCCGTCATTCAAGTAGGCTTGCCAGATTGAGACAATCAACGGATGCGCCAGCAGCTCCAGGAAGACCGAATGCTTGAAGGCGAGCCCGCCGACGCGCTGGGTTTTAGCGGCGCGGATCTCATCGGTCATTTCAGCCGCCAGCAGCCGCTCCAATACCGCGCGCGCCTCGTCCGCTTTCTGCGGGCTGATAGCCGCCGGGATGAAGCAATAGCCCCGTTCGTTGATCGCGGCGACGATCTTAGCCACATCATGCCGCTGGTTCATATTGTCCATATCTCGAGCCTCCGTTGCGCATTGACTTGGCGCAGTCGGTTTATCAACTCAGATTATATGTCGCGACCGGCGCGTTGGCGAACAACTACTAAAAGGTTGTACGGGCGAGCCGGTAGCTCGCCCGATTATCTGAAATGGGCATGCGGGCGACATGGTATGTCGCCCCTACATATCGCATTTTGCGGACGCTCGGGGCAGAACCGCCGCAAGGCGCCTTCCCGTTTGGAATGACGCCCGCAATGCGATACACTCCCGTCAATGATGCGTATACTGATTCGGTATTCGCATTCTTTGCGCAAGACATCCGTATCTATTTCACGAAGGAGACAAGCCATGAAGAAGGCACTTCTATTGATTGCGCTGCTGGCGCTTGCCCTGCCAATCGCCGCGCAAGATATGGGCGGCTGCATGATCGAGCCGCCCGAATCAGCCGCGCAGATCAACATGATCGGCTGGACCTACCCCATCATCGACTTCTACGCCGATGAACTGGAAGCCTGCAACGCGGTGGACAATATCGATGTCAACACCCAGCTGCTGGATTCGGGCTCGGCGCATGACCAATTGCGTCTGGCGCTCGGCGCCGGCGGCACATCGCCCTATGACATCATCATGGTGACGCAAGGCGACATCGAGTCTTACGTCGCCGAAGGCTGGATGATGCCGCTGAACGATCTGGTCGCCAAATATGAAGACGAATACCAGATCTCCGACATCCTCGGCATCGCCGATATGACAGTCGACGGCAATATCTACGGTTTGCCAATGGAGCAGAATACGCGTCACCTCTTCTATCGTCCCGATCTGCTGGAGAAGCACGGCATTGACGTTCCCGAAACCTGGGACGACGTGATTGAGGCTTGCGGCGTGTTGCAAGCGGAAGACAGCATCGTCATCCCCTTCACCACGCAGCTGCACGCCGGTTGGGCTTGGCGCATCGAATTTGGCGATATGCTGCTGGCTTTCGGCGGCAAGCCGCTCAATGACGACATGACCCCGGCCTTCAACAGCGACGAGGGCGTGATGGCGCTCGAGAAGCTGGTCGAGATCGTAGACGCCTGCATGGGCGCCGAGGGCTTGACCTACAGCATTGATGACAGCCAGATCGGCATCGCCACGGGCGAGCTGGCGATGGCTTTCACCTGGGCCAGCCGCGCCGCTGCCATGGATGATCCCGACTTTTCCGATTATGTGGGCGGCATCGAATTTGCGCCCGCGCCCAAAGCGACCGTAGACGGCCTCTATGGCGCCACTGGCGGCACCGGCGCCGGACTCGGCATCCCAGCCGATATCGATGATGATCCGGATCTGGTATTCCAGGTCATCCTCGAAGCCATGGATGAAGAAACTATGCTGCGCGGCTCAAACTACGGCGTGATCACGCGCCGGGCGGTGGCGGCGAAAGCGGATGCCCGCTATCTGCCGGCTGTCTTTGACACCATCGCTGGCGGCGTCGAGGGCACGCCCGTGCCCGCCATTGGCGCGGTCTTGAATCCCGTTTGGGATCAATGGCTGCCGCAGATCGCAACCGGCGAAATGAGCGCCGCGGAATTGCTGGAAGCCGCCGCCGAGGCTTATACCGCCGAAGCGACCGCGCAGGGCTTCATCGAGGGCTAGTCGGCTAGGAGAAGCGCGGGACCTTGCTTTGCCGAATGGCTTGCGGAGAAAGTGGGCGAACCGCCGCTGCGCGTAGACACAGCAGTCCGTTCGCCCCTACAATTTCCGCATCTTTTGTAGGGGTCAGCCGGCGGCTGACCCTTCCACTTACTCAGTCAGCGCCGGATTAGGATCGCGGCAATTTCATGACCAGCTTCCATCGGTCTGCTTCGCTTGACCTGGGCGACCCGCTCGGCGACATCATTGACGTCGGCGGACGCCGCGTTCACGTTGTCACAATGGGTCGCGGCGCGCCGACCGTCTGGCTGGAGAATGGCTGGCTGGGCACGACCCTGGGTTGGGGGAGCTTTCAGGCAGCGCTGGCGGCGCATACCCGCGTCTGCGCCTATGACCGCGCCGGCATCGCCTATAGCGACCCCAGCACGAGCGACCGCAGCGCCCAAAGCGAAGCGGACGAATTCGCCGCACTGCTCGACGCGCTAGGTGAAACTGAACCGATCATCATCCTGGCGTGGTCGGGTGGCGGGCCGGTGGCGCAGATCTTCGCCGCCGACCATCCCGAGCGCGTCGCCGGCTTGATCCTGATGGACGGCATCCCGCCGGGCTATGACCTGTGGGCGACCCAAACCTACCCGAATCGCTATCCGCGCGAGCGCTTTGAGCGGATGGAATTGGCGCGCCGGTTTGCCGAAAAGGCAGCCGCCAAGTCGCTGACGAAAGAAGACATCGCCGAGTGGATCACTCCCGCTACACTCGAACAATACGGCGATCGCTACTTGAAGCTGCTGCTGAATAATCCCAACTACTGGTGGACATATTATTGGCAGAATCAATACATAATCGCGAGCGACGCGCAGGCGCGCTCAAAGGGCAAGCTGGGCGATCTGCCGCTGACGGTCATCGTGGCGACGCAGGATTGCTGGGGCGATGAACCCTATTCGCAGAGTCTCGGCCGGATGTGGCGCGCCCTGCAATACTCGCAAGCGCGGCTGTCCACTCGGGGAATGGCGCTGTCGGTCGAGGCCGGGCATGCGCTCTTCCGGGATCGACCGGAGGCTGTAATTTCCGCCGCGCTCGACATGATTGAGACAATCGCCGCGCAAAAGAAATAGGAGCTTCGCTTATGACTAGAGGAACCTTCAGTTTGTTCGTCGGTCCCAGCGTATTCATCATGTTGGCTCTAATGACCCTCCCCCTGCTGGCATCGGTCGTGCTCGGTCTGCACTTCATCACCTTTCGCAATCTCGATGAACCCTTGTGGATTGGCTTTCAGAATTATCAAGAAGTATTGGGCGATCCGGAATTCTGGGATTCGCTCGAATTCACGCTGATCTTCATCGCCATCGCCGTGCCCGCGCGCATCGTCCTGGGCCTCTTGTTCGCCCTGCTTCTCGACCAAATCACGCGCTTCCGCGGGGTCTTCATCGCCGCCGCGCTCGTGCCCTTCGTCATGACGCCGGTGGTCGGCACGCTGATATTCCGCGATATGTTCGATCGCGGCGGACCTTACTGGTATTGGATGCAGCAGCTATTTGATTATCGCTTGTTTATGAATAGCACGACCGTGCCTCTGCTGATCATCTTCCACAGCATTTGGACGGCGACGCCCTTCGCCATGATCGTGCTCTTCGCCGGCTTGCAGACGCTGCCGCAGGAATCGCTGGAAGCGGCTCGCGTTGACGGCGCGACCTGGCTGCGCCAGCTCTGGCATGTCGCCATGCCGCATCTGCGCTCGCTCTTCATCTTCATCGGCTTGATCTCGATCATGGACGCCTATCGCGTCTTCGACAGCGTCTTTGTGCTGACGCAGCAAAACCCGATCTACGATGCCGAGACGATCATGTATTACAACTTCCAGGTCGCCCTCAGTTTCGGGCGCTTGGGCAAAGCCAACGCCATGAGCGTGCTCACCGTGCTCGGCATTTTCGTGGTTTTGATCCCATTCCTCGTCATGACCTATCGCGAACAGACGGAGGAAGCCTGATGACGCGCACCAACCAACCGCTCGCGCGGCTCTTCATCTATATCGCGCTGGCGCTGTTCACAGTTTACAACGTCCTGCCCTTCGCCTGGACGATCATGAACTCGGTCAAGCTGCCGAAGGACGCCAACGCCAGGATTCCGCGCTTTGTATTCTCGCCGACGGGCGAGAACTATTCGGAGCTCTGGCTGAATATAACGCCCGACGCGTTCGCCCCTTACGGCTTGGCGCTGATCCTAATATTCTGCCTGCTGGTCGTCATCTGCCTGTCGGCCAATCGCATCCCGGCGCCCAATTCTGCCGTCTACATCGGCTGCATCTTCGCTGGCGTCATCGTCGCGCTGGCGCTGCCGGAGGTCGTCAATACAGCCGAGTTCTACGATTACTTGATCAACAGCGTGATCGTAACAGTGGGCACTTTGTGCGTCTCGCTGAGCATCGGCGCGCTGGCGGGCTACGGCTTGGCGCGTTATCGGCATGTCGTTTCCGTCTATATTCTGGTGATTGCGCTGGCTTTCCGCTCGCTGCCGGGCCTGGCGCTGGTGCTGCCCTTCTACTATCTGGGCCAGCTCTCCGGCTTATACGACACGCATATCCTGCTCATCTTCTGTCTGGTCGCGGTCAATCAGCCCTTCACCATCTGGATGCTGCGCAGCTTCTTCATGGAGATTCCGCGCGAGATCGAAGAAGCGGCTATGATCGATGGCGCGGGCCGGCTCAAGTCCTTCATCTCCGTAATCGTGCCCATCATGTGGCCCGGCATCATCACCACCGGCTTGTTTACCTTGCTGCTGGCTTACAACGACTTCCTGCTGGCGCGCATCCTCACGCAGATCAACTGGACGCTGCCGGTCGGCATCGCGCAATTCACTGGCGGCGAGGATCCGGGGCATGTGACGCTGGCGGCGGCCGGCTCCGTATCGGTCACGCTGCCGATTCTGGTCGTGATCATTTTCTTCCAGAAGTATCTAATTCGCGGTCTGGCTTCCGGCGCGGTGAAGGGATAGCGTCAAGTTGGAGTCGTTTGTAGGGGCGACTCGGCGAGTCGCCCGATTCCGTGATTATCTCTAATGGGCGAGCCACCAGCTCGCCTCTACAGTCGCGGCTTCGAAACACAGCGAAAACAGCATACTACACGGAGACCGATTATGAACATCATCTGCGTCGTCACCGATACCCTCAGAGCCGACTACCTGCCCGCCTACGGCAATCAGCAGGTCAACGCGCCCTACCTGACCCAGTTCGCCGAAGAAGCGCTCGTATTTGAAGATTGCCACGCCGCCTCCTTTCCCACGGTTCCAACGCGCGCCGATATCGCCACCGGGCGTTTCACCTTCACCTACCTGACCTGGGGACCGCTGCCGCAGGATGAAATTACGCTGGCGGATCTAATGACCAAAGCGGGTTATACGACAATGGGCATCGGCGACACGCCTTTCCTCATCCGCAACGGTTATGGCTACGATCGCGGCTTTGATGATTTCATCTGGATCCGGGGCCAGCGCGAAGCCGCCGGAAGGCCCGATGTTACCAGCCTGTGGAAAGAAGAAGCTGACCGCTTCGCGCCCCGCACCTTCAAAACCGCGATCGACTGGCTCGAACGGCATCACGAAGAAAAGTTCTTCCTATACATTGATGCCTGGGACCCGCATGAACCCTGGGACCCGCCGGCGCATTACGTCAGGCCCTATCTGCCCGATTATCAGGGCGAGCAGGTCTACCCCGCCTACTGGGATTGGGAAGACGCCGGTTATAGCGCGCGCGACCTGGAAATTGGCAAAGCCACCTACATGGGCGAAATCACCATGGTCGACCGCTGGTTCGGCTTGCTGATCGAGCGCTTGAAGTCATTGGGAATTTACGACGATACCGCCATCTTCTTCGTCTCCGATCATGGCTTCTACTTCGGCGAATTCGGCGTCTTCGGCAAGAGCCGCTTCCGCTGGCCCGACAACACGATTCCGGTGATGGAAGCGATGGCGCGCTTCAAGCAGGGCGCGATCTCGTATCGGAGTCCCAAACACAATGAAATCACGCACGTGCCGCTCTTCGCCAAGATCCCCGGCTATGATCATCAGCGGGTTCCGGGGCTGGTCAGCATCCCCGATATCATGCCGACCATGTTGGAACTGGCTGGCGTTGAGAAGCCGGCGCGCGCTCAGGCGCAGTCGCTGCTGCCGCTGGCGCGGGCTGAAATCGACCGGCTGCATGACATCGTGGTCACCTCGCAATCGCTGATCGACATCGCCGGCAACACCACGCTGATCGTCGACGACAGCGAAAGAATCGTGGTCGAGGTGTCGCCGAGCACGATCCGCGATGGGCAATGGGATTTCCTTTACGCGCTTGAAGGCGAGCCAATCGAGCTGTATGACGCTGTGAAGGACCCGGCGCATCAGCGCAATCTGGCGGAAGAGAAGCCTGATGTCTGCCATATGATGCACGCCAAATTCCTACGCTGGATGGACGCGATGGGCACGCCGGAAGAATACGCCGCGCCGCGCCGGCGGCTATAGAGAACTGTTGACCGCTGATTGACATCATCATGTGATGAAATCACTGACGCAAACAGTGGCTTTTGCCGTTGCCCGTTGTCGACCGAAACCGCTACAATTCACGCAACTCTTGTATTAACATCGACAACGTCTGCTTAACCGATGGCGTACCACGTAGATTGGGGCATCAAAATGGCAGCATCGGCAGAATCTCAAGAATACTCTGATCGTCTTGGCGAACGCGTTGCCGCGCTCGAAGCCAACAAGCAACACTTGGCAACAAAAGAAGACATTGCGAATCTTCGTCTGTTGATTGTACTTGGAATGATTATCGCTGCGAGCGGTGGAATACCCGATATTTTGGCGTTGTTCGCTCGCTGAATTCTTGAAGTTGTGTCGGGTTTGCCGCGTTACCATCTATAGAAACAACTTAATCGCATAGCTCAGTTTTGGCGGCATTCTCATGCCAAATGCGGGCATATCCTAGCGAGAGACTCGGGTTTCCGCGTCGTTTTTTGGTCTTGCAATAGCAAATTGTCCGGTCCCCATAGTTGTCGTTTCGCCATGAATGCGCCACAGTACCCACTTTGCGCATGGCATTTCGCCTCTTCGCTAATGTATACTCCCAGCCTGTTCGCTCACCCACCCGGGGACGCCTCATTTGAATATCTCCGCCCTGCCCTATGTCATTCTGCTCGCTTTTTTCTTCGGCTCGTCGCTGGTGGTATCGCGCTTCAGCGTGAGCCAATTCGAACCCACGACCTACATCGGCATCCGCATGATCATATCCAGCCTGCTGGCGCTTGCGGTCTATTCCCTGGCGACGGGCCGCCGCCTGCCGCGCGATCCTGAACTCTGGAAGCGCGCGAGCTTGCTGGGCGTCTTCGGCACCGCCATTCCCATGACCTGCGTGGTCACATCGCTGCAATACCTATCGAGCGGCGTCGCCTCTTTGCTGCTGGCTACTGGTCCGGCGCTGACGGTGCTGCTGGCGAATTTCCTGCTGCCGGAAGAAGCACTCAACCGCCGTCAGGTCCTGGGCGTGAGCTTGGCGATGGGCGGCGCTTTGTTGCTGGCGCTAAGCGGCGAGAACGGATTGCCCGATGCCGCCGAGGCCGCGCCAATCGGTTATCTGTTGACGATCTTCGGGACGGTGTCTGGCTCGCTGATGGTCATATACGCCCGCAAGCGCCTGCGCGAGTATGACGCCTACGATGTCGGCAGCATCCGCATTTTCACCACCGCCTTGACCGTCATGTCTTTCTCGCTGCTGACGGTCGGCTTTGATGGCAGCGCGGTGGATGGCGCCGGTTTGCTCGCCCTCTGCTACTCAGCGTTGGTCGGCACCTTCCTGGGTCTCTTGCTTTCCTTCTACAATGTCAAGCGCTTCGGCGCCACGCCGGCGATGATGACCACCTACATCATTCCGATTGTGGCCGGCATCGGCGGCGCCGTCTTCTTGGGCGAGGTCATTTCGTCCACCATGCTGGTCGGCATGATCATCATCATCAGCGGGATCGCGCTGCTGCAGGAATTCCGCAAGCCGACGGGTTTGCTGCGCCGCTTCCCGCATCGGGGGTCGTACTAAGCGTCAGTCCACATGGCAGGCCTCATAGGCTTGTTGCAGCGCCGCCTTCCAATCGCCCAGGGGCACGAATTCCTGCCCGACATAACCCGTGAAGCCGGTCTCGGCGATCGCGCGGCATATAGCGGGATAGTACAGTTCTTGCGTCTCGTCGATCTCGTTGCGCCCGGGCACGCCAGCCGTGTGATAATGCGCGAACCATTGGTGGTTATCGCGGATCGTCTGGATGACGTCGCCCTCCATCACCTGCATGTGATAGATATCATAGAGCAGGCGCGCATTAGCTGAATTCACCGCCGAAACGACCTGCACGCCCCAAGCCGTCCGGTCGCATTGATAATCGGGATGATTCACCTTGCTGTTTAGCAATTCGAGCAGCAGGACAATGCCAGCGGATTCAGCGTCGCGCGCCAGCGTCTCCAGCAGCATGATCGAGTTTTCAGCGCCGCGCGCGTCGTCCAAGCTCGGCTCGCGGTTGCCGCTGAAGGCGATCAGGAAGGGGATGTCCCATTCCTGCGCCAGCTTGAGGCTGGCGTCCGACTGGCGTTTGATATCGTCCCAATTCGCCGGATTGTTAATGCCGACCGGTATGGGACCATGCAATTGATGGGTCACGATCCGCATGCCCTGATCGCGCACCAAATGGAACTGGTCAACGGGCACGAGTTCCATCGCCGTGTAGCCAATCGCTTTGCAAGTCTCGAGCATGTCGACCAGGTCGGCGCCTTCCCTTGCGATGCACCACCATGATACCGATTGTTCAAATGTCATGCGCTTCATCCTGAATCTTCATCGTCAGCCAATAGTTGCGGTAGGCGCGCGTCTCACGCAGCAGCAGGCTCAACCGCTTTTGCAGCGCTTCCAGCTGGTCGCTCGGCGCCTTATCCGCCCACTCAAGCCGGCACTCGCCGCTCGCCCCCACCTGATAATCGAGTTTACCCAGCGCGCGCAGCACTTGCAATCCGACTTGGACGCTGCGCTCGCGCTCGCCCATCGCCGCCGCTAAGGCGTCCAGGCTGAGGACCCCGCCCTTCTGATTTACCGCGTATTTGACTAGCGAAGCCAAGCGCTCCAGAAAGTCCTTCGCTTTCTCCCGTCGAGCGCGTTCTCCAAAGAGTATAAGCCGGCTCGGATTGACGGTCGCCAAAGCCGCCGACCAAATCTCAGCTGAGGGCGGCGCGCTGCAGACGATCAGCGTTTCGCTCGCCTCCAACCCTAGACGGTCGGCCGCGCCCGCCAGCTTTGCCCCTTCCGACCAAATGGTCGCCGCCGGATACTGATTGCGCGCGCGCGCCAGCAGATCCAATGACGCCGGCTCTTGCCGGTAGTCATGCAACTCATATATGGGCTCGGCCTCAGCAAGATCAATCGGCGCCGAGTCGATCGGACGAAAGTCCAGCCACTCGACGAGCGTTTCTCGCCGGCCCCGGTAACTGCTCGCGCGCAGCGTATAGGCGAGGTCGAAGCGACCGCTTGGCAAGTCAGCGCCCGCGCCGCGCCACCAGATCACGCGCTGTCGCCCGCCGGCCTCATCTTCCACCTCAACTTGTAGATGCTCGCCGCGCCGCCCGAGACCTTTGCGGCTCGCCACTCCTAGGTTTCGCGTCGCCAGGGTCAATGGAGGATTGCCTTTGCCAAAGGGCGCCAGGCGCTCGAGGTCAGCCGTTAAATCCAGCGACAGGTCGACTAGCTCGAGATAGCCGTCGATGGCGAGCGCTGGGCTGGCCGGGGCGCCGCCGGCCAGCTCGCGCAGGGCACGCGAAAGCGCCCGCCGAAACTGGTAAATGTCCGCGGCCGGCAAGCTGAAACCAGCCGCCATGCTGTGCCCGCCATAGCGCGTGAGGATGGGAGCCGTCATCCCCAGAGCGGTGGTGATATCGACGCCCTCGACCGAGCGCGCCGAGCCGCGGCCCGTCTCATCGGGCGCCGCGATGAGCGCAACCGGCAAGCCGAACTCCTCCACCAACCGACTGGCCACGATGCCGATGACGCCGCTGTGCCACTCCTCATTGCTGAGCACCAGCGCGGCGTAATCCAGCAGCCAGGGCTGGCTTTCGATCTGGGCAAGCGCCGATTCATACACCTGATTCGACAGGAATTTGCGGCGCGCGTTGCAGCTTTCCAGCGTGTTGGCCAGGATGCGCGCCCGCGCCCAATCGCTTGTGGTCAGCAGCTCTACCGCCGGATTGGCGTCAGCCAGCCGCCCGAGCGCGTTCAAGCGCGGCGCAATATCAAAGCCGATATGCCCCTCGTTCAGCGCCGCCGCCGGAACCTCGGCTCGCTCCAGTATCGCCCGCAAGCCAGGGCGCTGATTCTCGCGCAGTTTCTCCAAGCCCCGCTGCAGCAGATAACGCGTGTCGTCCACCTGCAGCGCGACATCAGCCACGATGCCAAGCGCCACCAGGTCTAGCAGCGGCTCGCAGGCATCGCTGCCAATCAGCGCCTCCATCAGCTTGTGGGCGACGCCAACGCCGGGCAGCTCGCGCAGCGGATGCCCCGCGGGCAATCGGCGCGGATTGATGACGGCAACCGCCGCTGGCAGCGCCTGCGGCAGCGCGTGATGATCGGTGATGATCGCATCGACTCCGCGGCTGGCGGCGGTTTCAATCGCATCGTGGGCGGAGACGCCGGTGTCGCAAGTCAGCAGCAGATCGACGCCCTCATCCAGGCGACGCTGCAAGGTCGGCAAATGGATGCCGTGCCCTTCGCTGAATCGATTCGGCACATGGTGAGCGACGCGCGCGCCCGACCCCTGCAAAGCCGAAAAGAGCAGCGCGGTCGATGTCTGCCCATCAACATCAAAGTCGCCCCAGATGAGGATGCGTTCGCGCTCGTCGATCGCGCGCTCAAGGCGCTCCAGAGCCGGCTCGATATCGGGCAGTTCGGCCGGCGATGCGGGCGCGTACTTATCAGCCGAGAGGAAGCGCTCGGCCGCGGCGACCGTCGTGAGGCCTTTACGCGCCAGATACTGCGCCACCAGGATATGCCCGCCGAGGGCGGCCGATAGCGCATTCGGTATCTCTATCGGCGCCGGTTCGAGCCATTCGCGGCGTGGGCGCCCCGGCTGCGCCATCAGCCCGCCAGCGTCCGTTCGTCGAGCACGGTCAAGCCCTCGTCGGCCAGGTCCATATTCAAGCCGGGCGCGTTCGGTACGTTGATATGCCCGTCGAGCGGCACGAGCTTGTGCCGGTAAAAGACATTGGTCATGCGGCCGATCTGGAAGAGCCACTCTTGCATCGGGCAAGTCGTGGGGGTTTGCGATGCGATTAGATGGGTGGAGGGCCAGCCGCCGTGGTGCGGAATCACCGGAATGTCGTAGGCGGAGGCCAGGGCGCAGATCTTCGTCATCTCGCTGAGGCCGCCGGCCCAGGTCACATCGGCTTGCAAGACATCGACCGCGCGCGCGTCCAGCAGCGCCTTTATGCCCCAGCGCGTATATTCGTGCTCGCCGCCCGTGATGAAGACGCCGCGCGCCGATTTGCGCAGCTCGGCATACTGCGGGATAAGATCAGCCAGCACCGCCTCTTCAAACCAGTAGGGGCGATACTCGCGCGATAGCTCGACCATGCGCAAGGTATAAGGCACATTCCAACTGCTCCAGGCGTCGAACATGAGATCGCAATCGGGGCCGGCCGCCGCGCGCGCCGCGCGGATAAGGGCCAGATTCTTGCGGATGCCCGGCTCGCCGTCTTTGGGCGCGCAAGGCAGGAACCATTTGAAGGCGGTGAAGCCCTGCGCCAGGAAATGCCGCGTCCGTTCGATCACCTTGTTCGGCTCGACCGAGTAGCCCAGCATCGATGCATAGGCGCGGATCTTCGAACGCGTCGGACCGCCGAGCAACTGGTAGACCGGCGCGTTCAGGAGCTTGCCCTTGAGGTCCCAAAGCGCCAGATCGACCTTGCTCAGCGCCAGCATCGGTGTTCCTTTGCGCCCGTGTATCGAGTGGCGGTACATCTTGTCCCAGATGCGTTCGACCGCGTGCGGATCTTCACCGATGAGCAGGTCGGCGAAATAGCGCTTGATGATGGCGATGTCTTCGTCGCCGACGGGACCGCAGACGCCGGTCGCGCCATCATCGCTGTCGATAAGCAGGAAATGCGCGTCGACGGTGTAGGGCGGTCCGTTGGACGTGTCGAGGGGCCAGGGCGGGTCAGCCGCCAGTTCTGGGTAGATGCTCGCCGGGCGGGACAAGTGGGCTTCGCCCAGCGGCTCGTGATAATCCCATTCGGCGCTTACGTGCAGGGCGCGGACGCGCTCGATTTTCATAATCTCTTGCCTTTCAGCTAAAACTCAGTTTCGGCGATCTGGTCAAAGTCTACTGCGAAGACATCGTCGTCTCCGTCTTCCATTTCATCAAAGTCGAAATCTTCCAGCGAGCCGGGCTCGCCCCGATCGCAAAGCGAGCGGTAACTGCAGAAGCGGCAGCGCCTCTCATCGTCTGTAAGCGGAAAGTCATGAGCGCCTTCAATCTCGGCGATCATCTCTGAGAGAAACGCTTCATCCGCGCGCATCTGCGCCGCCGAGTAGTCCAAGCTCAGGCGCTGGCCCGCTTGCGCGACAAAGACATAATCCATGCGGATGCGTTCCGGCGGAATAGACGCGCCGCCATATAGATGGGCGCCGGCCCGCGACAGCACATAGCGATAGACGGTCGTTTGCATGCGTCCGCGCAATTGTGACTGCGAGGGGACGCGCGCGCCCGTCTTCCAATCGACGATGACGGCTTCCCCGCCCGGCTCCAGCGCCAGCAAGTCGTACTTCGCCACCAGGCGATGGCCGCCCAGTTGCGTTTGCAGCGTGATCTCGCTGTGCCGCTGCGCCGGCAGATTGGTCAAGCCATGCGCCAGATAATTCGCCCACCAGCGCGCCAACTCCTCATCGTCAGCCAGGGAGCGCGAGAGCAGTTCAGCCGGCACGCCCAGCAGATGCTGCTGCGCCAGCTTATGAAAGCGGGCGCCTTGACGCAGGCGCGCCTCAAATTGCAGCGGATCAAGCGATTCGAAGGCCGGGTAACGCATGCGCATGATGTAGCGCAGCTCGAAGCGGCGCGCGCAATCGGCGTAATCAGCCAGGCTGCCTTGTGTGAAGGCGAAATCATCGCTGAGGCTCACGCGCCGCCTCCTTCTTTCGCTCTTCCTCCCAGAATGTGCGCAGCGCTATCAAGGGCGTCGCTTCGGCCGCTGTGCCTCTACCGGTGTTCCAGGTGATTGTCAGCGCTTTACGGGCGCGGGTAATGCCGACAAAGAGCAGGCGCAAGCGCTCGGCGGCGTAATCAAAGCGCGCCTCCAGGCTGGCGAGACCTTCGTGGTAGGCGCCACCCTGTTGAAGACTAGCCAATTGCGCCAATGCCTCAGCCGACATATTCAGGCTGTCCCGAATGTACCACCTCTCGCCGATGAAGCTGTCCTGCGGTTCGGCGGAGGGAAAGTCATAATTGTTGACCGAGATCAGATAGACGCGGTCCCATTCGAGCCCCTTGGCTTTGTGCAGCGTGGTCACCGTCACTTTTCCCTTGTGCGCGTCGGGGTCGAACTGTCCCTCGTCATCGCCTAGACCAGTGAAGCGGCGCCGGTTAGCGGCGATATCGTAGAGCTCGGCGGCGAATTCGGGCAGGCGCATCAGCGGATGGGACTCGCCCAGGCGCGCCAGATGCAGCGCTGCCATCTGCCCGGTGGCGAGCTCGGCCATATCGCGGAATATATCGGCCGCAATCGTCAAGACCAGTTGGTCGATGGGCATCTCGGCGGCGCGCAGCCAGATGCCGACCCGTTCACGAAATGCGCGCAGGTCGGCGTAATGCCCGGCGCCGCTCTCGTCATTGGCGTCGTCTTCGAGCCAGTCGTGCTCGCCGCGGGGCGCGACTAAATCTTCCACGCGTTTAAGCCCTTTCAGCGAGTCCGAGACGGCTTTGATCTCGGCCGCGTCCGCTGGATCATCGCGATCGTCGCGCCGCCACACGCGATAGACTTCCGCCAGCTTGCCGGCGCTTTTGGCGTCAGCCAGATAGGCGAGCACGCGCGCGAGAGCCCCGATCACCGCTCGCGTCGACGAGCTGCTGTTGAGATTCTCGACGTAAGGCACGCCTTTCTGGCGCAAGAACTTGACGATCTCCGAGCCGCGCGTATTGCGCGCAACCAGGATGGCGGCCGTCCCGTACGGGTTTTGCGCCAGCCAGCGCTTGCAGGATTCGGTTACCATCATGCCTTCTTTGGTGGCGCTGTAGGCTTCGCCAACCAAGACGAGGGCGGCCGGGTCGTCCAGCGGATTTGGCTGCGGATCACCAGCCGGCGTCGGCTGAATATAGGGTTTGCTCAGCGGCTTGCGCGCGCGGATCGACTCCTGCGGATGCGCCAGCGACCAGTCGATCAGCCGATTGGCAAGCGTCTGGATGCTGCGCGTGCTGCGCCCCGAGTTGGGCAGCTCGCGCCCATCGACCCCGTCCGATTCGATGAAGGCGCGCAGGTACTTGGGATCAGCGGTAGTGAATGTCTCAAATATGGCTTGATTGGGATCGCCAACGCGCGCCCAATTGCCGTCGGGTCCCGCCAGCAGCTGCAGAATATCTTCCTGCAGCCGCGAGCTGTCTTGCGCTTCATCCTCGAGGATGTAAAGCCATTTGCGCCGCAGCGATTCCAAATAGGCCGTCTCGTCGCGCAAGACTTGCAAAGCCAGTCGGATCAGATCTTGAAAATCAACCGCCCCGCGATAAGCCAAGGCGCGCTCGTAATCGCTGTAGATTTCGGCGCAAAACTCGGCCAAGGACAGATCGCCTCCGTTTTGCGCGAGCAATTCAAGCACAGCGCGCGATGTCAGCAAGTCGTCTTTGGCTTGCCGAATGAAACTGCGCGCCGTCTCCGTCAGGCTCTCCGCCCACTTTTGCGTCCGATAGTGACCGTTTTCGGCATACTGCGGCGCGAGATAGGCGGCGGGCGCTTCCGGATTGCGCCGAACCCAGGCATCGACCGCTTCCGCCAGGATGGCGTTGCTCTCGCGCTCGTCCACGATGCTGAACTGATCGTCCAAGCCGGCCGCGCTGGGTTTGCCGCGGACGATGTCATTCGCCAATCCGTGCAAAGTGCGCACACGGTAGCCATAGCCCGGCAGCAGGCCGTTCGCCTTGACATATTCATTCACTTGGCGCGCAAAGTTCGCCACCGCCGAATTCACCAGCGTGACGATCAGGATTTCTTGGCTCTCTTCCAGTTCGGTTTCCGCCAGGAGTTGCGCCGTTAGATACGAGAGCGTGGCTGTCTTGCCGCTGCCGGGCACAGCCGCCACGCCCATATAGCCGCTCCGATAAGCCAGCACCGCTAGCTGTTTTGGCCGCGGCTTAAACATCTTGCCCCTCCTGCGCGAGCCGCCGCAAGAGGCTTTGTATCGTCTCCAGCAGCAGCCCGCGTTGCTCGTAGCCGCTTTCGCTGAGCTCGCTGTAACCCAGATAAACGCCTTTGCGGCAGCGGCGCGTCAAAGCCAGCAGCAGCCGGCGCAGGCTCTGCCGGTTCAACTCCCGCTCGTCTTCATCGGTCCAGACAGCGCCCGCCTGCCAGCCGCGGCTCAAGACGTAGGGATGCGTCAAAGGCTGATACAAGCGGCGCGACCAGCCCTCACTGCCTATGTTGAGCCAGAACTGGTAATCCACCGGGCGGTTGCTCAGCAGGAAGGTGTAAGCCGGTGCGATGAGCAGGCCCTCTTCCGCATCCGAGATCCAGTCGCGCGCGTAGAAATTGGCGATGACGCCGCGATCCACCATATTCACGTAATCCAAGCCCAGATCGATATCATCGTCATAGCGGCTCATATAGTCAAGCGACCAGCGGAAGTTGCGCGCCGAATCCACAAGATTCTGGGCGGTATTGGCGGCGTCGACATCGGCGTGAAAGCCGTAGCCGGCGCGCGACAGCAAGGCGCCAAACAGCCGGCGAAAGAAGATATCGATGGCGTCGGCGCGCTCGCCGTCGACGTAGCGGCTGATCCAGCCCGCCAAACGGTCGTAGCGCTCGCCCAGCTCGAAGGTTACGCGGTCTTGCATCGCTGACGAGCGTACCTCAGCGAAAGGCAGCAGACAGCCATTCCGGTAGAGCATTTCAGCCAAGAGCTGCGCGCGCGTCAAATCCAGACCGGCGATTGATGTCGTCAAGGCGCAGACCACGTCAAAGTTGGTCGGCGGCAAGCCCCAATGCGGATGCGCCAGCCGCGCCAGCGTCAACAGCGCCCTCGCGGCCGCTTCATCCCGCAGCGCCCGCGAGGGCCGATGGCTGCGCAGCGGGAGGCCGCGCCTGGCTAAGCCGTCCGCCAGGCTAAATCGGAGCGCATCGGACAGGAAGGGCGCCAGGATCACAATATCAGTGGGCGAAACGCCCCTTGCGTTCACCAGCTCATCAACGTTTGCCGCGACCCAGTCCAGCATCTGCGGATGAAAGCGGTGCGCTTCCGTGATCAATGCCGGCCGCGGATCGGCTGTGTTGGCGCGTGCGACGGAGGGACCCAACTGCGCCGCCAATCGGCCGCTCAGCGCCTGGACCTCGCCACCCATTACCAAGCTGCCTTCCAAGGTCGCCTTCGTTTCGCAGCGCTCGCGCAGGCGGCGCGCCGCCGTCGGATCGGCGCCCAAGAAGCGACGAAAACCGGCGTCGCGATCATAGATGATCAGCGCTGAGTCGCTCGTCTCGAGCAGATCCAGCAGCAGCCAATGCGAGGCGGGGTTGTCTTCTTCCACATTGTCAACGATCAGATGTTTGCAGCGTCCGCGCAGAAAGGTCCGCGCCTGCGGCGTCGCCCAGATATGATCGCGGAATACCTCCAGTTGCAGCGAGAAATCCAGCAAATTATGCGCCAGGCAATATCGGCGAAACTCAAGGGCGCAGGTTTGCGCGTCGCCGTAGATATGCGCCTGCTCAACACCGCCAGCCAAAGCCGATGTCAAGCGCGAACCGATTTCGTCAATGGGGAAACCGACTATAGCCGCCTTGTTCATATTGTCGACAATCTGGCTATAGAGCCGCGGTCGGTTAATGCGAACGCTGTTGAAATAATCGCGTTCCGCGACAATCGGTTCGATAGCGCGCGCCATGTGGTATTGCACCATTTCCAGGCTGAGAAAGTTGGGCAGATCGCGCGGATAACGAAAACCAGCCCGCTCGGCGACGAGGAACCAAAAGGTCTCTACCATCTTCAGCGACAGACTGCCCATGGTGTGCACGTACACTTGACCGCCACGATGCGCCCTCTGCCCGCGCATAGCCCGGATATATGGCTGAGCCAGGGAGCGCTGAGGCACGAACAACAGGATCGACTCAGCCGGTATGCCGCGCTCCATCAAGTACAGAATGCGCTGCACACCGACGCTGGTCTTGCCGCTTCCAGCCCAGCCTTCCAGCCAGACGCTGCCAGTCAGCGGCGCGCTCGCTAACTCAGCCTGAGCCCGGCTGAGTGAAATTGACGCCATGTCGCTCAGGCTGCTTCATCCTTTCACAATAGCCTTGGCTAACGATTATATGGTCACAGCGAAGCGACTGCGATATACTCTCTTGGCGCATCGAGTCTATATGAGAGATAATAGAATATTTGTTCTATTTTATACGATGGTTGTCAGCCCTTGGACTCGGTCCCGGCTAGTCTGATCTTGTAATATTCCGGCATATTCTTTCTTCCTTGAGATTCTGACTTGCCTCTTGCGGAAAGCGCCTAGATGCGCTATAAATATATTGTATCTATACTGTCCAAAGACGGAGCCGATCTGCTTATGTCTCAGGATCATCGCCCTCGTTCCGAAACACGGCAGTTGATGATCGACATCGTCGCACAAAGCGAGCGCCCTCTAACGCGCACGGAAATCGTCAACCGGCTCAATCGGAAAAAGACTCCGCATCTTATCGATATGATGGACGCCCTCGTGGATGAAGGCGTTTTCCATCGCAGCCTTCACACCTTCCATAACGGCGTCACCGGCTACCGTTATTCCGTAGCCCGGGCATACGCGCGGGAATAGGCAGTTCATCATGAAGATAATCACCCTCCTGAACGAAAAAGGCGGGGTAGGCAAGACTACCCTGGCGACGCATCTGGCGGCCGGTTTAGCCATACGCGGCAAGCGCGTCATCCTGGTCGACGCCGATCCCCAGGGACACGCCACCATCGCCTTCGGCCTCTTGAAGGAGCCGGGCTTCTACGATCTCATTGTGCGCAACGCGCCCTTTCAGCAGGTGCTGCGCCCGGTCGCGCCTGAGCGCTTTAACGTTCCGGACGAAGCCGATAACACGGACGGCCAGCTGCTGATCGTGCCCTCAAACATTGAGACGCGCAGCATCGCCGGCAATATATCGGATGCGTTCACGGTCTTAAAACGGTTTAATCAATTGCGCAACGCGATCGATTTTGTTTTCTTCGACACATCGCCAACTCCATCATTGCTTCATTCGTCGATATATATGGCGACTGACGGGATCATCTATCCGACAAAATGTGAAGCCTGGAGCTTCGATGGCCTGCGCGAGAGTCTCACGCATAAGGACCAGTTCAGCCCGATTCGGCAGCAATACAATCTGAATGATATTAAGGTGCTCGGCGTCGTGCCGACGATGTACCGGGGCCGGACCCTGGAACATCAAGACAATCTGCGCCGCTTGCAGGACACCTTTGGCAGCCTCGTCTGGAAGCCGCTGCCGGTGCGAACGATCTGGACGGAAGTAGCCAGCGCGCGCCGCACTGTCTTTTCGCTGGCGCCCGGCAGCAGCACCGCCGAGGACGCCTGGCGGCTGGTGGAGCAGTTGGAGGAGCGAATCTATGAGCAGTCGTGAGCGCCGGCGCAAAATCCAGGACGAAGAAAATCTGCTCTTTGCCAATCCGAACACGCTCGATCCCAAAACGGCTGACGCTATCGGCTTCGGCTTGGGAGAATTGGCGGCTGAAATCGCGGCCGCGGACAGCGCGTTTCAGCCGATTGAAGCGGTCAGCATTCAGGAGATCCACCCGAATTCCGTGCAGCCTCGCTACAGCATTCCCCACGACATCGCCGAGATATTTGCCCTGCATCCCAAGAATATCGTTGATATATTCGAGCGCTGGATTATGGAGGTTCAACTCGAACGGGGGCAGACGGATTACGACATTCTGAACTTCCTGCTCGGCGCCGTCACCGACCGCGGAGAACGTGCCGAGACTGATGATGGCGATGGCGCTCCAGCCAGCCACCTTCCTTCCGCCAAAGAACTCGCGCTCATGAAACTGATCGATCTGGCAGCAAGCATCCGGCGAGACGGGCTTTCCAACCCCATCAGCCTGGTGCAGCACGACCAGCATTACGAAATCGAGACGGGCGAACGGCGCTGGCTGGCTTATCACATCCTCAATTGGAAGTTTGGCGACGGCGATAAACTCACGGACGGCAGCATCGTCAATTGGTCGCGCATCCCGGCGCGTATCGTGACGCAGGTCGATGTTTGGCGACAAGCGAGCGAGAACAACGCGCGCGACAACCTCAACGCCATCAGTCGCGCTCGTCAACTTGCGCTTTTGCTGATGGACCTGCACGGCTGGAGCAACTTCAGCCGGCTGGACGCCTGCGAAAGCGAACAATCCTTTTACGCTCAAGTTGCGGATGGCGCCACTTGGCGCATCCCGCGCGGCCAAGGCGAACGTCTTGTCAATGCCATGGGGCTCTCGGACGCCGGTCAGCTCCGTCAGTATCGGGCACTCTTGCGGCTGCCGGGCGAGCTCTGGCGCAAGGGCGATGATGAAGACTTGAGCGAAGGCGAGCTTCGCAAGATGAAAGCCTCCCTAGATAGCGTTACACGTGTAACGGTAAGAAGGGAGCAACGCAAAAAGGATGCGCTCGCTCGTCTCGCCGCCGACGCGACCCAATGGCGCAACAAGCTTCGCAAGGAGATCAATTCGGTAGACTCCCTCAATCGGCCCAAGATACGCAAACTTATTGAAGCTGAGATCCGCCAGCTCTTGCGCCTTATGGCCGATATTGACGAATCGGAAAGCTAGCGCGCGCCGAGCTCCCTCCCCAAAAAAACAAAAACGCATCTCGCGATGCGCCCTTCACCTTATCGCCCGCTACCGTTACACCTGTAACGCTACACCCGCCACTGTCAACCGCCGGGCAAACACATCAGACGGACGCGCGCGCCAGCAGCTCGGCGCTTTGGCCCGCGTCGCCAGCCAGCAGCGCATGCCGCGCTAGCGATGCCATCACCTCCTTATAAGAGCTCCGCAAAGCCAGATACACATTCCCGTCGCCGAATTCCTTCAACATCCGATAAGCGATGCCTCGCTTCGCCGGACGCCGCACTTCGGCGCCGCCCTCAGTCACTGCTACCAGGAAACCGCTGATGGTCTCGGCCACTTTGTCATCGGCGATTCGCGCCGCCACGTTTCCATAGGACAACTGAATCTTTTCGTACCCGCTTCCGGCCGCACGCTCTCGTATCGCGTCAATCGCATGCCCCAGCCGCTGAATCAAACCAGCGCCACCGGCCGCGCGCGAGCCGATCAACCGAGCAAGATCACGCAGGCTGATCCTCTCCAGCAATGGCGCTCGCGTTTCTCCCGGCTTTAGACTGAACACCGACGCAAGTCGCACACATACACGGGCGCCCTCCCCGCCGGCCTTCAGCATCCGCCGGCCAATATGACGCCAAGCCGGCGCCCGCCCGCCATCCCTACCTTCCAGCCAAAAGCCCTTGGTGGCGTTTGCAGCCGTTCGCCAGCCGCGCTTCGGCAAGGTCCTGACCACCTCCCGCGACAACTCCAATCGGCCGATGCAAGCTTTAACCTTGACCCCCAGCGCAAGGTTATAGCGCCGTATCGTCCGCTCGTTCACACCGACGCGCCCAGCCAAAACGCCCAACGACGAGCGCGGCGACAATCGCAAAAGGTATTCCCGATGCAATGCCATTCGATAGGCTTTCGCCGAGAGCAAGTCCTCTTTTTGCATGCGATCACACGGCGCCCATGCCACCTTCAGCAGCTTCAACAGGCGAGCCGCCGACGGCATACGAAACATCAACTCCACCGGCCGCCCCCGCTTCCGGCCTTTAAGTCCCTTAATGTCCAGATATTCTACATATCTTCTACTGATAATATGCTGCCCATCGAACCTGCATAGCTCGCCTGTTAAAGCTTGCAGCACGCTCTTCCGATTCAAGCCAAACAGTTGACCGGTACGAATCGCATCGCCTAACGTGAAATAGGCCCCGGCTTCCCATCCCTCAAACGCGAAGATGTCCAACAAGCGACAAACCACTGTAGAGCGTTGCGCTTGCAAGAGACGTTCACGAATTGAGTTGGGCAAACCCGAGTGTAGCGGCTTAGCCCTAGAAGCTCCTCTGAAGGCGCTTTCAATTGTGCGCAACCCTTCATCCCTTCGTTCTTGAGCGTTCTCCCCCCTATGATCTGGCTTTCCATTTTGCCAAATGTGCAAGAGCAGCAGTTCCTTCTCCACTTCATCTTTACTCAGACCAGCTTCTCTACCCATTGAGGCCGCTCGATATAGAGCGTTGTTCCGCCCTATCCGCGTCGACAAGCTTCGGTAAACTCGCTTAATGTCTACCTTATTTGCTGTCTCCCCCTTCTTTCCAGAGACCAAGCGCACCGCCGACCTGACGTGGAAATAGTTTAGAATCCGATCCACGTCTTCTCGTTCCAGATGCAGCTCGGTCACGTTCTTCGTGCAATGGTAGACAAAGTCACCGATCTCCGATGGCGGCGCGATGATATATGACTTCTCACATTTGATATCTCCACCGTCAAACTGGTGACTCGGTACCTTCTCACTCGTGCGGAAATATAGATGGAATCCCCGTCGGGTCTTTACTGTATACGTCTCGCTATACTGGGGCAGGTGCCGGCAAAATCGCTGATATCGCATGACATCATCGAAGTCGATCACCAGCAGCTTCGACACGCGGCCGCAAACCACACCCAAGGCTGTCACTCGATCATTGAAGAAGGCATCGATTTCATCCGTCGTAGCGATCGCGCGCTGGTATTTCTTCCAGCTTATCGCCGGTCGTTTTGGCTCCGTGGGCAGCTTGTTCCCGTGCACGGGAATCACTGAGTAGCCTGCGCGCGCCAGCATTTTTGCCCGCGTCACAAGCGCGTTTTGCATGCGATTCTTACTCTTTTTCACTGCTTTCTCCGCATAAATCCGGCATCTTTTCTTGACCTGATCCGTCAAGAAAGCTACCATAGAAAAACTGCACTCTGCTCCGAGGCGGGGCAGGTGTGGACCCGAAAGGGATCGGCTGCTGCGCAACCATCGGCCGATCCCTTTATTTCTTGAGTGCGGTTGTCCTGCTGACTAATCCTGGAAGCGTGGCTGGCGTCTTCCGTTAGTTACAATGAGAGCTGTCTATGCCACCAATGAGTCGAAGATTATGTGGGCAAAGACGCCAAAAAATTGGCTCATTTTCCAGCGGAACGTTCTCGCTAATGTCAGCTGGATTAGCCTCAGGATCAAACTGGTCGAGGCTTCCCTGGTGGTGCCAGAAAACCGATCGAAAGCGAGCATTGAGCTCGATTCTTGTCGCACTCGATATATTTATACAGTATACACGCAATTGACGATGGTCGCAAGGAAATTGTTTCCTGAACTGTCAACTGAGCATGGCTCGCCGAACGCTACTGTTGCAGAACGCATGTGCTGCAACTTGCCTGAGGGGGCGTGATAAGGAGCCTACGCCGGGACTATGTTGTCGTAGACGGCTAGTGGCGTGGCAGCCAGGAGACCGCCGTCAACGGGTAGAATAGTGCCAGATATCCAGCGCGCTTCGTCGCTTGCGAGAAAGACGGCGGCCCAGGCGATATCCCAGGCTGTACCCTCTGTTCCCAAGGGCGCCACCTTCCGCCTTTGATCGCGCTTTTCTGGCGACATGTGTCGCACGAAGGGCGCGTAGATATGACCGGGCGCGATGCAGTTGGCGCGTATATTGTCGCGTCCATGGTGGACAGCAATGAGCCGCGCAAGATGGGCCGCGCCAGCTTTCGTAACGGCATACGGCACATTGTATGACATGCCGGTTCGCAAGCCGTCGATCGAGGAGATGTTAAGAATCGAACCGCCGCCACCCGCTTTCATCAGTGGAATGGCATAGCGGCAGGCCAGCATCATGCTTCTCAGATTGGTGGCGAACACTTGGTCTAGTTCTTCGCTGCCGACTTCTGTCACCTTTCCGGCTCCAGCGGTTGCTACATTGTTGACAAGGATGTCCAGACGGCCGTAGCGCTCGCCGCAAGCTGTCACCATCGCTTTACAGTCCTCTTCGCTGGTCACATCGCCTTCGAAGACGGAAGCAGCACCGCCGGCGTCGAGGATTTCTCGCTCGGTGACTTTGGCGCGTTCACGATTGTTATCCACCAAAAGAGTTGAAGCGCCGTGCTCGGCGAAGAGTTTCGCTGTCGCGTAGCCAGTGCCAGCTGGCTCGCCGCGCGAACCGGCGCCAACGACAAGCGCGACCTTGTCCTGTAAGCGAGCGCTGACCATTTGGGTGTCTGCCCTTCATCTTCTTTTGCTGATGCTAATCCATGTGGAAGCCGCCATCGACATTGACGGACGCGCCAGTCATGAAATCTGATTGGTCGGAAGCGAGAAAGGCGGCCACTTTGGCGACATCTTCCTGCTCGGTCATTCGCCCCAGAGGTGAGTTGTGAGTCGCTGTGGAGATCATTTGTTCGCGCTGCGCAGATGCATCCAGGCCGGGCGGCGCAAGGACCGCCGCCATGTCGTCAATTCGCTCGCTGGCGATCAAGCCGGGGCAAATCGCGTATACGGTGATCTGCTGCGGTCCCAGCTCCTGAGCCAGCGCTTGGGTGAAGCCGCGCACGGCAAATTTGGAGGCGCAGTAGGCGGCGAAGCGCGCGACCCCGTACTTGCCGGCAATGGACGATATATTGATGATCGTTCCTCCGCCGCCGCGCTCAAGCATGTGCCGCGCCACCGCTCGACAGCAGAGAAAGACGCCTTTCACGTTGACCCTTTGCACAAGGTCGAAGTCTTCTTCTGCCAGGTCGATGACTGGCACGCGGTCGCGCCCGGCTGGCGCGCCGGCATTGTTGACAAGGATGTCGATCCTGCCGAAGCGATCTAGCGTCTCAGCCACCATCCGCTCGACCTGGTCGGCTTGCGCGACATCGGCATAGACTGCCAGCGAGCGCGCGCCCAGGGCTTCGATCTCGCGGACGACATCGGGCAAGCCGGCGCGAAACCCTAGGCCTTCGCCGAGGTCGTTGACGGCAACGTCAGCGCCTTCCTGCGCCAGCCGCAAAGCGATCGCGCGACCGATGCCCGCGGCCCCGGCCGCGCCGGTCACCAGCGCTACTTTTCCGCCCAGGTTGTACATAAGCCGCTCCACACGCGCCTTTAGCGCAGAATCCGCTGGTCGCTGATATCTTTGCCGCCGACGGTCTTCGTTAGGGTGGCGCCGCGATATTCGAGAATCTCCAGATCGGCAAAGGCGTTGACGATATTGTACTGCGTCGGCATGTCTTCCCAACGCGCCTGATGAAAGGCGAGGCTGCCCACGCCCACATGCTGCTCGATGATTCGCTGGTTGGAATTGGCGGCGGGTGTCAAGACGGGGTAGGCGATATCGGCTGCGCCCCAGTCGCCAGTGCGGGGCATGTACTTGTAATGCAAGGCGCCGTCGCTATTGGCGGCAGCCGACCGCGCTTCTATTTCTGCTTGCGATAGTTGCCGCAAATCCGATAGGTGAATATCCAGGAACTTGAATCCCAGCCAGCTGGCGATGAGGTGGGTTTCGCCTCTTAAGCAACTTGGAGGAGGAAGCTCGCAGTAAATCTTGGAGAAGCCGAGTTCTTCGCGGCCAGTGATAATGGGATCAGTCAGATTCTCCCAGAGCACGGTCAGGAAGCTGCCTCGAACGCGATCCCGCTCGCCTTCAAATCGGACGGGAAAACTGACGCCAAGCACGTTGTAGCCGCGGCCCGCCAGCCATTCAATCTCGGTCATGTGATTCGAAAAGACGGTGACGACCGGCTCGCCATCGAGTGAAAAACCCGGCGGCAAAAAGGCTTTTAGCTGCTGCCCGTTCGTGAGAAAGCTGACGCTGTAGGCGGTTCCGAGCGGGTTGTCGACGCACTCGAATCTGCGCCCGTCGGGACCCTGCCTGGGACCGGCGCGCGGACCAAAGTGCGTCGGCATGCGATACATCTTGCCGGGGTCAAGTGGATAGGGCATGAGGCGCGCCTCTCATCTAGCCTTCTATCATTTCCGCGCGGCGGCTTCGTCCACTGGCGGCATTGGCGAGCTGATCTGAATGAGCAAATAACCTAAGAATCCGTAAAGCGCGGCGGCGAAGATTTGAAAGCCGTGCAGCAGGAAGCCGGCCGCCGTCGCGTCTGAATCAGCCAAGCCGGCGAATTGCATTAAGCCAAAACGCCAGGCTGCTTCCACCACGCCAAATCCACTAACCGTAAATGGAAAGGCGGACGCAAACATGCCAAGGCTGATTATAGCGATGAAGGCGGGCAATTCCACATCAATGCCCAAGGCGCGCAGCAGAATGAAGTTTGTGAGGAAGGATGAGGTATAGGTGAAACAGGTCGTCAGAAGCGCCGTCAGGAAAAGACGCGGTTGACGAATGCGATCCATCTCGTTTGCGAGATGCCGCAGGCGTCGATTGGCGCCAGTTGCGAAGCCCGCGCTGCGTCGGTCAATATGGTTCAGCAGTGGTTGCAACGCTCGCAGGATCGCCCTGATTAGCGCGCCGCCGAAGTAGAGCGCAATGACGCTGACCGCAAAGGTGACGGCGATAGCGGCCAGCAGCTCATCGCGCTGCGCCGCCAATTGCTCGGCGCTCGCCGGTATGCTGGAGGCGAAGACCATGACGATGATCAAAAGCTCCAGTATACGCGCGCCGAATAGACTGCTGACGCCCTCTTCCATCGAGTAATTCAGCCGTGAGCGCAGCATGACAATATACGATAATTCGCCCAGCTTGAAGGGCAGCGCGCGGACCAGAAAGTTGTGGTAGAGCGTGATGGGAATCAGGATTCGCCAGGGCGAGTCGCGCTTGTCGAGCAGGATGCGAAAGCGCAGCGCCCGCAGTAAGTTCAGCGCCAGGTAAGCCAGGAGCGCCAAGATCCAACTGGAAAAGGCGATGCGCGCGAGCAGCTGATCAAACTCCGACCAATTGACGCGTCCGACTAGGTCAGCCAGGAGGACAGCCGTTATCGCAATACTGATGGCGCGGACCAGGAACTGGCGGCGCCTGCGAGCATCGCCGGAGGGCTCGGCTTTTCTCTCGTTGCGATCGTCCATCGGGCGCTTAGTCAAGTTGATACCAATGCGAAAGATCTCGATCCAGCAGCGCGCTCAGCGCGTCAATCTCGCCTTCCAACTCGGCGGCTAGGCGCTTGCGCAATTCAGATGTCAATGGCGAGCGCCGCTCGTACTTGGTGTAGACGGCGATGACGCCTTCGACCGCTCGCGTGCGATATGAAAATGGGACGAGGGAGTGCGTCGTCGCCAGGTATGTCAACTGATCTTTGAGCAGCATCAACGAGAAGCCGCTGTTGACGATGAGCTTTTGCAGCCACTCCAGTCGCACTTCTTTGTTCGGATTGTGGATATCGAAGGTCATGCTGATATTTGGCTCCAATTCGAGAAAGTCTAGAACTGTGCGGAAGACCGCTGGCGTGTCAGCGCGAAAATCATCAAATATGATTACCAGCGCATTCTCCCGGCCGAAGCGCTCGAAGTAGCGCGGCGCCTGCTCAAAATAACGAGCCATGTGTCGATAGTAGAGACCAGTGACGCAGTGGGCAGCGCGCCGGATTCGCCGCCCGGCTTGCCGGCCAGGCTCGGCGGCCAACGCCTCTTCAAAGGACTCAATCTGTTCATTGCCGCTGTAGCGGAACTGGGACCACATCGAGTACATCATATCGATGGGGTTGCGCAGCATGATGATGATCTTGGCGCCCGGATCGTAGGCCTGGATCTCGTCGGCCGCGCGTTGGCTGACCAAGTACCAGGGCGACGATTCGCCGATGCGCTTCTCGCCGCGCGCGTCGCGAAAGAGCTTCAGGTAGCGCTCCGGCTTGCCGCGGAATTGGCGAAAGCGCGAGCCCTCCAAGTCGGAGCCGAAAAAGTGCGGCTCCTTGAAGAAAGGCATGAAGACATCGGGATGCCGCTGCAAGTACTCGTGCAGGGAGGTCGTGCCGCATTTTGGCGCGCCAACGATGAAGAAATTCGGCTTGGCTCCCTCCGCCAGCGCCGCGGAGCGGAACGCGCTAATCTGATGCGTCATAGGCGGTTGCGCCGTCTCCCGATTCGATACCAGTGGATTATAGTACAAAACGCGGGCGTCGGATGCCCGGTGGAATGGCGGAAAACGCGCCCAACCCTGCCGGGCGATTTCGCCATTTGCTGCACGTCCGCGCCATAATTTGGTAAGCTATCAGTTGTCATGCCTTTGAGCGAGTGCCTGGAGCGACCCATGGCCAAAAAGAAAGCGGCAAAAACTGACCGGCCCCCGCGCTTGAAGCGGAAATACTATGAGCAAGAACTGTCTCGGCTGCAATTTGAGTTGGTGAAGTGGCAGTATTGGATCAAGCACAACGACATGCGGGTCATGATCACATTTGACGGGCGAGATGCGGCCGGCAAGGGCGGCACGATCAAGCGCATAATGGCGCCGCTGCAGCCGCGCGATATCCGCCTGGTTGCGCTTGGCAAGCCCTCAGACCGCGAGCAGACCCAGTGGTATTTCCAGCGCTATGTAACGCATTTGCCAGCCGCCGGCGAGATCGTGCTCTTCGACCGCAGTTGGTATAACCGCGCCACCGTCGAGCGGGTGATGGGCTTCTGCAGCGACCGCCAGTATTGGGACTTTCTGCGCGACGCGCCCAATTTCGAGCGGCTGCTGATCAACGACGGCATCATCCTGCTCAAGTATTGGCTGTCGGTGGATGACGATGAGCAAGAACGCCGCTTTCAAGCGCGGGCCGCCAACCCCGCCCGCCGCTGGAAGCTCAGCCCAATTGATATCGAGGGGCGCAATCGCTGGGTCGAATACACGCGCGCGAAGGACGCCATGATCGAGCATACCGATATCCCCGAATGCCGCTGGCGTCAGATCAACTCCAACGACAAGCGGCGTTTGCGCCTGAATATCATTCGCGACATGCTGGACGCGATTCCTTATGAAAACGTGATTCCCGGACCGACGAAGCTGCCCGACGTGCCGCCGCAGGGAGAATATATGGCGCGGCCGCCGCGCGACTCGCATTATCTGGTCAAAGACTACTACGCCGATATGGTACGAGATTGAGTTACTTTTTGCCGGTTGCTAGCTTTCGGCGCGTTTCACGGACGGCGATGGCGGGCAGTGATGGAGCGCTGGCTTCGAGATAAGCTGCGATGGCGTCGCGGTGCTGCTTGACGCCCTTGCGCAGCAGCCAGGATATCGCCTTGGTAATGCGCCCGTCCTTTTCGCCCTTGAGACGCTCAATCAGCGCTAGCGACAGATCGAGGATGCGCGGGTCCTCCGATTGCGAAATCGGCGCCGTGAGCAGCACGAGGGCGGCGCGCCGTTTGTTGACATTCGCGTCGCCAGCCAGCGACTCGAGCAATGCCGACCAACCGCTCCAATCAGCCAGCAGGTCCTTGTCGGTGAAGACCGTCTGGCAGGTGCTGTCGACCTCCGCCCAGCCGTTCAAGCAGCCCAGCCAGGCATCCAGTTGCGGGAGCGGAAGCTGACGGCGGTAGCGCGGGTACTTGTGGAAAAGCGTCCGCGGCGCGCAGCGTTCCTCGTAAGATTCACCCTGATAGAGCGAGTCGACCAGCGCGCGCCAGTCGCTATAGCTCAGGTCTTTGTGGGCGGTGCTGAAATCTTGCAGGATTCGGCGCGTCTGTTCGTTTTTGAGGCCATACCAACGGCGCGCCGTGCCCAAGTGTTCGGGGCGCTGCTTGACCTGGCCGCGGCCGGGGATAGTCGATTGGATTTGACGCAGGATAGCCTGGTGATGCGGGTTCATCTCGAGCTGGGCGGGGTATGGGACGGGCGAGCCGTCGGATCGCCCCTGCAACAGGTTATGGGAATTAGAGCAGCTGCTTGAGCGGGATGTTGCGGCGCTTAAGGAATTCCATGAAGCCAATCTTGTCGATGGTCTTGATCTCTTTCGCCGTAATCTTGACGCGCACCCAGCGATCGAGCTCGGGCACGTAGATACGCTTGTTCTGCAAGTTCGGCTTGAATTGGCGCTTGACCGTATTGAAGGCTTTGCTGCGCGATTGGCCGAAGAGCGGCTTCGTGCCGGTGATTTTGCGTTTGCCGGGCATGGTGTAGCTCCCGTTTTCTGATTCGGGCTATGGATTGTACATAAATTAGGGAGGATGTCGAGGGGGAGTTGCTCCCGTGCAGGGCAATCGCTCCAAAATCATTTCGCGCCGATCTCCGTCTAAAAGTGTGAAATTGTAGGGGCGTCTCGTGAGACGCCCGTGAAAATAGTCGACAAATAGCGGGCGTTTCCGCGAAACGCCCCTACAGAATTACGAAAGTTGTGAGGAAAATTGTTGATTTCAGCGTCATTTCAATTTGAAGCGATTGCCCTGCGTCCTTGGGGCGGCGGGGTTTTGCTATCATATCTCTCATGCGCATCCGCTACACACAAGCCAAATCCATTCTCACGCCCCAGACGCGCGGCTTCCTGAGGGCGGGAGAGAAACCTTACACGCACAGCCTCTCCTGGGCGGCCGGCTGCCAGCTCGGGGCCCTCTATTGCGGCGCCTATTGTTACGCGCAGATGCTGCCCAATTGGCATTTCGCCCGGCGCGCGGACGAAGCCTGGGGCGACGCGCTCATCATTAAGGAGAACGCGCCCGAACTGCTGGCGGCGCAACTGGCGCGGGCGCGCAACCGCCGGGACATGCGCATCTTCATGAGCCCGGTCACCGACCCTTATCAGCCGATCGAGCGCAAATTACGGCTGACGCGGCGCTGCCTCGAGGTATTCGCGCGCTACGATGATCTCGACTTGCTGCTGATTCAGACACGCGCGCCGGCCGCCCTCGATGATCTGGAGTTGATCGCCGCGATTCCCTACGTCTGGCTGGGCATGACCATCGAGACCGACCGGGGCGACCTGGCATACGGACCCAGCACAGCCCATGTCCGGCGGCGGCTGGCGGCCGTGAAGCGCGCGGTCGCCAGCGGCGTCAAGACGCAGATCGCTGTCTCACCCTGTTTGCCCTATAGCGGCGCCTTTGCCGAGCGCCTGCTGGAGACGGGGGCGCAGCGCATCGTCATCGACACCTTCGCGGTTGGCGATGGCAGCCGCGGGGCGCGCACCGCCAACAGCCCCTTCGCCGCGCTGGCTGATTACGACTGGCGCGATGATGATATCGCCCTAAGCCTGTATCACCAGTTGACCGCGCTTCACGATAGCGTGGAGTGGAGCGGAGCCGGTTTCGCCGGGATACCGGGGCGGGGTTGAGCGTGGAGACGGCTTTCCTTACAGAAGTTGACGCGCAATCTTGTCAATCGCGTTGATTTCATCGGCCAGGATTTCGCGCGCCCGGCCGCGCGCCCGCCCAGGGCCGCCATTGAGCAAACGGTTCTCTTCCATGCCCTTCATCTCTTCGATTTTCTCGTGAGCGGCCCTGCTCAAGCGGGCGAGTTCTTGGTGATCGGGATTGTCGGCGTCAAAGATGGGAATGGCGCAGGCTTCGAATGGCGTGCGCTGGATATGCCGCGCGCCCCACAGGCCTTCCGGTTGATGCGCCTTTATTTCATCGTTGACGAAGGGCGAGTTTAGGATGGCGCAGAGATAATGCGCTTCGGCTTCTGTCGAGGCAGAGTAATGAAAACAGGTGGTATCAACTACAAACTGGCGAACGCGCCGTCGGTATATCCATAGTTCCTCATAGTCGAGATCCAAGACGCAGCAGGCAATGTTCGTCCCGCTGCCTCCGTAAATCACACGAAAACGGTCGGTGACGTTCTGAGCTGTCAATTTGTTTCGGTAATTGAACCACTCTGTCAAAGTTTCTTCAACTTTGCTGGCTTTGCGTTCTTCCCAGATATCGCTCATCTTCTCGAACCAGGTGAGGAAACTCCGGTGATGGGCTTTCACGGCGAAAGCCAAAACATCATGCAGAATTTCTAGCTGGCCAGTTTCATTTTGCGAGACGGGCAAAGCGACCATGCTGAGCTTCTGCCAGCCGAAGGGCAGCAGGTGTTTGCTGAGCAGGGTTCCGTAGATGTATGGGTTATGAACCGTCCCTTCCAGTTTGATGCCCTTCCAGGGCGCTTTGGCATCTTTATCCAGTTCAGGATCGGTCTCGACTATCGGTGTATTCGGCAGGCCCGGCGGGCGCACAAAACAGAGGTTGCGCGGGACCAAAGACGCGCCTTGAGCGAATAGCTCGTAATAGTAGATGCTGGCGACTTCCGGGTCGACAAAGTTCGTAAGCGTCTCGCCAACGGTAAGCAGCGGCATGGCTTCCGATAGCGGCAACTCGTGTTTGTCGTAGGTCGCCTGGTAGGTCGTGGTGGGGATATTCGCTTTGGCGATGTCGCCGTTCGACGAGATGATGACGGCGGCGGGCACATTGAACAAAGGGCTAACATCCCCGACATCGAGAATGCGCGTCATGCCCTGTCGCTGAAAGGGGCGGTGCTGTTTGGCGCCGGTGAGTACGCTGCGGGGCATGACAAAGGCCAAAGTACCGTCATCTTTCAGGTAGCGATCTTTGGCGTGAGCGAAGAACAAGGTGCTCAAGTCCATTTGCGTGAAGAGCTTCACATCGCCGGAATCAATCAGCTTGTAGTAGATGCACAGGCTTTTCACCTCGCCTTGCCAGACGGGGCTGTTGATGTAGCGGTAGGAGAGCCAGGGCGGATTGCCGACCACGACGTCAAAGCCCTTTTCCGCCAGTACCAGAGGGCGCGAGAGATTCTTCAAGATGTAAGCCCAGATGCTGTCGCGGCCGTCGTGAATTAGTTCGACCAGAAGCTGGAAGTTGCCCGCCCAGAGGTTGCGGAAAGTCTGGTTGGTGAGACCGCTATAGATATCCTGCACCATTCGCCGGAATACCTTTGCCATGTCGGCCGTCTTTTCGGGGCTTGCCAGTTTTGCGAAGTCATCCATGTAATCGATTGTTCTGGTCAGTTTGTCGGCGTCAATGGCCGACTCCAGCGGGATGCGGAAAGCCTCGTCCTTCTCAACGTCGACGGCGATTGGGACATCGGCCGGGCTTCGGTCGGTCAATGGTCCAATCAGCGCGTCGGCCAGGAAGACGGGCAGGGGCGGCACATCGCCATCGCTATTCTTTGTTTCCAAATGTTCGCTTAAGGCCAGCAAGTAGTTGATGCGCGCGATGGTAACGGCTAGAGGATGCACGTCCGTGCCGACGATATTGTTCAAGGCGAAGTCGACCAATTCGCGTCCGGTCAAGCCAGTATCCGCCAGCCGGCGTATGGCGTTAAACAGAAATGTCCCCGAACCGCAGGCGGGATCAAGCAGGCTTTGCGGCGCGCGATAGTCGATTTCCTGCAGGGTGAGCTGCGACAGCCAATCGGGCGTATAGTATTCGCCCAGGTCGTGGCGCGTTTCTGGATCAACCAGGTCTTGATAGAGCTGTTTGAGCAGATCCTGACGAATGGAGCTCAGATCGTAAACTTGCAGTTCGGCCGACAGCGCGTAGAGGAAGTTGATCGATTCAGCGCGAATATCGGACATCATCAGCCAAGAAAAGAAGTCGTTTTCGCCGATGTTGCTGACGCCGTGTTTGTGAAAGGCTTCGCCATTGACGATGTTGAGGATCTCGGATTTATCCGGACGGCCTTCGAGCGCCGCGAACACGAGCAATTTGGCAAGCTGCGACAGATAAGTGTGGCGTATGAACAAGTTGTCGTCGGCGATATCCGAGCCGTAAACCTTGCTCAGCAGAGCCTTCCATTGCCCGCGCCAGACTTCCAGTTCCTTGTCCTCTTGGACCTCATTCAAAAGGCGGCTGAGGGTTTGCTGAACCAGTTGGAACGTTGGGCTTCTGACCCCGAAACGCTGCACGATGTCATCGGCGGTCGGTTCAATGTTGGCGCGACTGAAGAGATAAGCATCAAGCCAGAGATAGACTGCGTCGGGCTCGGCCTTGCTGATCGTGAATTGGTCTACTTCTCTAAGGTCTTCCGAATCGTCGAGCACGTATGTGCGAAAGTCGATGCCATCGGCTAGCATACCGACGTATCGATATAATTCTGGCATGTCGCGCATGTAATTTCGCAGCTGCTCGATATTGCTTCCAAGTTTCGTGTTGATGTCGCGCTTGAATTCAATCAGCAGATCGCCCAGCAGGGCATCGACGTAGCCATGCTTTTGCACTTTTGTCATCGTCACATGATGCTCTAGCTCAATATCTTCATAGCTCACGCCAAAAGCATCGCTAATGAAGCCCAAGAACAGGTGACTGATCTGCCGTTCCGATGCCTGGCTCTTGCGCGCGCTGGTCACGTTTTCGATATAGGTTTGCAGTTTTTCCGCGAAGTTGGGCGCCATGCTGTCGCTCCTAGGTGGCGGCTAGTATATTCTACCACGTCGCTCATCCTGCCAATATCGGGGAGCAATCTCGGGGGCGGCGGGAATAACTGGAGGATTGATGCTTTACCATTGAACCTTCAGGCCCACCTGCGGCTCTTTAGTTTGTAGGCATAGCGGAAGGAACGCTTATGACAGAATTGAGCGGGTTGGTCATCGCGGCGCGCAAGGGGGACAGCCGCGCCTTCGCAGAGATCGTGAATCGCTTCCAGGATATGGCCGTCGGTTACGCCTTCGCGCTGCTGGGCGATTGGCAGGAAGCCGAAGACGCGGCGCAGGAAGCCTTCATCGCGGCTTGGTTTGGCTTGGTGAATTTGCGCGATGTTACCGCTTTTCCCGGCTGGTTCCGGCGGATCGTCTATTCGCGCGCCCATCGCCGCTTGCGGGCGCCGCAGCCAGCGCTGGTCTCGCTTGAGCAAGTCGGCGAGCTGGCGGCCAGCGATCCGATTGCCCCGGCTGGATTGGCGGATGATATTGACGCAGCGCTGGCTGCCTTGCCGGACGCGCAGCGCACAGTCATCTTGTTGCACTATATGAACGACTTCCGGCAGCGCGAGATCGCGGACTTTATGGAAATCCCGCTTGGCACAGTCAAATCGC
>JAPOYS010000132.1 GCA_026706455.1 Chloroflexota bacterium | reverse complement strand
GGTTTTGGGCGACATGGTAGGGCGCGTAGACACAGCCCGCCTGTCGCCCCTACAAATCGTTGCTTTAGTGAAATTTGCATTACTTAATTGGAACTACTGAGGATTCGAGACAACACAGAGGTCACAGAGGAAGAACTGTTGGCGGCAGGGGGACGGGCGAGGCTCGAAAGGGGCGGCGGATTCGGGTACACTGCAAGATGATGAAAGCGGATCGGGAGCGGAAACATGCGCGCGACAGTCGATCGGGGAGAAGCCTTGCGTTTGCTGAAGACCGAGCATCAAGCGGTGACGGCGCTGATTGACGCGCTGACGGATGAAGAAATGACGCGCCGCGACACGATTCAGCACGGCATGTATTACGACCAGGAATGCTCCTTCAAAGATCTGCTGGCGCATCTCATCTGTTACGAAGCCTATACGCTGGAGGCGATTCGCGAGTGGCGGGCTGGCCGGCGGCATTGGGCGATCGAGGCGGTGAAAGACGCGCGGCGCGGGCGCGAGATCCACTACGGCGGCATCGCCGAGCGCGCGCATCTCAGCCTGGCCGAGCAATTGTCAGAATATCGGGCGATAAGCGCGGCGCTCGAAGCGGAGATCGCCGCCATTGCAGACGATGCCTGGTGCGCCGGTCCAACCTACGCCACAGCGGAAACGACCGATTTGGGTGGCATGATCGAAGGCATCCTGGTCTTGCCGCCGCGCCCCCTGTATCGCCATCTGCCGGTCCACGTCCCCGACGCGTCCGCCTACATCCGCAGTTTGCGTTGAGGGCAGCGTAGCCCAGGCGCAGGGGAGCAACAGCGCGACCTTGTGCTATAATGCGCGACTGTTTGGCGATTTGGTCGAGCGAAGAATCGAGGACAGATTGCGCCTTTCCGGATGCGTGGCCGCCCTGCTGCTTGGTCTTGCGCTCGTCATCTTTACCAGCTTGTGCTCGCTGACCAGCTTCGGTTTCGCGCAGCAGACCGTTGTCGATTTGAACCGGGCCGGCATGGCGGTGGATGACCCGCTGGCGACGCTGCGCTGCGCCCTAACCGGCCGCTGCGAAAACGCGCTCGCCGACCTTGACGCGCCCCTGGTGATTCTGACGCCAGCGCTAACGGCGACGCCGACCGCGCCGATGATTGTCGCGGCTGAGGCGACGCCCGTGGCGACATTGCTGCCGCCGACGGCTCTGCCGACGTTGGCGCCAACAAGCGCCCACCCGCGCGTCACCGACCCGCGTGCGATTCAGATCCTGCTGCTAGGCATTGATCAGCGCAGCGCGACCGATGATCCGGGACCCTTCCGTACCGACACGATGATGTTGATAAACATCAACCCGGTCACCAAGTCAGTCGGCGTATTGTCGCTGCCGCGCGATCTCTGGGTGGAGATCCCGGACTTCGGGGCGGCGCGCATCAATCAGGCGAATTTTATCGGCGATGGCAAAGCCTATCCCGGTGGCGGCGGTCCCGCGCTGGCGATGGAAACGATCGCGGTCAATTTCGGCGTCCGCGTCGACAAATACCTGCTGGTCAACTTCGATGTCTTCACAACGATCGTCGATACGCTGGCGCCGGCTGGCGTACCCGTTACGGTGACGGAGTGGATTGACGACCCGGATTATCCCGATGATCGCTACGGCACGATCCACGTTCAGTTCGAGCCGGGTGAGCAGCGGATGGATGGCGAGACTTTGCTGCAATACGCGCGGACGCGGGCGACCGAAGGCGGCGATTTTGACCGGGCGCGCCGGCAGCAGCAGGTGCTGGACGCGGTGCGAATGGAGGTCTTGAGCGCCGGCGGCGTCATCAACTTCTTGTCACAAGCGATGACGCTCTGGAACGCGCTGCAAGGGAATTACCGAACCAACCTCGAGCTCAACGATATTGTGGCGTTGGGCGACCTAATGGGCCAGATCAAGCGCGAGAACATCCAATATCGCGTGATTGACAATTATTACGCCTATCCTGGCTTGAGCCCCCAGGGGGATCAAGTCCTCTATCCCGATTTCGGCGCCATCCGCGATCTGATTCAGAGCGCCTTCTACCCGCAAACACAACTGACGCTGGCGGAAATGAAGGCGCGCGCCGATGAGGAAAACCCGCTGATCTATGTCTACAACGGAACGAATGTCGTTGGTTTGGCCGGCGACACGCGCGAGTGGTTGACCGCGCGCGGAGTCCGCATTGATGACATCGGCAACGACATCACGAACGGGCGCGCGCTGACCGAAATCTACGAATATGGCCCCTATGCCTGGACGGCGAAGTATCTGGCGAAAGTGATGGGCTTGCCGGAAGATCGGATTTCGCGCAGCGGCGACGGGCGGATCGCGCAGGGTGTGCTGATTGCCTTGGGCGCTGATGCGCTGGCAATAATCGGCGGCTAGACTGGTATCGCCTGTCTTCTCCTTTTCCATATGCCGTGGACAGAGCTTATTCGCCTCATGCGTCTCCTGCGCTCACGATGATCTGGGCTGCTGCCCGCCGTCTTAGCTCCATAATTCAAGCGCAAACCCCGCCTATTCCTGCGCCTCCAAGAGCGCGCCACTGTTAGCTTATGTTACAATACACAATCAGAAGCAGGCATTTTTCGGGACCGCAACAATGGACGTGGACACGAGGAAACCGCTCGCCAAGTTGGTCTGGTTGGATCCCTTCACTGGCAGCACCAATGAACAGCCCCTGCATGAAGGCGACAGTATCAAGATCGGACGTTCCGCCCACAACGACATACAGATCGCCGAAGGGCATGTATCGCGCGAACACGCGGTCGTCAGCTGCAAAGATGGCGCCTTCACCGTCGATGATGTCGGCAGCGCCAACGGAACCTTTATCAATGGCGTGCAGGTTTACGGCTTGAATCCCATCGCAATCGGAGATGAACTTCACCTCTTTGTTTCCGTGCTCAAATTGCGCTCAGCCGGGGACGAAGGGCCGGAAGACGCGGCCGAGCGGATTGCCGCAGTCGCCGGCGACCGCGCCAGCCTGCGCATCACGCGGGGTCCGCAGCGCGGGCAGATCTTCGCCCTGCTGAAGGAAGAGCTTTACGTGGGGCGTTCGACGCCCAGCGCCAATTGGGAGATCGCCTTGCAGGACCCGACTGTATCGCGCCCGCACGCCTTTCTGGTGAAAGAAGAGCAGCAATGGAAGCTCTTCGATCTGGGCAGCATCAACGGCACATCGGTCAACAGCCAGCCGATTGCCGGCGGCAAAGCGCATCAACTGCGCGATGGCGATCGCATCATGTTCGGCGGCACCTTAACTGTGTTTCATGCCAATTTTCCGCTGCGGACCGCCAACGGTCAGACGGATCAGAACGGTAAGGCATGAGCAAGCCAAATGTCATTTTCATTATCGCCGATGACATGGGCTACGGCGATTTTGGCCTTTTCAACGATCAGATATCCTGCACGCCACAGCTCGATGCGCTGGTGGAGGCGGGCGTCTGCTTGACGCAGCACTATTCGGCTTCGCCCGTTTGCAGTCCCGCCCGCGCCGCGCTGATGACCGGGCGCTATGCCCATCGCACCGGCAGCATCGATACCTTTGAAGCGCGCGGCTTAGATCGGCTGCGGCTCGACGAAAGGACGATGGGCGATGTTTTTGGCGGCGCCGGTTACGCCACCGGGCTCATTGGCAAGTGGCACAATGGCGCGCTGGACCGGCGCTATCATCCGACGGCGCGCGGTTATCGCGAGTTCATTGGCTTCCAGGGCGGCTGGAGTCCCTTTTACCAATACCGGCTCGACCGCAACGGCAGCATCGAATATGGCGGGCGCAGACGCTATCTGACCGATGTCTTCAGCGAAGCCGCCGTCGATTTCATCAAGCGACATCAGCGCGAGCCATTCTTGCTGCACCTGGCCTACAACGCGCCGCACTTCCCGCTGGAAGCGCCGGACGCCATCGCGCGGAAGTATGTCGAAGAGGGATTCAGCCTGGGCGTGAGTTTGATCTACGCGATGATCGAGGTGATGGACGCCGGCATCGGACGGATCGTCGAAACGCTGGATTCATGCGGCCTTGCCGACAACACGATCCTGATCTTTACAAGCGACAATGGACCGGCACTCGGCGACTGGCATGGCTTCTCGCAGCGGCGCTTCAACTATGGCTTCAACGGCGGCAAGGGCAACACCTACGAAGGCGGCATCCGCGTCCCGCTGGTCATACGCTGGCCCGATGGCATTGATGGGGGCCGGCGCAGCGCCGAAATGGCGCATTTCAGTGACTGGCTGCCGACGCTGCTGAATCTGGCCGGGCTTGAAGCGCCGGAAGATATCGCGCTCGACGGCGTAGACATAACGCCGGTTCTGCGCGGGGAGCGCGGCGGCATCTATCCGCAGCGCTTCTGGCAATGGAATCGCTTCAGGCCGGTCGGCGCGAGCAACGCCGCCATGCGTGACGGCGACTGGAAGCTGCTGCGTCCGCTGATCGCCGAATCGATGGAAGTCACGCCCGTTGAAACACCGATGGACAACGCCGTGAAGTGGTATCCGGAAGGCTTCGACGGCATTCATGACGAGCCGCTCCCGCAGCGCGACATTCCCGATCCGCCGCCGCCCCTGCTGTTCAACATCGCTGACGATCCCTTCGAGCAGACCGACTTGGCGGCGCAGCATCCGCAGCGGGTGGCGGCAATGGAAGCCGAGTTGGAGCGCTGGTTCATTGAAGTGACCGGGATTTGATTTCGCCGCTGCCGCCAAACTGGATGATGTCGGGGCGTCTTACCGGGTCGCCCGCCTGCTTCACACTATGACTATAGGGGCGGCACGGTCCAGCGCCTGTTGAGGCGGAGCGAATAAAGGTAATCGGTAGGGTAAGGTTCACAACTGAGAAAGGATTAGAATGCCAATCATACAAGCCGAGACCCTGAAGGGAACCGTGGCCGAGATCTTGACGGCGGCGGGCGCGCGCGCGGATTACGCCGGTATCGTCGCCGAACATCTCGTAAACGCCAACCTGGCCGGGCACGATTCGCATGGCGTGATCCGCACGCCCTACTACGTTCGCTCGATTGAGAAAGGCGACCTGCAGCCCAGCGCTAAGCCGGAAATTGTGGAAGAGACCGCCTCGATGGCCCAGATCTGCGGTCACTGGACTTTCGGCCAGGTGATCGCCCGGCAGGCGACCGAGCTCGCCATCGACAAGGCGCGCGCGCAAGGCGTCGGTTTGGCCTCGATGTACCACGTTGGGCATACAGGCCGCCTCGGCACATACGCCGAGATGGGCGCCGAAGCGGGCTTGGCCTCGATGATATGGGACGGCTGCCTGGGCGGACCGCGCTCAATCGTCGTGCCGCTGAATGGCAGGGGGCGCAAGATCGGCGCCAATCCGATCGCCATGGGTTTCCCGAGCGAGGCGCATGGCGCGGTCATCCTCGATTTCGCCACCTCCATTTCAGCCGCTGGCAAAGTGATGGTGGCCGTCGACAAAGGCGAGCAACTGCCCGGCGATTGGATCGTCGATGCCGATTGGCGGCCGACATCCGATCCCACGCAGCTGGCAAAGGGCGGCGCCTTGCGGCCGATGGGCTTGCCTTATGTCGGGCACAAGGGCTACGCGCTGGCGATGATGGTCGGCTTCTTCACCCTGATGGCGTCGCTGCGCTCGGATATGCAGCCGCCGCTGGAAGACCGCTGGGGCACGCTGATTCTGATGATCGACATTGCGCGCTTCGGTCCGCTGGCCGCCTTCAAGGGACAGGTCGATACGCTGATCGACTTTGTGAAGACCGATCCGCTGGAGGGCGAAGTGCTGTATCCGGGCGAAATCGAGGCGCGCACGCGGCGGGAGCGGCTGGCGCATGGCATCGACTTGCCAGAAGCGACCTGGCGCGAGATCACGACTTGCGCTGAGGGCTTGGGCGTCGCGCCCCCACCCCAAATCCCTCCCCCATAGAGAGGGAGGGGCTTTCATCTGCCACGATTGAGTTCGCTCAAGGCTAACTCCCCTTCCCTCATTTTGGGGGAAGGGGCCGGGGGATGGGGGAGTGCCCTCACAAGCTGACCTGTACACCGAGTTGAGGCAAACGACCGACGTAGAAGCGCGGCGCGACCTGGCGCTTCAATTGCTGGCGCGGTCAAACAGCCGGCAGTATCTGGATGAATGCCTGCTGGCACTAGGCGCAGAGCGGGTCCGAGAGACCTTGGATGAGAGCCATCGGCCTATCCTGCGCGAGAAATGCCTGCGCTACTTCGACGACAGCAAGCGGGACAAGGGCGGCTTGCTGCGCGAGGGCTTGACGCGGCTGCTCGTTTATATCGAAGACCCGGATGACGCCGACATCTACCAGCTCGGCCTTGATACCTATCATCTGCAGCCGGTCAACGACGTGGCGCAAAACCTGCGGGCGGTTGCGCTGGCCGGTCTGGCGCCGATTGATCCGCCGCTCGCCTGTCTTTACGCGACACGTTTTCTGGGCGAGTCCCATACATCAGTCTTCAATTGCGAGCCGGCCATGACGGCGGTCGATGTGCTGGTCGCCACGGAGCAGCGCCTGCCGATTTATCAGTTTCTGCTGCGCGGCGGCGTCGAAATGGCGCAGTCGGGGCGCGGCGAACTGACGGGGGTAGCGCTGGAATCCTTGGGCGGCGACTTTCCGCTGCAATTATACGAAGGCTTGATCGACCTCTACCAAGCGATCGACCAGCCGACGGCGACCATGGGCATCGTCAATTGGATCGTCGAGGGTCGCCGAGACGCGCTCTATGATCGGCTGGAAGCGCTAATCCTGGCGACGCGCGACGAAGACCTGCGCCGCTACGGCTTAGTGATGATGGCGGCGGCGCGCGACGATGAACTTGGCGAGCGGCTGCTGCGCTTGGCGAAGAGCGCGCGGGTCGAAGATCTGCCGCTATTCATCGAAGCGATTGAGCTGTGCCTTTTGCCAACGCGTGATGAGACGCTGGCGAGCCTTCGGCGGCGACAGTAGCTGCGGGCACTGGCTTGAAATTAGCGCAACTCGCGATGGTAGAGCGTTTCAAATGCCTGTTCCAACTGGTTCGTTATCGACATGATCAAACGGGCTGGATCGACATTGCCCAAGATGTCCAAGTCCACCAGCGCGTCCACCGAGATAATAAAGCGGCCATGCGTGTACTGGCTCAACACGTGGAAGCCGTTGTCTCCGTGGCAGGACGGCGCCTGCTTCATAAAGAGGAGCGAAGGATATTGGGTTGGCTGGATGAAGTCGTCATGCTCGGCCAAGGCGATCATTAGGTCATCCGCCAACGCTTCGATCGCTGAATCGGCGCTGGCGAAACCATCCACAGCGTAGCCGATCGATGTGAAAAATCTTTCCGGATTGCAGCCTTCGTTGTGAATCCGCATGGCCACGTGGAATTCATGGTCGTAGCGGGCGGCGAAATCAGCGAAATCGTCTTGGAAGGCTGCGGGCAGAGATTCGCGGCGGTCCTCGCTGTTCTGCGCGCGCATGTCATCGGCGCCGAAACGCAAGAACGCGTCCATCAACTCTTGCGGCGTCACGGGCATTGGCGGCGGCACATCAGTATTGTCGACCTGAGTTGGATCGGTGATGATGAGCACGGTGTGCAGCGTTTCGCCGTCTTCGGTCGCAGTCTGCGGATCGCGCTCGCGAATCGCTTCGACGACGGCTTGCCCGCTCAGCACTTCGCCGAAGATCGTATGCTTGTAATTGAGGTGCGGCGTCGGCGCAGTGGTGATGAAAAACTGGCTGCCGTTGGTGCCGGGTCCGGCATTTGCCATCGCCAGGAGAAAGGGGCGATAAAAGGTGAGATGTCCGGTTGTCTCGTCGGCAAACTGATAGCCGGGTCCGCCGCGCCCGCTGCCCGTGGGGTCGCCGCCTTGCGCCATGAAACCAGGAATAACCCGATGAAAAGTTGTATTGTCGTAATAGCTCTGCTGCGCCAGAAAGACGAAGTTGTTCACCGTCATTTTGGCAAACGTGTCGTAAAGATTGACATAGATGGCGCCAGCGGAGGTACAAAATATGGCGCGGTAATCCAGGTCCGGCTCCAGCGCCTCTTCCGCCTGTTCAAATTGCATCATCGTCAAGGGCGCTGGTTGGGCGGCGGCGCAGAGTTCTTGCGCGGTCTGTGGGACATCGGCCGATGCAAGGGCGACAAGGGCGGCGAGAATCGCCAAGGCGATGAATGGTCGAAACAGGCGCATGAGATCGTCCTTCGATACAGATAAGAATGGTCAGGCTGTATGGCGCATTGTGCCTGAGCGTCGCGCGCCTGTACAGGCGGGATCGGTATGCGGCGGTCATTCGACGCGCCAACAATTCGTAGGGGCGAGGTCGCGTAGACACTGACCGACGGCGGTGACACGCCCACAGCCATTCCCGCCGCCCCTGCGTATTGGCGGCGGGAGCGGGCGACATGGTAGGTCTCCCCTGCAGTTGTAATGGCTTGGGCATTTGCTACAATCGCGAATCGAATCTGAACATCGGACGGATGCAACCATGAGCGACTTCCCCGGCTTCCCGCTACAGACGCAGCAATTTTTGCGCGAACTGCGAGCCAACAATACGCGCGACTTTTTCGCCGCCAACAGGCCGCGCTACGAAGAATTCGTCAAGGCGCCGGCGCTGCAATGGGTGGCGGCGATGGGCGAGCGGCTGAAAGAACTGGACCCGGATATCGTCATCGACCTGCGGACGAACGGCAGCGGTTCGCTGATGCGGGCGGCGCGCGACACGCGCTTCAGCAAAGACAAGTTGCCCTACAAGGTGAACGTCGCCATGATGTGGTGGCATGGCAGTGGCAAGAAGATGCAGCATCCCGGCTTCGGCATGCAGATCACGCCCGATGACGCTGGCTTGATGGTCGGCATGTTCCACTTCGCCAAGCCGATGCTGGCGGCGTATCGGCAGGCGGTGCTGGATGAGGAGCTGAGCCGAGAGTTGATTGAGCTGGCAAGCGCAATCAGAGCGGCCGGCTACAACCTGAGCGGGAAGCATTTCAAGACGGCGCCGCGCGGCTTTGACAAGGAGCATCCGCGGATCGAATGGCTGAAATACAATAATCTGCACGCGGGCACGCATGATATCCCGCCGAGCGTTATCATCAGGTCCGCTCTGCTGGATGTCTGTTATGATCATTTTGCCAAGCTGGCGCCGATTCTCCATTGGCTGGCGCGCGTGCAGGCGCGCTATGGCGGCGTGTAACGCAGTCCGTCTGCGCGCCTTCCTTCCTTCTTTTTTGATGAACCTGCCAGATTCCGTTTTTAATCATATCGAAATCTGTAAGGGCGAGGCGGCGACTCGCCCGACTGCGGCGGATATTTTGAACACAGAAGTAGTTCCAAGTTAGTCATGCGAATTTTCAATGGAAACTGTAGGGGCGAGCCGGTGGCTCGCCCACATGAACAGATACCAGTTGCGGAGAGGGCGGGACAAGTCTCGCCCCCACAGACCTGTTGGCGATGCTCACGAAATTGACCGCGCCCACTGTATCTTTCATCTGTCGCTTTTGCGATTGGATTCTTATAATGTCGAATTGTCTTTGCGACGGGTGACAAAGCGGCAAGAATGGGTTACATTCAACGCTTGTTTTGTCGCTGTGTCCACGCCTTTGGAGAGCCTGAATTGAAGCGGCGCGCCTTGCGATTCTTCATCGCCATATTCTTGCTATTGCCACTGAGCGTCGTCTTCGCGCAGGAAGAAGCCGGCATCAGCCTCGACATCATCGGCATCGACTCCACCGACCTCGCGCAAATCGCCATTCACGCCAGCATATTGGATTCCAGCGGGCAATTGGTCTCGGGTTTGGAAACGGGCAACTTTGATATCGGCGGCGACCTGGCGGGGTTGGCGTCGGTCGCGCGGGTGGAGAATATCACCGATGACGAGTTGGCTTTCGCCAGCGTCCTGGTAATCGACACCAGCAGCAGCATGGCGGATCAGCCATTGTCGGAAGCGCTGGCGGCCGCCCGCGGCTATATCAACGCCCTGGGACCGGACGACCCGGTCGCCCTCGTCACCTTCAACGACCGCGTGCGTCTGATAGTCAACTACACGACGGACCGCGGGCTGATTTTCGCTCAATTCGAAAATCTGGCTTATGGCGGGCAGACAGCGCTATATGACGCCACGCTCCGCGCGATTGAAATCGCCAGTGAAGCGCCGCTGGAGCGCAAGGCGGTGGTGATCCTCAGCGATGGCGGCGAATACGGCGGCATCAGCGAGCATACGCGCGAAGAGGGCATCCGCGCCGCCACCATTCACGGCGTGCCGGTCTATTCGATCGGCTTGGGCTGGGACATCGACCAGCGCTTCCTGGAAACGATCGCGGCGGAATCAAACGCCGAGTTTTACAATGCGCCGCTGCCCGAGGAACTGAGCGACATTTACCGCAATCTCGCTTTCCTCTTCCGCAGCCAGTACATCGTCACCATCAGCACCGATGTGCCGGCTGACGGCACGCGCTATGACTTCACGCTGGACGTTAATACAGCCGATGGGCGCCGAGCGTCGGGGAGCGCCACCTTGCGAGCGCCGATTCCGGTGCCGCTGCTATTCCTGCCCGATGATCTCTTCATCGAAGCGCTGACCGAAGACACGCAGATCACCGTCGAGATTCGCGCGGACCAGGATATCGAGAGCATCGAATACGCGCTTGACGGCGAAGTCGTTTCCACCGATGAAACGTACACCATCGTGCCGGAGGAACAGGCGCCGGGCGAGCATCAGTTGGACATCACAGTCAGCGATGTCGAAGGCGATGTGGGCAGGCTGAGCGCGGAGTTTGAGATTGCCGCTTTGCCGCCGACGGTATCCGACGATTTTGAGACGGCGCCCGCGGAAGATGTCGCCGAAGCCGAAGTCATATCGGTCGACGCCGGCGGGCAGACCGCCATCACGCAGGTCGAATTCATCGTCAATGGCGATGTCGTTCATACGGACAGCGAAGCGCCCTACGAATTCGATCTGGATCCCTTCGAGCTCCCGCCGGAAGAGCATACGCTGAGCATCCGCGCAACCAACGCCGGTGGTCAAGTCACCACCGTGGAGAAGACCTTCGAAGTCGAGAGGCTGCCGCCACGCCTTGAAATCGAAGGCTTGACGCCGGAGACCGTGATCAGCGACAGCGTGACTGGCAGCATCCGAGTTGAGGGACAATCGCCGATCGTCAGCTTGAGCCTGGAGCCAGATGTGGGCACATTGGTCGAGAGCGACCGACTGGACTTCAGGCTGGACGCGGCCGATCTGCCGCCAGGTCCAAATACCATCACCGCGCGCGCTGTCGACGCGGCTGGCGCCGAGACGGTCCAGACAATCGAGTTTGAGGTAGCGGCCTTGGCGCCCACGGTGGAAATCAGCGGCGTCGGCGTTGACGCGGTGATCCGCGAGCCGCAAGAGGTCAGTGTGAATGCCGGCGGCCAAACAGAAATCAGCCGTATCGAAGTGTCCTATGATGGCGGACCGCCGGAGGTCGTCGAAGACGAGGTATTCACGATTCCGGCTGAGCAACTGGGCGATGGCGAGCATGAGGCGCAGATCGCGGTCACCAACGAAGGCGGACAGACGACATCCGTGCGCTTGCCCTTCAGCGTCCAGCTGCCGCCGACGCCGACTTTCACGCCTGTACCCACCGATACGGCCACCGCCACGCCCACCGCAACTGCGATTGACACGGCTGCGCCCACCGCCACCGGCACAAACACGCCCGTCCTGACCGATACGCCCTCGACCGAATCGGCTGAAACCGCGCGCGCGATCCAGCAGCTGGCGGCGACGGACACGGCAGTCCCTACCGACACCCCCGTCCCGCCAACTGTGACAGATACGCCGCCCCCCACTGACACGCCGGTCACGCCGACTGATACCAATACGCCGCCGCCCACTGATACGCCGGTCACGCCGACTGTGACCAATACGCCGCCGCCGACCGACACGCCCGTCACGCCAACTGTGACCGATCCGCCGCTGCCGCCTACCGACACGCCGGTCACGCCGACTGTGACCAATACGCCGCCACCGACGGATACGCCGGTTACGCCGACGGACACCAATACGCCGCTGCCGCCAACCGACACGCCGGTCACGCCGACGGACACCAATACGCCGCCCCCCACTGACACGCCGGTCACGCCGACGGACACCAATACGCCGCCGCCGACCGACACGCCTGTCACGCCAACTGTGACCAATACGCCGCTGCCGCCGACGGACACGCCGGTCACGCCGACGGACACCAATACGCCGCCGCCGACCGACACGCCAGTCCCGACTGACACCGATACGCCGCCGCCGACCGACACGCCAGTCCCAACTGACACCGATACGCCAGTACCGACTGACACGCCAACCGATACACTAGTACCGACGGACACGCCGATCCCAACCGACACGCCAACCGATACGCCGATCCCAACCGATACGCCAGTCCCAACGGACACGACAGTCCCGACGGACACACCAACCGATACGCCAGTCCCGACCGACACGCCAACCGATACGCCGATCCCAACCGATACGCCAATCCCAACGGACACGCCAGTCCCGACGGACACGCCGACTGATACGCCAGTCCCGACGGACACGCCGACTGAGACGCCAGTCCCAACGGACACGCCGACTGATACGCCAGTCCCGACGGACACGCCAACGGACACGCCAGTCCCAACGGTCACGCCGACTGAGACGCCAATCCCAACGGACACGCCGGTCCCGACTGACACACCGACGGATACGCCAGTACCGACCGACACGCCAACCGATACGCCAGTACCGACTGACACGCCGACGGATACGCCGGTCCCAACCGATACACCAACGGATACGCCAGTACCGACTGACACTCCAACGGACACGCCGACTGAGACGCCAATCCCAACGGACACGCCGGTTCCGACGGACACGCCAACAGAGACGCCGGTCCCAACGGACACGCCGATCCCAACCGACACGCCAACCGATACGCCGGTCCCGACTGACACGCCGACTGATACGCCAGTACCGACCGACACGCCAGTACCGACTGACACGCCAACAGATACGCCAATCCCAACGGACACGCCAACCGATACGCCGATCCCAACCGATACGCCAGTCCCGACCGACACGCCGACTGACACACCAGTCCCGACCGACACGCCAACCGATACGCCGGTCCCGACTGACACGCCAACCG
>JAPOYS010000073.1 GCA_026706455.1 Chloroflexota bacterium | reverse complement strand
GTCGAACCCACACTCCCCGAAGAGAACTACGCCCTGAACGTAGCGCGTCTGCCAGTTCCGCCACTTCGGCTTTAGCGCAGCTCGCAGTATATTCGTTCAATCCATTTTGTCAATACACAGGAGTGTCTATTGCTGAAGATATAAGCTGCCTGCGATCTTGTCAAAAATCTCTGCGCCTTCTGTGTTCTCCCTACTTTGGAGCCTTGTAGGGGCGAGCCTTGGCTCTCCCGTCTTACTCGACGCAGAGACATATCCACTTAGTTAGCCACTCCCCAATACACAGCTGGCGCGAGCTGCGCTGTATCGCGCCTGCCGTCCGTGATATAATGCGGCGCGTTTGGCAAATGCGACTTCACGATCCCCAGGGACAAGAGGAGAGAGAGCGCTGCAAGACTTCGTCTGGAAGGCTAGATCTTTATCAGCGCGTCAGCCTAAGGCCGCTCGCAGGGCTCCGCTTCTGTTCACCGTCGCCATCGTGTCGCTGCTGCTTGGCTGGGCGGCGCAGGCGCAATTCCAGCCCACCAGTGTTTACGCGCAGGCCATCGGCCAAGCCAACTTGCGCGCCCAAGACAGCATCGACGCCCGTCTCGTCGGCGAGATCATCAGCGGCATCAATTATCCGGTGCTGGGTCGCAGCCAATTCTATCCCTGGCTCCTGCTGGGCGAACGCGATTCTAACCAGCCGATGGGCTGGGTCTTCGACGCGCTGGTCTCGATCAACGGCGACCTCAACCGCGTGCCCATCAGCGACTTGAGCCTTGATGCCGCAGCGCCGGTCCCGAGCCCGATCAGCGCGACAAGGCGCGTTGCCGCCGACTCGCCGACTGTAGCTTCGCCGACCGCGACGCCGACGCGCGGCGCCTTCGGCGTCAGCGGCGTCGTTTCGGGCGAAGTGAACATCCGCTATGGACCCGGGATCGAATATCCGCGGGCGGGCGTGGCTTACCCCGGCGATCGCTTTGAGGTCACTGGTTATCACACGCAATTTCCCTGGCTGCGGATTCGCTACGCGGGCGCGGCCGCCGGGCAAGCCTGGGTGGCGCGCGACCTGCTGGAAATCGAGGGCAATATCTTCGATACGATCGCCATTTCACAAACGCGCTTCAGCTTGCCAGCGCTGACGCCAACGCCGGCGGCCGTTCGCGCCAGCGGCATCAACGCGCAAGAGCCCCTGCCCTTGCGCGGCGAGCTGCAGCAATTGGCGCATGAACTCTGGGCGCTGTTTCTGGCTGAGGGATTTGACCCGCAGACGAGTCGTTTCGGCGCGCTGTTTGTCATGGATCTGGCCAGCGGCGCCGCCTTCACCTTCGGCGACGACTACGCCTTCAGCGGCACCAGCCTGAACAAGATCGCCATTCTGGCCAAGCTTTATGAAACGCTCGGCGCTCCGCCAAGCATTGAGACGGCCACCGATATTCTCAATACGATGATCTGCAGCGAAAACGCCGCCACCAACCGTTTGCTCGCTTTGATCGGCGGCGGCAACAGCTATTACGGCGCCGAAGCGGTCACGGCGTTTTTGCGGCGCCTGGGATTAACGCGTACGTTTCTGACGGCGCCCTTCACCACGATCGGCACGCGCGAGCCGCCGCCGCATCCCCTGCAATTGCCCCAAACCGAGGCCGATCAGGTCAAAGCGGAACCCGATTTGTCGAACCAGTTGACCGTTGTCGAGATCGGCGCGCTGCTGGCCAATTTGTACTACTGCGCCTATGGCGGGGGCGGCGCCTTGACCGAAACCTTCGGCGCTGCGATTGAAGGGCGCGAATGCCGGCAGATGCTGCACGTAATGAGCAACAACACGGTCGACGCCCTCTTGAAGTCGGGCGTGCCGGCCGATACACGCGTCGCGCACAAGCATGGCTGGATTCCGGATTCGCATGGAAACGCGGCGCTGTTCTTCACGCCAGGCGGCGACTATGTCGTCGCCATGATGCTGTTTCAGCCGGTCTGGCTGAACTTTCAAGAATCGTTGCCGCTCTTCGCCGAAGTCTCGCGCCGCGTATACAATCATTTCAATCCGGAGCGGCCGCAGCAAGCCGGGCGCGAATGGCATATTCCCGACGCCAACAGCTGCGACTACTTCGGCGATCCGCTGGCGGGCGACCTGCTGCAATGGACCTGGGACGATTGAGTTTCATACCGAATGCGGCCTATCAAGAATTGAAGTGAGTATCGGCTGCGTCGCGCAGGCGCTGGGCGGCCGCCTCGGGCGTGATGTCGCGCTGGGCTTCCGCCAGCATCTCGTAACCGACCATGAACTTCTTGACGGTAGCCGAACGCAGCAGCGGCGGGAAAAAATGCGCGTGCAACTGCCAGCGCGAATTGTCCTCGCCGTTGTAAGGCGCGCCATGCCAACCCATCGAATAAGGGAAAGACACTTCAAAGAGATTGTCATATTTGACCAGCAGCCGTTTCAGTATCGCCGCCAGAGAGCGTCGCTGCCCCTTATCTAAATCGGGCAGACGCTGGACGGCCGTCTTCGGCAGCAGGAGCGTTTCAAAGGGCCAGATGGCCCAATAGGGCACGACGACCAGCCAGTGCTCGTTCTCCAAGACGCAGCGCTCGCTCGATTGGGCTTCGCGGCGCGCGTAGTCCAGCAGCATGCCGCGGCCATAGCGCGCATGGTAGATTCGCTGTTGCTCGTCTTCGCGCGCGGCAATGGAGCCCAGCGACTCGGTCGCCCAGATTTGCCCGTGCGGATGGGCATTGGACGCGCCCATCAGCTCGCCGCGATTCTCGAAGACTTGCACCCAAGCGAATCGTTGGCCTAATTCGGCCGTTTGCTGCGCCCAGAGATCAACCACAATTTGGATCTCGGCGCTGGTCATCTCGGCCAGCGTCAGATCGTGACGCGGCGAGAAGCAGATGACGCGCGCCTCGCCGCGTACGGCGCTCAGGCGAAAGAGCGGGTCCTCCGCCGCCGGCGGCGCCGGCGCCTGCGGCAGGACGGCCGCGAAGTCGTTGACGAATACAAAGGTGCTGTCGTAGTTCGGATTGCGCGCGCCATTGGCTCGAATGCCCCCGGGGCAGAGGTAACACTCAGGATCAAATCGGGGGCGCCGCTCGGGCGGCTCTCCTTCCCGCCGTCCACGCCAAGGGCGCTGCGTTCTATGGGGCGAAACCAAAACCCACTCGTCCAGGAGCGGATTGTATCGACGGTGAGGATGTTCCGTGATCTCGAAACGCACACTTCAATCTCGCAGTCGCAGCTGGCCGTGGCTGAGAACGACGACTCCCCGTTCTTTGACCTTGGTCTGAAATGCGATCTCTCCCTGCGGGCGGCGCCAGATCTCAGTTGCAAGCGTATCACCTGGGAAGACGGGCTGCGAGAAGCGGAGGCCAATCGATTCAAAGCGGCTCGGGTCGTTGTTCGCGCAATGCCTGAGGACGGCGCGCGCCGCGAAACCCATGGTACAGAGGCCGTGAAGAATCGGCTTTTCGTAACCGCCGATGGCGGCCATCGGCGGGTCGGCATGCAGGGGATTGTCGTCACCGGCCAAGCGATACAGCAGCGCCTGCGTCGGGAGCGTCGCCTCCTGGGCTATGAAATCGGGCGCGCCATCAGGCACCAGCCAGCGACTGCTCGGGCCGCGCTCGCCGCCAAAGCCGCCGAGGCCGCGCATGAACAGCGACGCCCGCGCCGCCGCCAGCTGCTTTCCGCGTTCATCGTAACTGTCAATCGCGGTCATCATCAGCAGTCCGCTGCCTTTGTCAAAAATGTCGGATACCGTGACCGTCGAGGTCACCGTCCCCGAGGTCGGCAGTGGCTGCAAAAGGCGCAAATGCTGCTCGCCGCTGACGACCATCATGGGGTTGTACTCGATGCCGGCAATCTCGCCCGTCGGCACGTTTCGGTTAAATTCATAGGCGAAGACCACCGGAAAAGTGGGGAAGACTTGAAAGCCGGCGCCGCTCTTTTCGTATACAAACTTCAATTCATCTTGATCGAGGGGGTCGGCGGGCGCGCCGATGCCGAGCGCGTAAAGCGCCACATCGCGTTCCTCATAGCTGTAGACTGTGCGCGCGACTTCGGCGCCGATGGCGCGCTTGACGGCGTCAAGGCTGGGCGGGCGCATCCTGCCCTCCTGCGGCTCGCATAATTCGACGCGCGAGTATAGCCCAGTCCGCCAGCGCCCGCTACGTCAGCGAGTCATTCAGGCCTCGCGCGCCCCGGGCGGCCGGCGCCTACTCCGCTTGTTCTGGCGAGAGCAGGCGGAGGTACTCCCAGGTATAAATGCCGGTCTGGTGGCCGTCGTCCCAGCTCGGTTGCAGCGCGTAATTGCCAACCGCGCTCAGGCCGGTAATGGCGTAGGAGCGGCGGGGACTCAGCTTGAGAATGTCGTCGGGCGCGTTCGCCAGGCCCATCTTGGCGTGACCACCGCGACATTCGACGCAGGGGCAGGCTTCGCGCAGATGCGCCAGGGGGTAACGGCTAACCAACCCGTCATCCCAGACGATCTCAAGTTGACTTTTCGCTTTGTCCACTGTGATATGGGTCGGTCTAAAATCCATAGGGCGCGCCTTTTGGCCGCTTGAGACGTATATGCTAAACAAAGGCGCAGGCTATGAAAAGGTGAAAGCGGGGGTGATGACTCAAGCTACCCTACGGCTAGACTGCGCTGCAGCGGGCTTAGCTTGCGCGGCGCAGTCGCTCTGCTACAATGTTTTCACCTTTGTATGCTTCTGCCGGGCGGAGCCCACGTGATGTCCAAGATGCGATCAGTGATTTGCTTACTCGGTTGCCTTGCGCTTTTGGCCGCCTGTCAGGGAGGCGGGCCGCCACCGGCTGCCCAGACGGCGACGGCTGAAGCTGAAGCGCTGATGAAAGCGGTGGCGACGGCTTACAGCCTCGCGGTGACCGCAACGGCGGCGCAAGCGGAAACCGACGCCGCGCCCACCGCGACGCCCACGATAACAGCAACGCCGGACCCGATGCCGGCGCCGGTGGTCGGCTCGATTTATGTGGCGGAACAGCGATTTGAAAACGGCTGGATGTTCTGGCTGCAGCCCAACGGCCAAATCTGGGTGCTGACGGAGGATGCCGCCGGGCGAAAGATTTGGAGCGTCTACGATGATTCCTTTGTGGAGGGCGAGGCGGAGTCGGATCCGCTGATCATCCCGCCCGAAAGCCGCTTTCAGCCGGTCCGCGGCTTTGGAAAACTCTGGCGCGAGAATCCGGAAGTCCGCCAAGCGCTGGGCTGGGCGCTGGATACGGAAAGGGGCCACACGACGCGCTACGAATACCATCACGGCGGTACTGTGAACGCTGAAAATCAGTACCTGCCGGCGCCGGGTTATCACCAGGTGAGGAGCGTCGCTGGTCCCTTGTTCCGGTTCAACGAGGAATCCTTCACTTGGGAAAGCGGCAACTGAGCGCGGGCTGGAAGCCGAAAGCATGCGAAATATCAGGCGCCAGAACATAGACGCGAGCGCCCCGTTTGAATACTGCGTGGCGGCGGACGCGCGCAGCGGCCGCACCGATTACTGCGATGATCAGGTGTGGAGCCTGCGGCTTGGCGCGCGCGACGAGGCGGCGATGGCTTTTCAGACGCAGTTCGGCGGACGGGCTGGTCTAGTCAGTTTAGTGCCCATGTTTCGCAAAGCCGATCGCCTGGTGTATCAACCGCAAACCTACGCGCAGAAGCCCGTTATCACGTATTTCGCGCCGAATTTTTTGCAGGTCGAGGCGGCGCCAATGAAGGAACTTGCGCTGGTGGCGCGCTTCTGGGCGATGGAATCGCGCGCGGCCGGCGGTGAATTCGCGCTGACGAACACCAGCGCCGAAGCCGTCAAGCTGCAGTTGGAGCTCTTCGGTCATGTTGTCATCAACAGCCGCAACCTCCGGCTCAATGTTTTGACCCTCGGCGACGGCACGCTCGCGCTTCACCTGGGGCAGATCGGGGAGATCAATCCCGTCGTCACCTTGGAAGGCGCGGGGACCGAGATTTATGGCGCCCGCATCAACAGCCCGAAGATCGGTCGAATCCTGGACTTGCAGCCGGCGGGGACGGCGCGCGCGCCCTTTGTCGTCGCCGGTCTGGAAGACATGCGCGATTCCTTCAGCCTGGCGATGAATTGGATGTCCCGCCCCTGGGATCGCCATTTTGAGCGAATAGACGACGATGCGGCCGCCATTCCAACGATCAGCGGCGGGAGCGCAGATTGGGACCGCCTTATCGACCTGTCCTACGCGCATCTGGTCAAAGCTTTTCTGCGGCCGAGCGAGCGCTTGCCGCATTCATCATTCGTCGCGAATCGCGTCGGCAATCGCGGCTGGAGCCGGCGCGGCGATGGCGGCGACCATATCCGCGCCTGGTCAGGTCAAGACCCGACGTTGGCTTATCTGGCGGCGAGCGCAATCGCTACGGTTGACGGCGAGCTGGCCAAGGGAATCATACGCAATTACCTGGCGACGCAAGACGCTGACGGATTCATTGATCGGCAGCCCGGGCTGGGCGGCCAGCGCCAGGGTCTGCTGATGATGCCGCTGTTGGCGCGGCTCAGCTTGTCGGTTTATCAGGCGACGGATGACCAGGAGTTTCTGGCCGAGGTTTACCCGGCGCTGGTGGCGTTCTTTGGGCGTTGGCTGCAAAGCGATATGGACGCCGACGATGATGGCGCGCCGGAATGGCGTTCGGAACGACAAATGGGTTATATCGCCTTCCCCACCTTCGGCCGCGGTCAATTCTGGGCGCAAGGCGCGGACATCCGACAAATGGAGAGTCCCGATCTGCTCGGCTACTTGATCTCGGAAGCCGGCGCCCTCTGTGAAATCGCGGAAGTCCTGGGCGAAGCCGAAAGTGTGGAAGTCCTATCCAAACAGCTTGCCATGATGGAAGCCAGCCTGGAGGAGTTCTGGCATGACGGACGCTACTGTTATCGCGAGCGCGACTCTCATTTGACGGGCGGCGCGGTCGAATTGCTGCGCGCTGCCGCCGGCGATCAGGCACACGAGATTGAGCGGACGCTTCCGCAGCCAGCGAGAGTTGTCGTCCGCGTCGTTGGCGGCGTTAGCCAGCGGCCGCGCATCACCCTCGAGCTCGATGGGCGCGACGCCGATGGCATCGAGCGCGCGCTCAGAGCCGATGTCAACGAGTTCGAATGGCAGAATCGCCAAGGCGTTTACACGACCGCGACGCCCTTCTCGCATGTAAGCCGCATCCATGTCGTCGGTCTGAGCCGCGTGTACAAGGTCTACGCCACGACAATCGACAGCAGCCGACTCGACATCAACGCCCTGCTGCCCCTGTTCTGCGGGCGCCTGCCGCCGGAGCGCGCCGCTGCGCTTGTCGACCTGGCGCTGGACGAGGCGCTTTTCTTGCGCCCTAACGGCTTGACCATGGTCAGCGCGAGCGACAGGAATTTCGACCCCTCGAACGCGCGCGGGGGCGGCGGCATCTGGATGTTCTGGCTGTCGCTTGTCGGCGAAGGCATGGTTCGCGCGGGCTTTCGCGTGGAAGCGACAACGCTGGTCAAACGCGTGCTGGAGGGCTTGAGGCGCGTTCTGGCGCGCGAAGGCAAGCTGTCGCAGTTTTATCATAGTGACGAAGCCAAGGGATACGGCGAGGATCACCACATTGGCGGGATCGTCCCGCTGAAACTGCTCAGCGATGTCCTGGGCGTATCGATCGCGGCCGCGGACCGCGTCTGGGTCGGCGGAGAATTCACCTGGGGCGAGCCAGTTTCTGTCGAACAGCACGGCGTTACCGTTGAACGAGACGCTGATGGGACGCGGATCAAGTTTCCCTCAGGTCACAGCGAGAACCTGCCGGCCGACGCCGCCTGGCAATTGGTGAGAGATCCGACGCCGCCGCCAATAGTGGAGACCGGCGCGCCGCCGCCCGAATTCCCGGACGCGCCTCTGCCCAGCCTGGCAGACGATGAAAAACGTCTGACAATTGCGGTCGATAATGCCAGCGGGGCCGAAGCGATGGACCCGAGGGCGGCATCAGACAAGGATCCCGATGAAGACGATGTTGATCCGCCTTCGCGGTAGGGGTTCCGCGCCGGCGTTTCGCAGAAGGCGCAATTGGCGCGCCTGCGTGAAGGGCGGCCTGTACAAAGAGCAGAACAACCCGAACGCGCCATGATGGTTCGAATCCGCTCCCAAGGCGGAGGCGGCGCCGGTGACACGCCGGCCACGAGGATGCAGTGGCGTCGGCTGTTCGCCTACCTGGCGCCTTACCGGCTGCGTTTGCTGCTGGCCTGCATCGGCTTGATTTTTGCGGCCGCGCTCAGCCTGGTGTTCCCGGCTGTCGTTCAATGCGTGATCGACTCAGTGTTCTCAGAAGCCGATATCGCCCTTCTTGATGGCATTACGATCGCGCTCTTGGCCGTTTTCCTGCTGCGCTCGCTGGCGAGCTTCGTACAGAACTACAATTTGAATTACATCGGTGAAAAGATCGTGGTGGATATGCGCTGCCAACTGTATGCGCATCTCCAGACTTTGTCGCTGCGGTACTATGCCAATCGACGAGTTGGCGAATTAATCAGCCGCATCTCCTCCGACGTCGCAGTCGTCCGCAGCGCGCTTACCGGCAATCTCAGCACATTCTTGCAGCAAACGCTGACGCTGGTCGGCGCCGTTGCCATCATGTTCCACCTCAACTGGCGCTTGACCCTCTTCATCCTTGTGCTGATGCCGATCATTGTTTTGGTCGCCTTTGTCCTTGGCGGCGTCATACGCCGGACGAGCACGCGGGTGCAAGACGAAATCGCCGGCGCCACCGTAGTTGCGGAAGAGGTCTTTCAGAACATTCGCGAGGTCAAAAGCTTTGTGCGCGAAAGCTACGAGATCGACCGCTACAATTCCGCAATCGCCATCGCGTTTCGCGCCGCCGTCAAATTGCTGACTGTGCGCTCAATTTTCGGTCCGATCATCGCCTTCTTCGCCTTCGCTGGCTTGGCGCTAATGCTCTGGTATGGCGGACGCGAGGTGCTTGACGGCCGGCTGAGCGCGGGCGCGCTTATCGCCTTTCTGATTTACGGCTTGACAGTGGCGGCCAGCTTCGCCGGCGTGGTCAGCTTGTATTCGCAGGTGCAGGAAGCGCTGGGCGCGACCAAGCGGGTCTTCGAGATTCTGGACACGGCGCCCGATATTCGCGATCAGCCCGGCGCGCAAGCCTTGACAGAGGTGGCGGGCGCCATATCGCTGCGGGGCCTCAGCTTCGCGTATGAGGATGGCCGGAACGTATTGAGCGATATCGACCTGGAGATCCGAGCGGGCGAGATTATCGCTTTGGTTGGACCCAGCGGCGCCGGCAAGAGCACGCTCTTCAACCTCATACCGCGCTTCTATGATGTGGACGCTGGCGCCATTTGCGTCGACGGGCAAGACATTCGCGAATTGAATCAGAGCGACCTGCGGCGCCATATTGGCATCGTCCCGCAGGAGACGCTGCTATTCGGCGGCAGCGTCCGTGAGAATCTGCTCTATGGCCGGCTGGATGCGACGGAAACGGAGATGATGGAAGCCGCCGTTGCCGCCAATGCCCATGACTTCATCATGGATTTGCCAGATGGCTACGATAGCGTCGTCGGCGAGCGCGGCGTCAAACTGAGCGGCGGGCAGCGACAGCGCATTGCCATTGCGCGAGCCTTGCTGAAAGACCCCTCAATCCTCTTGCTGGACGAAGCCACATCCAGCCTGGACAGCGAGAGCGAGCAACTGGTGCAGGACGCCCTGGCTCGCCTTATGCGGAATCGAACGACGCTGATCATCGCGCATCGGCTCAGCACCGTTCGCGTGGCGCATCGCGTCGTGGTTCTGGACAAGGGGCGCATCGTCGAGGTCGGCGGGCACGAAGATTTGCTGGCGCGGCGCGGGCTGTATGCCAAACTGTATGCGCTGCAATTTCGCGAATCAGAGCTTTTCGCGCCGGGCTAGATGCGCTCGGCGGACGCGACGGCACTGAAATGAGCGCAGCTTGATACGAAATCGTTTATGATCATTCTGGCTCTGATTGCTGTTGCGCTCGCATTGGGATTCTGCTACTGGTGGCTGATCATCGAGACGGAAGGCGTCTACCTGGGCAAGCGAGTTGTGGTCGCGCTCTACGATCGGTACGCGCCACGCTATGACCGCGTCAAGCAGTTCGACGAGCGAGCCGATTTGGCGCTGATCGCGCAGCCGATCATGGCGCGCGTCCAGCCGCAGTCCGATCCGCTGATACTGGACCTGGCCACCGGAACCGGGCGCCTGCCACTGATTATGGCGCGGGACGCGAGCTTTTGCGGGCATGTCATTGGCTTGGACGCCAGCCGCCGCATGCTGCAAGCAGCGCGGCGCAAGGTCGACGCCGAACGATTCGACGAGTTCATCACCTTGATTCAGGGCGATGCCAGCGAGCGATTCTTCCCCGGCGACTGTTTTGATGTCGTGACCTGCCTGGAAGCGCTGGAGTTCATGCCGGATCCGGAGCGGGTCTTATTTGAGATGGTTCGCGTTCTACAGCCCGGCGGACTGCTGCTGACGACCATCCGCATCGACACGCGCTGGATGCCCAATCGGACCTGGAGCGAAACCAAAATGCGGCGGACGCTGGAGTCGCTTGACATGGGCGAAATTTCGATTGAGATCTGGCAGGACGATTACAGCCAGGTCTGGGCGCGGAAAGCGGGCGCTTCGCCGACGCTCGACGCCGAGTATCTGCCTGCAGCCCGGCCCCCAGGGTCGTAAATCGCTATTACCTATGCCACGCAAATTTGCTAGAATCCGAAGCCGCTTACGCTGTATTACGGTTTGGGATAGAGACCATTGAAACTCCTCAATAAGGAATTGGAAAAGGCGATTGCCACGGCGATACGTCGGGCGCAGGCGGCGGCCGAGCTGCCAGAATTCGAGATTCCCTATATCCCAGTCAGCCCGCCGCGCCGCGCCGATCAAGGCGACCTGTCATATCCAGCCATGGGCTTGGCGAAGCTTGCGCGCAGAAAGCCCATTGAAATCGCGAACCTGATCAAGGAGAGGCTGCCGGCGCTCGAATTCAGCTGCGCGGTCGAAGTGGCGCCGCCGGGCTTCATCAACTGCCGCATCGCCGACGATTACCTGAGGCGGCAGGTGGACAATATCATCGCCGAAGGCGAAGCTCTTTTTCAGTTGGATATCGGCGCGGGCAAGACGGCGCAGGTCGAATTCGTCAGCGCCAATCCCAGCGGGCCCGTCACCATCGGGCATGCGCGCGGCGCCGTCATTGGCGATGCGATGGCGCGCTTGCTGGAAGCAGCCGGCTATGCCGTCCAGCGCGAATACTATTACAACAACGCCGGCGAACAGATGGTCAAGCTGGGCGAGAGCTTGCGACTGCGCTACTTGCAGCAGTTGGGCGAACTGGTCGACCTGCAGGCGGGTTACTATCAAGGCGAGTACCTGGTCGATGTGGCGGCTGAGCTAGCCGCCGAGCGCGGCGACTCCTTGCGCGATAGCGGCTGGGACTACTTCCGCGACGCCGCCGAGGCGCGCATGTTCGATTGGATTAAGCGGTCGCTCGCTTCCATTGATATCGCACACGATGCCTTTTACAACGAAACTTCGCTATTCGAATCCGGCAAGATCTGGCGGGCGCTCGACACGATGCGCGATAACGGGCATATCTACGAGTCGGCTTATTGGGCAGGCGCTGACGCCGACGAGATCGCAGATGTGAGCGCGAAGGGCTACCAACCAGCCACCTGGTTCCGCAGCACGACCTTCGGCGACGAAAAAGACCGGGTCATGGTCAAGAGCGATGGCGTCCCCACCTATACCCTGCCCGATATCGCCTACCATCGCGACAAGCTGGAGCGAGGCTACGCCGTTGCGGTCAATGTGCTGGGCACGGATCACTTTTCACAGGCGCAGGTTGTCAAGCACGGGCTGCGCGCGCTTGGGCTGGATCCGGCGCCTATTCATGTCATCTTTAACCAGATGGTGCGCGCCGTGCGCTGGAATGAGGAGCGTGGCGAATACGAAGCGGTCAAGCAGTCGAAGCGCGCGGGCGATTTCGACACCCTGGATGACCTGGTCGAAATGACGAGCGCCGATGCCGTCCGTTATCACATGTTGGCGCGCAGTCCCAATTCGCAATTGGACTTCGATGTCGATCAGGTTGTGAGACAGTCGAATGAGAATCCAGTGTACTATATTCAGAATGCCTACGTTCGCTGCGCCGGCATCTTTCGGGAAGCTAGGGAGCGCGGCTTGGATGAGGCTGGCGCCGACTTGGGCCTGCTCCGCGCCGACGAGCTCCAGTTCATTCGCAAGGCGCTGGAGCTGGGCAATGTGATTGAGCAGGCGGTTGTCAATTACGAGCCGCACAAGCTCGCCTTCTTCGCGCATGAGTTGGCGGCCGTCTTTCACCCAATTTACGATCGCGTGCGCGTGCTGCACAGTGAAGTGCCATTGGATACGGCCAAGGCGCGTCTGCGCTATTACCGCGCGGCCGCCGTCGTCTTTCATCGGCTCTTGCGCCTGATGGGCATGTCCGCGCCCGAACGCATGTAAATCACAGCCAAGGAGCCTGCGATGGGACTCAAGCCCGATCATTGGATCAAGGACATGGTGCGAAAGCACGGCATGATCGAGCCCTTCGTCGACCAGCAGGTGCGCGAGGGCGCGATCAGCTACGGAGTCTCCTCCTACGGCTATGACCTGCGCGTCTCCGATGAATTCAAGATCTTCACCAATGTGCGCTCGGCCATCGTCGATCCCAAACACTTCGCCAGCGATTCCTTCGTCGACTTTCGCGGCGATGTCTGCATCATCCCACCCAATTCATTTGCCCTGGCGCGCTCGGTTGAGTACTTTCGCATTCCGCGCAAGGTGCTGACCGTCTGCCTGGGCAAGTCAACCTACGCCCGCTGCGGCTTGATCGTCAACGTCACGCCCTTCGAGCCGGAATGGGAAGGCTACGTCACGCTCGAGATCAGCAATACGACGCCGCTGCCGGCCAAAGTTTACGCCAACGAGGGTTTGGCGCAGGTGTTATTTTTTGAGGCGGACGAAACCTGCGAGCAATCCTACGCTGACAAGAAAGGCAAGTATCAAGGGCAGACCGGTGTCACGCCGCCCAAGATGTAGACCGGCAGGCCGCTCGCCTTTGGCGTCCGCCGGAACCGCCTTGACTCCAGCGTGACATTGCGTCTATAATCTATGCGGTTAAGGGCGTTTAGCTCAATTGGCAGAGCATCCGGTTTACACCCGGAAGGTTATAAG